>NZ_JBSGVS010000012.1:0-149528 GCF_053608565.1 Streptomyces sp. NPDC055025
GCGGCACCCTCGCGGTGCCGCCGCCGTTCGCGTTCTCATCCAGCTCTCACCGGAGCCTCAACACTTCATCACGCCCGCTGCCTAGCTTCACGCTCATGTTCTTCACGTATCTCAGGCGCGAGCTGCGCCGTCGCAGAAAGGCGGCGCTCGTCGTCGCTTCGGGGCTCGCCCTGGGTATCGCGCTGGTGATCATCGTCAGCTCGGTCTCCTCCGGTATGAGCCAGGCACAGGACAAGGTCCTGCAGTCGCTGTACGGCCTGGGCACCGACATGACCGTCACCAAGGCCGCGCCCCCGCCCGGCGAGGAGGGTCAGAACAGGCCGCGCTTCGAGTTCGACGCCCAGGGCGACGGCGAGCAGAGCAGTGACCGGGTGGTGGTCCAGGGCTTCCAGACGCTGGCCGCCTCGACCGTGACCGAGGTCGATGGCCAGGACGGGGTCGCCGACGCCGTCGGCGGGCTGAGCCTGACCGTGCTCAAGGTCAACGGAGAGTTCAAGCCCGGCGAGTTCACCCCGGGGCAGGGCGGCGGTGGCGGTGGCGGCGGTGGTGGCGGCGGGAGCGGCGAGGTCCGGGGCGGCGGCGCCGCGTTCGACGTCAACACCTACTCGGTGTACGGCACCGATGTCTCCGTGCCCGCCCTCGGCCCGCTCACCTCTTCCAAGATCACCTCGGGCCGTACCTTCACGAGCGGTGAGACCGACGCGGCCGTCGCGATCGTCGACAGCGCGTACGCCAAGGAGAAGAGCCTCGCGGTCGACAAGACCGTGACCATCTCCGGCACCAAGTTCACCATCGTCGGGGTCGCGACCGCCGACAGCGGCGACGCCGCCGCCAATCTCTACATTCCGCTGAAGAAGGCCCAGACCCTGGCCGACTCCAAGGACAAGGTCACCACGGTCTATGTGAAGGCCGCCGACTCGCAGCAGATCGAGGGCGTCAAGTCCGCCATCCAGAAGAACGTGCCGGACACGACCGTCACCACCTCGGCCGATCTCGCGGACACCGTCTCCGGTTCCCTGTCCACGGCCTCCGATCTCGCCACGACCGTCGGCAAGTGGCTCTCCATCGCCGTACTGATCGCCGCTTTCCTGGTGGCCGGTCTGCTCACCTCCTCGGCGGTCAGCCGCCGGGTACGGGAGTTCGGCACGCTCAAGGCGCTCGGCTGGAAGAGCGGCCGGGTGACCCGTCAGGTGGTGGGCGAGGCACTGGTCAACGGCCTGCTCGGCGGTGTGCTCGGTATCGCGCTGGGGCTCGGCGGCGCCTATCTCGTCACGGCCGTCAGCCCGACCCTGACGGCGCAGCTCGGCTCCACGGGCGGTGGCGGTGGCGGCTTCGGCGGTGGCGGCGGGGGCTTCGGAGGCGGCGGAGCCGCGCGGCAGACCGCGGCCAAGGCGCTCGACATCACCCTGACCGCGCCCGTCTCGCTCGCCACCCTCGGTATCGCCGTCGGACTCGCCGTCGCGGGCGGTCTGATCGCGGGCGGCTTCGGCGGCTGGCGCGCGTCCCGGCTGCGCCCGGCGGACGCGCTGCGGCGGCTGGAGTGACGGGCCGCACCGGACAGGGCCCGGCGGCCTCCTCCGGCCACTGTCCCCCGCACCGCCGGAACCCTCCTCACCGCCTCACCCTCCCGCACCACCCCGTCCCACACCCTCGAACGGCAGTCCGTAAGGCAGTCCGTACAGCGGTCCGTACAGCAGGAGTTGAACCGTGTACCAGCTCAGCGGTGTCACCAAGCGCTATCAGCGCGGCAAGAAGACCGTCGACGCGCTCGCGGGCGTCGATCTGACCATCGAGGACGGCGGCCGGCTCGTCATCCAGGGTCCCACCGGCGGTGGCAAGTCCACCCTTCTCCAGATGCTCGGCGGGCTCGACCGGCCGACCAAGGGCACCGTCGAGTTCGACGGGGTGGATCTGGCGAGCCTGCCCGAGGCCCGGCTGACGAAGGTGCGCGCCGAGAACATCGGTTTCGTCTTCCAGAGCTTCAACCTCATCCCCACCCTGACCGCGCAGGAGAACGTCGAGACCGCGCTCGTGCCCCTCGGCGTCAAGGGCGCCGCCCGGCGGCAGCAGGCCGCGGAGGCCCTGGACTCCGTCGGCCTCGGTGAGCGGCTCGGCCATGTGCCCGGCGAACTCTCCGGCGGCCAGCAGCAGCGTGTCGCGATCGCCCGCGCGCTCGTCAAGCGGCCGAAGGTGCTGCTCGCCGATGAACCCACGGGAAATCTCGACGAGTCGATGCGTGACGAGATCATGGAACTGCTGGAGGGCCTCTGGAAAGAGCACGGCCTGACGTTCATCATGGTCACTCACGACAGCTCGATCGCCCGCCGGGCCCCACGGCTCGCCACGATCCGCAAGGGCCGGGTCACGGTCACCGAGAACGCGGCGGCCTGAGCCACTGCGGCCGCACCGGCCGTAGCGTGCCGCCCGGACCGTGGAGCCGGGCGGACCAGGCAGCGGGGGCAGGTCCTGTCCGGCCGGACAGGGTCCGGCCGGACAGGGTCCGGCCGGACAGGACCTGCCGGACAGGGTCCGGCCGGGGGTGCTTGTGCTGTCGGGGCACGAGCACCCTGTCCCGCCCCGCCCGGACGTCCCGTCAACTCGGGGGCGTCGCCCTCCTCGTACGCGTAGGTTCGGTCCATGCTGATCACTCTGGGAAGCCCGCCGTCGGACGCCGAGACAGACGCCTATCACGCGGTGATCAGCGCCGCACATGTCCGCGATCTCCCCGCCTCGGTCCCCGAGCCCAGCAGGGGGGAGACCGCGGGCAGGCTGCGGGTGCCCCCGCTGCACGGCAGTAACGTTCATCTCGCGACGACGGGACCCGACGGCTCGTACGAGGGTGTCGCCTCGCTGCTGCTGTTCACCGACCGGGACAGCCGCCACACCGCCTTTCTCGACGCCCTGGTGGTACGGCCCGACGCCCGGCGGTCCGGGGTCGGCGCCGCGCTCTGGGCCGCCGTACGCGCCGAACTCCTCGCGCACGGCCGCACCTCGGTCTCGACCGTGCTCGAACTCGGCGGCGCGGGCGAGGCGTTCGTGGACAGCCTGGGCTTCACGAATGTGCTTCCGCTCGGCTGGTACGTACTCCGTGTCCAGCAGGCGGTGGACGAGATCCCGCCGCCCGCGCTGCCCGACGGCCTCCGTTTCACCGACTGGTCGGGCGCGGTCCCCGACGGACCGGCCGAGTCCTTCGCCCGTGCCCACGCGACGGTACGGGACGCGCCGGCAGCCGTGCCCGGAGGGCAGTTGGACGAGCGGAGACCGGGCTCGGACGTGGCACGGATACGGGCGGGCGCCCAGGTGATGGAGCGGCGCGGCGGGATCGTCCTCACCGCCGCGGTGCTCGACACGACGGACGGCG
The DNA here is from genome assembly GCF_053608565.1 of Streptomyces sp. NPDC055025. Taxonomy (NCBI): domain Bacteria; kingdom Bacillati; phylum Actinomycetota; class Actinomycetes; order Kitasatosporales; family Streptomycetaceae; genus Streptomyces; species Streptomyces sp. NPDC055025. The sequence continues at coordinate 3,362 of NZ_JBSGVS010000012.1, forward strand.
ACGCCGTGGTGGCGTACACGGAGGTGGCGCTCCGCGATCCCGCCGACACCCGCGCGGTCCAGTACGACACGGTCGTCGTCCCGGCCCACCGGGGGCGCGGTCTCGGCCGGGCGGTCAAGCGCCATCTGCTGGGGCGGCTGCGCGAACTGCACCCCGCCGTACGGGAGATCACCACGACCGTCGCGGACGGCAACGCGTCGATGCTGGCCGTGAACGAGGCGCTGGGCTACCGCCGCGAGCGCCCCGCCGGCATCTTCCGTACCAAGCTCTGAGGGCCGTACCGGGCTCCGGGGGCGGGGCGGGCGTCCGGCGGGTCTCCGCCATGGCGACCGCCCGGATCCGTCCCGGACGGTACCGCCCTGATCGTGCCGGACGGTACCGCCCTGATCGTGCCCGACGGTCCCGCCCTCCTCAGGTGGTGATGGGCTTGGTCCGGGTGCAGTTCTTCCATTCGACCCAGGGCCGGGCGCCGCCGTTCTTCGGGCCGGTGGCGTAGGTGGGGTCACCGGTGATCGTCTGCTCCTTGTGCTCATGGGTGATGTCGATCCCGAAGAGCTTGAAGCCGAGGGAGAACTGTCCGACGGAGATGCCGAAGCCGATGCCGAGTGAGGCGTTCCACCAGTCGGTGTTGGCCTTGTAGTCGAGTTTGCTGAGTTTTCCCTTGTCGTGCAGGAGCCGTTCCAGCGGGCTCGCGTCGGGGCCCGGTACCTCGGCCGCGTCGGAGGGGGAGGGCAGCGGGTTCTTCGCGGGGTCGCCGTTGCCGCGGAGCCAGTCCTCGACGGCGGTGCTGTCGGCGTCGTCGTCGAGGATGAGTTCGGCCGTCTCGGTGTGTATCTCGGATTCGGTGGTTCCGCCGCCGCCGCCGACATCGATGGTCACGGGACCCGCGTTGGCGCCCGCCTCGCCCTTGAAGCCGTTGCCGTCACCGGCTTCCTGGCTGGTGGTGATCACCAGCTTCTCCGGGTGGTGCGGGGCGTCGTCCTCCTCTTCCTGGTCGTAGGCCGCCGCGTCGTAGGTGACCGCGACCTGCTGCATCCGCTCGCCGGTGGCCACGCCTCCGGCGCCCGCTATGCCCTTGACGGTGAAGGTGTAGATGAAGGTGATCTTCCCGGCGTTCTGGCCGGTGTTGTGGCGCATGACCACGACGTCCTCGGTCATCGTGCCGGAGAGCACCTCGCCGGAGATCTTGCCGAGGTCCTTGGGGCCGTCGCTCTTCCCGGCGTCCTTGCCGCTCTTGCCGTTGCTCTTGAACTTCCCGCCGAAGCTCACATTGCCGGAGGCCTCCGTGGAGGTCTTGGTGATGTCGACGTCCGGCGCCCGCTCCGGTTCGAGGTCGGGCTTCTTCTTGCCCGCGTGGTAGCCGCAGATCATGCCGAGTTCGGAGGAACGGGGGCCCGCCGGACGGCTGTTGCAGTCGTCCATGGCCTTCAGGTATTCGGCGAACTGCTTGGCGTCCGCGAGGTTGGCCTCCAGGTCCGCCTGGGGGTTGTCGCTCTTGTTCCCGTTGAAGAGCCACTGTCCGCCGCTGCCGCTGCCCGCCAGATAGGTGCCGCTCAGCTTGGCGCTGCCGCCCCAGTCCTTCAGACCGGGGATGCCCGCGGAGATGCTCGCCGTGACCCCGCCCCCGGTCTCGGTGATCCGCTCCAGGGTGACCGTGCCGTCCGACCACTGCTGGAGCTTGACCGTCTCGGAGCTGCTGATCTTGATGAAGAAGATCTGGATGACGACGGTGTCCTTGGTCTGGTCCTGGGAGAGCAGACACTTCGCGGGCTCGAACGGGTCGTCGCCCGGCACGAAGGTGTCTCCGCCCCCGCCCCCGCCGCCGTCTCCCCCGCCTTCGCCGTCGCCCTCGCCGTCCGCGTAGTCGCCGGAGGCGCAGGCGTCGGACCCGCTCAACGGGTGGAGTATCCGGCACACCGCGCTCTTCAGCCCGGTCGCCGTGTCGGCGGGCACGCTGACGCCGACGATCGCGGCCACGACCAGGGACACGACCCCGACCATCGCGGCGTACTCGGCCCCGCTCTGCCCGCTGTCACTCCACCCCCGGCCGTGCCGCTGTTCGTGCCGCTGTCCGTGCCCCTGCCCGTGCCCCTGCCCGTGCCTCTGCCGGAGCCGAAGCCCGTACCGACCGCGGAACCTGCCTGCGCCCTTCACCTGTTCTCCCAGCTCACGCCCTTGTTGCCCCCCGAGCGGCAGCAGCCTAAGGACGGTTCGGGGCCCACCCGCAGGGCCCACGGACCCACCGGAGGGCCCAGGCAGGGCCGAGCTGATAAGCGTTCATTCGTCGGTTGATCAATGACCCCCTCGGGGCCGCCTGCTGTCTTCCGCGTCGGCCCCGGGGCCGGTCTCCCGTACGACACGCCCCGAGCGCAACTCCACCCGCGCGCCGGTGAAACCGGCCCGGAAGCGGCGGTCGTGCGAGACCACCACCAACGCGCCCGCGTAGCTCCGCAGCGCCTCCTCCAGCTCCTCGACCAGGGTGAGCGCGAGATGGTTCGTCGGCTCGTCGAGGATCAGCAGTTCCACGGGACGGGTCACCAGCCGGGCCAGCTCCAGCCGGCGTCGCTGGCCGACCGAGAGCGAGGCGACGGGTACGGCCAGATCGTCCGCCCGGAACAGCCCGAGGCCCAGCAGCTCGTCCTCGTACTCCTCCGGCGGCCCCGGCCTGTCGGCCGCGAAGGCGCGCAGGAGCGGGAGCCGGGACGGTACGGCGGGCAGGTCCTGGGCCAGCCGGCCGATCCGGCGGGGGCGGGTCACCGAGCCGCTGTCCGGGCGCAGTTCACCCGCCAGCACCTGGAGCAGGGTGCTCTTGCCCGCGCCGTTGGGGCCCGTCACCAGCAGCCGTTCGCCCGCCCGTACCCGCAGAGCGGCCACCCGGAGCCGGTCTCCGACGACCACGTCGGCCAACTCGGCCACGACGCCCTGCCCGTTCCCCGTATCTCCGGTGTCTCCCGCGCTCGTCATGCCTCCCGCACCCGTCATGCCTCCCGCGTCCTCCGGGCCCGCCGCCGGGTCGGCCCCCGTCACCGGCGCCGCTCCCGGCGCCGCGAGCACCGCTCGTGGCGCCGCGCCTGAGTTCAGGGCGCCGGAGTTCAGTGCGGGTGCGAATCTGAGCGGTTCCGGGGGAGCGGGCACCGGCTCCCGGCGCAGCCGCCACAGGCGCTGCCGCGCCGCCCTGACCTGCCCCGACAGCTTCGCCTCATGGGCGCGGCGGTACTTGCCGAAGCCCTGGCGGGGGTCCTTGCCGGTGGCGGCGAGCCGTTGCCCGGACGCGGCGACCAGCTCCTCCGTACGGGCCACCTCGGCCAGCCACTCCAGATGGTCCTGCCGCCACCGCTGCCGGGCCGCCGCCTTCGCCGTCCGGTAGCCCTGCCAGCCGTCCCCGTACCGCGTCACCGCCCGGGTGTCCCGGTCGACCTCCAGGATCGTCGTCGCGATCCGCTCCAGGAACACCCGGTCGTGGGTGACGGCGAGCACCGTCCCCCGGTGTGCCCTGAGCTGCTCCTCCAGCCAGCCGGTGGCCCGGAGATCGAGATGGTTGGTGGGCTCGTCGAGCAGCAGCAGCTCGGGCGCCGACGCCAGCACGCACGCCAGCGCGAGCCGGGACCGCTCGCCGCCCGAGAGCGAGCCGAGCCGCCGCCCGCGCGTCACCCGGGCGAGCCCGAGACCGTGCAGCGCGGCGTCGACCCGGGCGTCGGCCTGATAGCCGCCGCGCTCCTCGTACGCCGTGAGCAGTTCGCCGTACGCGGCCAGCTCCTCGTCACCGGCCCCGCCGAGAGCCTTCTCGGCCTTGCGCAGCTGGCGCTCCAGCTCCCGCACCTCGGCGAGGGCGGAGTCGACGGCGTCCTGGACGGTGCACAGGGGATCGAGTCCGAGGGTCTGGGCGAGATGGCCGACACCGCCGGGGAAACGGACGGTGATCTCACCGGCGTCGGGGTGCTCGGCCCCGGCCAGCAGCCGCAGCAGTGTCGACTTGCCGGAGCCGTTCTCCCCGATGATTCCGGCCTTCTCGCCGGGACGTACGGTCAGCGACACCTGATCGAGAACCGACCGGTCGCCGTACGCCTTGGAAACGTCTTTCATCGCCAATTGGGCGTGCTCGCGCATGCTTCTTCCTGTGAGGACAGGCCTTGACACCCGCGCGCCGCGCATCGCGTATCGCGTGCCGCGTCGGGTCGGTCAGGGCTGGATTCCGGGGGACCTGGGGAGCAGGTCCGGAATCACAGGAAGTAGTAGTGGGCGAACATGGCGTCGAGTGTAGCCGGACCACCGGAGGGCGGCCCGGCTGATGCGATGCCATGCGATCCCATGCGATGCGGCGGGATGCGGTGCGGTACACCGCGCTCGGTGCGCTCGACGGCCCGTCAGCGCCGGGGACCCGCCAGCGCGTAGACGAGCCCGCCGCCGACCGCCAGCACGGCCGAGGTCCAGGTGGCGGCCGGGGTGCCGGACGGCTGGAGCATCCAGGTCGCCACCTGGGCGGGCACTCCGCCGGAGGCCGGTACCGGTACGACGAACGCGGTCAGGCACCAGCCGAACGGCACCGTCCAGGCATAGCGTCCGCCCCACACCACCGCCCCGATCGCGGCGGCGCCCGCCGGCCCGGCGCTGTTGCGTACGGCGTACCCGACCGGGACCGGCCCGCCGCCCGGCGCCGACAGCACCGACAAGGCCGACAGGACCAGCAGTACGGCCACGGCGAGCGCGGCGATGAGCAGCACGTGCGCCGCGCGCCGGGGTGCCCAGCGGATCGCCGCCGTACGGTCCAGCGCGAGGTCCTGCCCGCTCAGCCCGGTCGAGGCCACCGCCACCACGGAGGTCAGCAGCAGGGCCACCATCCTCGGATCACCGGATGTCCCGCTCCGGGGGAGCGACCATACGAAGACGGCGCAGCCGAGCACGGCGGCGAGCGAGACGGGGACCTGCCGGGACCGGGCATACAGCACCGGCCACCGGGCGGCCGGCGCCAACGACCGGACTGCCGGGGCCAACCGGACGCCCAGCGCCGACGACCGGACGCCCAGCGCCAGCGAGCGGGCAGCCGACAACGACCGGGCAGCAGCCAGCGACCGGGCAGCCGACGCCAGCGACCGGGCGCCCGGCGTCCGCGAGCGGGCGCCCCGCGCCAACGGCCTTACGGGGGACGGGTGTTCCCGCGGCTCCGACCCTTTCCCGTCCCCCGGCGTCACGTTCCTCACCTCGGGCCGTCCTCCCCCAGCACCGTCAGCAGATCGCCCTCGCAGCTCAGCGCGGCCGTCCGCAGCGCCGCGACCCGCTCCCGCTGCTCGTCCGAGGGCAGCGCGCGCAGCGCGTCCCAGGCGGGCCCGGCGAGCTTGCCCGCCTCGGCCCCCAGCGGGCCCGTGCCCCGCAGGGGCTTGAGCTCCCCGGTGAACCAGGCGGCGGCCACCGTGCGCGCGGCCACTTCGCGTACGGCCCTGGTCTCGTCGTAGCGCCGTTCCTCCTCCTCGGTCGGATACGTCCTGAGCGGTACGACACAGGGCGCGGTACCGGCCCCGGCGAGCAGACCGCGCAGGACCTCGTCCTTCGGGGCGCCGCTGAGCGCCCGCGCCTCGAAGTCGACGGGGACGAAACCGGCGGGCTGCGGCGGCGCCTGCGGCTGCCACACGCCGGGCGGCCACGCGGGGACCGTCTCGCGCACCGTGGACGGCGGGTCCGGCAGGGCCGCCAGCAGCCGCAGCGCCTTCTCGCCGGGGCCCTCGGGACCGGCGAGCGCGGCCAGTTCCCGTTCGTGCAGCCGCGTGACACAGACGGGGCCCTCGCACACCAGCGCCGTCGCCGCCTTGTCGATGACGTAGTCGCGGTCGTGGGACGCGGGCAGGAGCGGCACCGCGACCGCCGCGCCCAGCACCATGGGCAGGAGCGCCAGCAGCCGGGCACGCCGCTTCCCCGCCACCAGCAGCAGGAAACCCGTGGCGGCGAGACCGAGCAGCCACACCGCCTGCCCGGCGTTGACACGCCAGGCGACGGTCAGGAACACGCTGTGCACCTCCGCCAGCGACGGCGACAGGAGAACGATCCGGTTGGGGAACATGTCCTTGGTGACCGCGTCGTGGACGAGGATCACGGCCATCAGCGTCGCCATCGTGAGCGCGGGCGGGGTGAGTGCGGACGGCAGGGTCCTGGCGATCCCCATCCCCAGCCAGGCGGCGGCGACCAGCGCCAGCGCCCCGACCAGCAGGATGGGCAGCCAGCGCGGATGCGCGTACCCCTCGTTGCCGATCACCTGGACCGCTCCGTAGAGGAAGACCAGCACATAGGCGGTGGCGAGGGCCAGCCCGAGCGCGCCCGCCGTCCTGGCCGCGCGCTGCCACGGCGGGCGCGGTGTGGTGCCGATGAGTTCCGTCATACCGGAACGGTGGTCCCGCAGCCCCTGCACGGCCCCGGCGGCCACGGACAGCGGCCACAGGAACACCATCAGATACCGCTCCCACCAGGCGGTGGACGTCCACTGCGCGGTCCAGGACTCGGCACCCTCCCCCCACGGTCCGTCGCTGAAGAGCTGGAGCAGGGCGAGCGAGCCGAACAGGAGGAGCGCGCTCAGCCACAGGCCGCTGGAGCGACGGAGTTCGATCCGCAGGATCCGCCCTCCGCGCGGAGCCTTGGGGTCCTCGGTGCGCGGCGTCCGGGTCGGGTTGTCCGCGTACGACGGCTGTGTCTGTGGTCCTGCCGGGTTCACCAGGTACCCCTTCCGGGCTCGGAGCGCATGAGCAGCGCCGCGTAACCGCGTTCGATCGGGCTGTCGCCCGGGTCGTCCGGCCCGCCCGCGTCGGCGAGCTGGTCCGGTGTGCCGCTGAACACGGTGCGGCCGTCGGCCATGAGCAGTACGTCCGTACAGGCCGCCGCGACGTCCTCGACGAGATGCGTGGAGACGACGACACAGCTGTCCGTGCCGAGCTGGTGGAGCAGTTCGCGGAAGCGCAGGCGCTGGGCGGGGTCGAGTCCGGCCGTCGGCTCGTCGAGCAGCAGGATCCTCGGGTCGTTGACGATCGCCTGCGCGATACCGGCGCGCCGCACCATGCCGCCGGACAGCGTCTTCAGCCGGTGGTCGGCGCGGTCCGCGAGCCCGACGCGCTCGACGGCGCGCTGTACGGCGCCGGGGATCTCCGCCGCCGGGACCTCCTTGAGCCATGCCATGTACTCGATGAACTCGCGGACGGTGAAGCGCCGGTAGTAGCCGAACTCCTGCGGCAGATAACCGATCCGCCGGCGCAGTTCGCGGCGGCGGTTCTGCGCTCCGGCGGGAGCGCCGAGCAGTTCGAGGGAGCCGTCGGCCGGCCGCAGGACCGTGGCGAGGGCGCGGATGAGAGTGGTCTTCCCGGCGCCGTTGGGCCCGAGCAGCCCGTGCACCCCGGTGCCGAGGGCCAGGTCCAGACCGTCGACGGCCAGCTTGCGGCCCCCGGCCCGTACCTTGAGCCCTTCGGCGTGGATCTCCCAGGCGTATGCGGTGGGCGCCACTTCGGCAGCGGTCACGCCGCGTGTCATGTGGTCACTTCCTCGGTCATGGGTGAGGAACCTTTCGCTGGTTGGCGGTTGGCGGTTGGTATTGGTGGCGCGGGATGGCGCGGAGAGGGGCGGGTGGGCGCAAGGTGCCGACGGGCGACGGGCGACGGGCGACGGGCGACGGGCGTGTCAGCGGCGCGCTCCGAGCAGGGAGTACGCGCCCCTGCGGACGATCACGACCGCCAGGCCGAGCGCGAAGACGGCGGCCCACACGGGGAGGGCGTCCGTCTGGAGGGTGACGGGCGTACGGTCCGCGAAGGGCACACGGCTCACGGCCACGGTCGGCGCCACGATCACGGCCACCCACGCCAGCACCAGTCCGGCCGCCGCCCGGGTCACCCCGACCAGCCCGCCGAGCGCGAGTGTGCCGGTGGTGAAGGCCAGGCAGGGCAGCAGCCACTGCGCGATGCCGGTACCGGTGATCCAGCCGGCGAGCGTCAGCAGCGAGATCACCACGACCAGTACGGACGTGGTGCGCCGGAGCACCAGGGGGAGTCCGGCGCGCGGTGTCCCCGCGGTGAGTTCGTACGCAGGGTCGAGACCGCGCGCCCAGGAGGCGGCGACGCCCAGTACGGGCAGTACGGGGGCGAGCAGGAGGACGAAGTCGAATCCCGGACCGTTCGTCTGGTCGAACAGGATGGCGAGCAGGGTGATGAGGACGGTCGTGCACACCCACGGCACCATCACCGGAGAGGCCCAGGCCAGCAGAGGCAGGGCCCAGCGGCGGCGCCTGGGCATGGGAGCGGTCGTGGGCAGCAGCGGCGCCAGCTCGGACCAGACGCCGTCGACGAGCGCGCTCACCGCGGGCGCGGCGCTCTCCACGGCGGCGGCGAGCCGGGCTCGGCAGAGCGCGCAGGATTCGAGGTGGGCCTCCAGCGCCCAGATCTCGTCGCCGGGGATGGCGGTGTCGCCGCGTGCGTAGCGGGTGATGAGCGGCTCGGAGGCGTGGTGCGCGTCGGGCGCCTTGTGGCGCCGACTGGCCCAGCCCCTGCCCGAGCCCCAGCCCCTGCCCGAGCCCGCGTCCGTACGCTTGTTGGTGCTCATGAAAGTGCCTCCCGCATGGCTCGCCGTGCCCGACGGGCGCGGGTTTTGACGGTTCCTTCCGGCAGACCGAGCAGAACGGCGGTCTCCCGTACGGTGAGCCCGTCGAGCACCATGGCCCGCAGTACGTCGCTCAGTTCGGGCGCGAGCCGCCGCAGGGCGTCACCGACCTCACCGTCGACGGCCGCCGCGAGCACCTCGTCCTCGGCGGCGGGCGCGACGGTACGAGCGGTCCCGGCGGCCATCGCGTCGGGAAGGCGTGCGTGGTGCGCGCGGCGGCGGAACGCGTCGACCAGACGCCGCGCGGCGATCGTCCACAGCCAGCCGACGGCCGTGCCGCCGACCGCCGCACCGGCGAACGCGTCGGCGGCACGCCATACCGCCAGATACGTCTCCTGCATGACTTCGGCGACGATCTGCTCGTCCGCACACCGCTGCCGCAGCCGCACGGTCAGCCAGGGGGCGGTGCGCCGGTACAACTCCTCGAACGCGGCGCGGTCGCCCTTGGCGACGAGCCGGACGAGTCCTTCCTCGTCCAGCTCAGCGAGTGTCCTCCTGCGTGATCCCACACCGGCAAGACGTTCGGCGGCGCCGCCAGGTTTTCGTTCGGGTGTGCTCTGCGTCACATGGTGCGGGGGCTCGGGCTCGGGTGCGCCTTCCCCGGCACCCGCCATCGTGTGCTTTCTGTGATGAATTGATTACGGAGTGGCAGCGTGGCGCGTACGCTGCGAAAGGGGGTCATGGCTCGACAAGGCGCGTGACAGGAAAGGGGCGTTGGAATGACGCAGGAGGAGAAGCGCGGAGAGAAGCGTGACGCGCGGGAGTATCTGCCGCCACGCAAGCACTTCGGACAGGAACTGCGCATCGCGCGCGAGGCCGCGGGGCTGACACAGCAACAGCTAAGCGAGGGTGTGGTCTGCCACTACACCCTCCTCGCCCACTTCGAGGCGGGCCGCCGTATGCCGCGCCCTGACGACGCACAGCGCATCGACCAGGTGCTGGGCACAGGAGGGCGCTTCTACCGCATGCTGCGGACGCTGGAGGAGGCGAAGTACGCGGCGTACTTCAGGGAGGCGGCGGAGGCGGAGCGGCTGGCGACGGCCATCCATGAGTATGCGGTCTCGCTGGTTCCGGGGATCTTGCAGACGACGGAGTACGCGCGAGCGGTGTACCGATCACGGGAGCCCAACCCCAATCCGAAGAGGATGGACGAGTTGGTCGCCGTCCGAACTTCGCGCCGACAGTTGCTGGACAACCCGGAGACTCCCGTGACCTGGGTCATCCTCAGTGAGACAGTCCTGCGGACCGTCGTCGGTGGTCCGGCTGTAATGGCTGAACAACTGCGCGATCTCGCAAGGCTGATGCGAGCCGACAGGATTTTCTTGCAGGTCGTCCCGTTCTCCGCCGGAGCTCACGCGACCATGAGCAGTATGGTCACTCTGATGAGCTTTGACGATGCCCCCGACATGGCCTACGTCGAGGGCGTGTTCACCGGGAACTTGTTCGACGATCCGCATCTCGTGCGACGGCTCCGTCAGGCATACGATTTGACCAGGGCCGCCGCGTTGCCGCCAGCGGCATCCCTCACCCTGATCGAATCGGTGGCTGAGGATTACGAAGATGACTGTTAGCCGCGTTCCCATGGCGTCCGCCCTTACTGGCTGGCGGAAGTCCAGCTACAGCGGTGGCGACAACGGCAGTTGCGTCGAGGTGACAGACGTCGTCCCCGCGTCCCTGCTTGCTGGTTGGCGCAAGTCCAGCTACAGCGGTGGCGACAACGGTGATTGCGTCGAGGTCATCGAAGCCGTTCTCGCCCCTCTCGGCTGGCGTAAGTCCAGCTACAGCAACCCGGACGGCGGCAGTTGCGTCGAGGTCGCGGACGGCGTCCCCGGCATCGTCCCCGTCCGGGACAGCAAGAACCCCGACGGCCCCGCCCTCGCCGTTCCCGCGCCCGCTTGGTCGTCCTTCATCGGCGCCCTCACCGAGGGAGCCCTGAGCGCCTGACCGTTCACGCGCCCGGCTCTCATGAGCTTCCTTGTCCCAAAGTTCAAGGGTGGCGGTACGCACGCCTCTTGAGTGAGCCGTGCCATGAGCGCGGTATCTCCGCCCGACGGCCCGGTGCGCTGCCCGGACGTGCGGGGTGCCCGGACACACGAAGAGTGTCAACCACGGGTTGACGACAGGCTGGCTGTCAACCTAGGGTTGCCTCATGGTGGAACCGACTCAGACAACCCATTCCGTTCGCCTCGACGACCTCATCGAGGCCATCAAGAAGGTGCACGGCAACGCCCTCGACCAGCTCCAGAGCGCTGTCGTCGCCGCCGACCATCTCGGCGAGGTGGCCGACCACCTCATCGGCCACTTCGTCGACCAGGCGCGCCGCTCCGGGGCCTCCTGGACCGAGATCGGCAAGTCCATGGGCGTCACACGGCAGGCGGCCCAGAAGCGGTTCGTGACGAAGGGCGAGCAGGAGCCCGACGCGAACCAGGACTTCGGCAGGTTCACGCCCCGGGCCAGGAACGTCGTCGTCGCGTCCCAGAACAAGGCCCGCGAAAGCGGTCACACCCAGATCGGCACAGGACATCTCCTGCTCGGCCTGCTCGACGACCCCGACGGGCTGGCCGCACGGGTGCTCGTCGCCCAGGGCATCCCGCTGAAGACGGTCGAGGAGGCCGTGACCGGGGCGCTGCCGGAGCCGTCCGGTGAGCCCGTGCCCGACCTCGTACCCTTCGACGCTCGGGCGAAGAAGGCCCTCGAACTCACCTTCCGTGAGGCGCTGCGGCTGGGCCACAACTACATCGGCACGGAGCACCTGCTGCTGGCGCTGCTGGAGCAGGAGGACGGCGCGGGGGTGCTCGGCGGGCTCGGTGTCGACAAGGCGGGCACGGAGGAGCGCGTGTCGGCCGCCCTGGGCGCGATCCAGGAGCAAGCCGGGAAGTAGCTCCGCAAGTGGCGGCGCCGCGTGCGTATCACGGCCTGCCGATGACTCGGTACGTCCGCTCACACACCACACGTCGTGCGGGACGATCCGGCGCGACCGGCCTCGTTCCGGTCCGGGCCTCTCCGCACGTGCTGGGGGAGCCATCGGCGTTGCTGGTGACATCATGCGTGGGGGAGAGCACAGGGCGCCCTCAGGTCGATGTCCACCGGCAGGAGTGCGAATGATCCGGGATCTCTACAACGTACGCGAAGTGCCTTCTCCGGGCGGCACGGCGGGCGGCCCCACTCCGCTGACGCCGGAGGAGGAACGGCGGGCCCGCGCCGTGTTCTTCACCGAGATCGGCAACCGGATCGCCGACCACGGCTGGGCCCGCTTCCCCGCGTACAGCCCGGAGGAACGGACGCGCCTGTATGACGTCGGACGCGCCCTGAGCGAGTGGTGGGGCCGGCCCGTCAGGGTCGAGCCGGAGGACGAGTGCTCGATGCGCTTCTCGCTGGACGGGTACGAACCGACACCCGGCCGAAGCTGATCACCGCCCGCCCGGTTGCCCGCCATCGGCGCGCTCAGCGTGCCCCTGAGCCCCACCGCCGTAACGGACAGTGGGGCTCGACACTCCGCCCCGCGCGGCCCGACGGGCACGTCACCAGGGCGAGGGACTGAAAGTCGCATGAAAGGTGGCTCGGGGGCGGCTTCGAGGGGGATTACCTCCCGCCGGCGACCCTCAGGACCGTCCCCGTGGTGTACGAGGCGTCCGGCGACAGCAGCCAGGCGACGGCGGCGGCGATCTCGTACGGCTGGCCGGGGCGGCGGAGCGGGATCTCGGGGGCGGCCTTGGCCGGGCGGTCGGGATCGCCCATCGTGGCGTGCATCTCGGTTTCGATGACGCCGGGGGCGACGCCGTTGACCCTGATGCCGGCCGGGCCGAGTTCCTTGGCCAGACCGACGGTCAGCGCGTCGGTGGCCGCCTTGGTCGCCGCGTAGTGGACGTACTCGCCGGGGCTGCCCAGGGTGGCCGCCGCCGAGGAGACGTTGACGATGGCGCCGGTGCCGAGGGCGGTCATGTCCTGGGCGGCCCGGCGGCAACAGAGCAGATAGCCCATGAGGTTGACGTCGACCACCCGCCGCAGGTCCTCGGTGCGGACGTCGGCGAAGCGCCCGAGCGGGCCTGTGACCCCGGCGTTGTTGACCAGGCCGGTCACCGGCCCGAGTTCGGTCACCGCCGTGTCGAACAGCCGCTCCACGTCCGCCTCGTCGGACGTGTCCGCCCGTACGGCCACACAGCGCGCCCCCGCCGCCCGCACGGCGCCCGCGACCCGCTCGGCCGCCGCACCGTCGCTGACGTACCCCAGGGCCAGGTCATGTCCGTCGCCCGCCAGCCGGACACATGTCGCGGCGCCGATTCCCCGACTGCCGCCGGTGACGATGGTGACCGGACGTGACATGCGCTCTCCTTGTTGGGTGCGTACGGTCGTCAGGAGGGCGAGGGCCCGGACGAGGGCGAGGGCCCGGATGAGGGCAGGGACGAGGACGAGGGCAGGGGCGAAGACGGGCGTGAGGGCGGAAGACGGCGGATCCGGTTCAGACGTCCCGCCAGCAGGTCCTCGTGAGGGAGGACGAAGTCGCCGTTGGGCAGGGGGCGTTCGCCGAAGTAGGTGCCCATGACGGTGTCGGGGAGAAAACCGCGCAGCTCGTGGCGCATACGGGGCGGATAGCCGACGGGCTCGCCCCAGCCGGGCGGTGCCTCATCGGTTCCGTACAGCACCCAGTGATCGGCGGACACCTTGCCCTTGAGGTCCGGTGGCTCTCCGGTGTGACAGTCCAGGGCGGGCAGGATCAGCCGGTCGGGGAACATGGGCTCGTACCACATGAGCAGCGGCTTCGCCTGTTCCGCTTCGGCGTTGTCGAAGCAGCACACCGCGATGGGGTACCCCGGGTAGTGATCGGCGTAGAACTCCAGCAGCGGGGGATCGAGACGGGGACGCCGGTGCGGCGGGACCCGCGCGAGGGCGGCGGGCAGCAGGGTCGGGTCGGTGGCGAGGAGCACGGTGTAGATGTCGTGGTCGAACATTTCGACCCGTTCGCCGTCGTCCCAGCCCATCCACGCGATGTCCGACCGCGTACCGGCGGCAACGGGTCGTACGGCCTCGACCATACGGTGCAGCACATCCGAACTGCGCCCCACCGAAAGGAAGTTCGCCCTGCTCATCCGCCGCGCCGGGAGATGGAGCAGCATGGCGTTGGGACCGTCGGCGAGATTCACCGCGGTGTTCTGATAGCCCAGCACATGGACCAGCCCATGCACGTCATGGCGCAGCCGCCCGGCATACAGGGTGGTGCCGGAGAACTGGGCCTGATCCATGGACACGCACATGAGCCCAAGCTAGCGCCGCCGCCCGCTGATCCGCGCGCGACTTTGTGTGTGGGTGGGCTGTGCGGGCGGGTGTGGGCGGGCGCGGCCGGGTGGGCTGTGCGGGCGGGCGCTCTCGGGTGTGTCGCGTCGGGTGCCGAGAGTAACCGGAAACGGTTCCTTCACCTGCGGAGCGCTGGCAGGAAACAGGTTCTGACTAATGTCCGCGCTCATGACACGGGGTCATGGCTGATCCGTCCCCACTCCTCCCACCGCTCCCGCGCGTGCGCCGTACGGACCGACCCCCGCGTGTACACCCGCGCACCCGCGCGTACCGCGCCTACGGCCGCGTACGACCGCGTACGGCCTGCCCGGCCGGTGACGAGCATCGCCCTGAACAGTCCACCTCACTCTCCCCAGGAGGCGCGGCATGAGCAGCGAGCCACAACTGATGGCGCCCGGCAGCGGTCAGGAGCCCCCGGCGCCGGAGGCGGGGACCGGTCCGGCGGGTCCCACGGGGTCGGCGGGGTCGGCCGCACCCGCCGGGTCCGCCGACCCCGCCGGGCCCGCCGCCAGCGAGACCCTGGAGGACTACACCCTCCGCTTCGCGCCCCGCAGTTACCGCCGCTGGACGCCCATGGTCGTGGCGACCACCGCGCTGGGCGGGATCGCGTACCTCGCCGACTTCTCCATCGGCGCCGGCATCGGCTTCACCCACGGCACCGGTAACGCGCTCGCCGCGATCGCTCTCGCGGCGGCCGTCATCTTCGTCACCGGCTTCCCGCTCGCGTACTACGGGGCCCGGTACAACATCGACCTGGACCTGATCACCCGGGGTTCCGGATTCGGCTACTACGGATCCGTACTGACCAGTGTCATCTTCGCCAGCTTCACCTTCATCTTCTTCGCCCTCGAAGGCTCGATCATGGCGCAGGGGCTGAAACTGGGGCTGGGCCTGCCCCTGTGGGCGGGCTATCTGGTCTCCACGGTCATGGTGATTCCCCTGGTCATCTACGGGATGAAGGCGCTCAGCAAGCTCCAGGTCTGGACGACGCCCATCTGGCTTCTGCTGATGGCGGGACCGCTCATCTACCTGATCGCCACCGACCCCGGCACGGTGGACCGCTGGCTCTCGTACGCGGGCACCGACGGCGAGGGGGCCGTCAACACGGCCTCGGTGCTGCTGGGCGCGGGCGTGTGCCTCTCGCTGATCGCGCAGATCGGTGAGCAGATCGACTACCTGCGCTTCATGCCGCCCAAGACCGAGGCGAACCGCCGTACCTGGTGGACGGCCGTGATCATGGCCGGTCCCGGCTGGGTGGTCCTCGGGGCGCTCAAGCAGGCCATGGGGGTGTTCCTCGCCGTCTACGTCCTCTCCGAGGTGGGACCGGCCGCCGCCACCGAGCCCATCCAGCAGTTCCGGGGCGCCTTCGACGCGATGATGCCGTCCTGGCTGGTCGTCCCGCTGGCGGTGGTCCTGGTCGTGATTAGCCAGATCAAGATCAACGTCACCAACGCCTACTCGGGCTCGCTCGCGTGGACCAACTCCGTCACACGCGTCACCAAGCACTATCCGGGCCGGATGGTCTTCGTCCTGGTCAATCTGCTGTTCGCGCTGATCCTGATGGAAGCGGACATGTTCAGCTTCCTCAACAGCATCCTGGGGTTCTACTCCAACTGCGCGATCGCCTGGGTCGTGACCGTCGCCACCGACATCATGGTCAACAAGTACCTGCTCAAACTCTCCCCGCTCGTACCGGAGTTCCGCAGGGGGATGCTGTACGCGGTCAACCCGGTCGGTGTCGTGGCCTTCACCGCCGCCTCGGGGCTGTCCATCGCCATGTACTTCCATGTCCTGGGCGACGCGCTGCAACCGTACTCGGCGGTCGCCGCCGCCCTGATCGCGTTCGTCCTCACCCCGCTGATGGCGATCGTCACCAAGGGCCGTTACTACCTGCGGCGCACCGACGACGGTATCGCCGAACCGCTGCTCGACGCCGACGGCAACCCGAGCGCGGTGCCGTACGAGTGCCACGTGTGCCACCAGGAGTTCGAACGCCCCGACGTGGCCGCCTGCCGTACGCATGACGCGATGGTCTGCTCACTGTGCCTCAGCACGGACAAGGCAGGCGTCCACCTGCTGCCCGCCGGGCTCGCGGACCGCGTCGCCTGATACACCACTGGCCGGCGGCACAGCTCGATGCCGTGTGCCGCCGGCTCAGTCAGGCTCAGCCGGTGGTCTTGGCCACGCCGATCGGGCAGGACACGCCCGTGCCGCCGATGCCGCAGTAGCCCGCCGGATTCTTGTCCAAATACTGCTGGTGGTAGGCCTCGGCCGGGTAGAAGGTGCGGCCCGTCGAGGGGAGGATCTCCGTGGTGATCGTGCCGTAGCCGGAGTCCTTCAGGACCTGCTGGTAGGCGTCGCGGGCGGTGTCCGCGGCTTTGGCCTGGGCGGGGGAGTGGGTGTAGATCGCGGAGCGGTACTGGGTGCCCACGTCATTGCCCTGGCGGAAGCCCTGGGTGGGGTTGTGGGACTCCCAGAAGAGCTTCAGCAGCTCGGCGTACGAGATCACCTTGGGGTCGTAGACCACGCGGACCGCTTCCGTGTGGCCCGTGAGGCCGGAGCAGACCTCTTCGTAGCTCGGATTCGGTGTCGTGCCGCCCTGGTAGCCGACGAGCGTCGTCCAGACGCCGTCCTTCTGCCAGAACGTGCGCTCGGCGCCCCAGAAACAGCCCATGCCGAAGTCGGCGACCTCCAGGCCCTCCGGGTACGGACCGAGCAGCGGGTTGCCGAGGACCGTGTGGCGGGAGGGCACCGGGAAATCGCGCTCGGGGCGGCCGGGCAGGGTCTGCTCCGGGGTGGGGAGCTCGGGGGTGCGGCGGGTCAGGAACATCTCAGGTCTCCTCGGCTGTGGGGTCCTGCTCTCTCAAACGTACCGGCCCCCTCGGACATTCCGTAAAGCCGTCCGAACCGGCCCCGTACCCGCCCCGCCCTGTACCCGCCCCGCTCCGCCCCGTACCCGCCCCGCTCCGCGCCCGACTCACCTCGACTTGCGGACCGCCTCCTCCCGGTGCGCCACATAGAACTCCTTGCCGTAGTAGCGCCACGGCAGCGCGTCCACATAGCCGTCCACCAGCCGGAACTGCTCCACCGCCGCCTCGTACCTGCGCTGCTTGACCAGGAAGTAGGCGAGCAGATGCCGCAGCTCCGGCAGGCGCGGATGGCTCTCGTCGGCCGCCGCCGCGTCGGCCAGGGCCGCGTCCACCAGCGCGGTCAGCTCCGGGCCGCTGTACGTCGACGGCTTCACCTGCTCGTCCAGGTGCGCCTCGAAGAAGGCGATCAGCGGGAACGCCGTCATCAGCGTCCCGGGCGCGGCGCCCTCCGCCGCGCGCGCCGCGAATTCGCGGGCCTGCTCGTCCGAGCCGCGCCACTTCGCGCACCAGTACTGGAGGGCGCTGAAGTGGGCCTCGTAGTGGTGCGGGGCGCGGGCCGTCACCTCCGCCCAGAGCCGGTGCATCTCCTCGTCCGGATAGCCGAGGCCGAGCGCGGTCCAGATCTCGGTGAGATACGGGGTCGGGTCCTGCGGATTGAGCTCCGCGGCACGGGCCAGCTCGCCGCGCGAGCGGGTCAGCGTGCGGTGGAAGCCGTCGAACTGCTCGGAGCTCGTACGGGCGGCGCGGGCCGCGCCCCGCAGCTCCCACGCGAGGCTCACGGTGCTCCGGGCCCGGACGATGGCCGCGTCCGGATCGGCCGGGCGGTTCTTCTCCCAGGTGAGGAGCCAGCCGTCCTCCTTGGCCGCGACGGTACCGAGGTCGAACGCGTACATCGAGCGTCTCTCCCAGTCCGTACCGACGGCCGCGAGAAGCTCGGCGGCGGGCCGCCAGTCGCCGGACCGGACACCGGCGAGCGCGCGCAGCAGTTCGGGCGCGGGCGGTGCGCAGTGGTCGTCGTCCAGCTGTTCCACGGGCAGGAAGCCGAGTTCGGCGGAGCGTGCGGACGGTTTGACGGTGGCGGGCGCGACGGAGGAGCCCGCGCGGCGCGCCCTGAACCAGAAGTAGATGGCGATCGTCACAACGATCACGGGGAGCAGGCGGCCCATGGGAATCCGATCAAAGAAGAAATCAAAGAAGAAGAGGTGGGGACGGGGAGGGGGACTGCGACAGCTACGGGGATGAGGAACCAGGGGCGCGGAAGGACGACGGGGCGCGGAAGGACCGTGCCGCCGACGGACGCCTTGAGGCGCCTCAGGACGCCAGCAGCTTCCGCAGCGGCGCCGTGTCCGGCGCGTCCGCCACCGCCGCGTCCAGCGCCGCCGGCAGCGACTCCTCGTACCCCGTCGGCAGCAGCAGCCGCGCGGACTCCGTCCACGAGAGCTGCCAGTGCGCCCGGCCGCGCCGGATCAGGTCGCTCGTCACCAGGTGCGACAGGCCCCGGCGCAGCGCCGGGCGGGCGAATTCGCGCGCCACACGGCCCGTCGCCGCCCGCGCCTCCTCGGACTTCGGCAGCCGGTCGGCCACCTCCCACAGCGCGCCCCCGTCGATCACATCCAGCAGCGCGGACAGCGAGGACGAAGGGGAGGACGGGGACGGGGATGAGGACGGGGACGGGGACGGGGACGGGGATGAGGACGGGGAAGCGGACAGGGACGGCCGCGCCGCATCGGCGCCTGCCGCCACCGGCACCGCCACCACAGCCACCGCCTCCATCGCCTCCCGCAGCGGTTCCGCCAAGCGGTCCGCGTACACCGCCATCGACTCGTGCACGAGCTGCGGCCACTCCGCCCGCTGCATCGTCAGTGCCTCGGGCGTGAGCACCACCTGTTCGAGCGCGGCGAGGGCCTCCTCGGGGGAGCTCAGCAGGCCGAGCGACGGACGCGTCGGTTCCGAGGCGCGGCCGTCGTCGGGCAGCGCCTCGATCCTGGCGACCCGCTCGGCGATCGGCGGGTGCGAGTCGTACGGCGACGACGTCTCCGTCGGCAGCTCGCGCCGCATCGTGTCCAGCTCCTCATGGCGCGCGGCCAGCAGATGCCGGATACCGCCGAACACCTCGCCCCGGGGCGGCAGCAGCCCCGCGCCGACGCCGAGCGTCGCGTACGACCGCATGTAGAACTCGTGCGTGGCGTCGAGCACCGGGATCTCGCGCAGCGCCGAGGCCGTCGCGTCACGTCCCGCGATCCGGGCGGCGGCCAGATCGGCCGCCAGCTCCTGGCGGCGCGAACCCGACTCGGTGGCGCGGACGTAGAGCTTCGCGTACCCCGTGTAGAGCCTGGCCATCGTGCGGTAGGTGACGCCCGCGCCCCAGGTGTCGACCTCCTTGGCCTTCTTGCCCTTGGCCAGCGCCTTGGCCGCCTTCTTCTCCTGCCGCGCCCGCTCCTTGGCGGCGGTTTTCCCCGCCCGCTCCTCGAAGTGGGCGACGGTACGCAGCACTTGGAACCGGCCGCGTACGGTGATCGCCGCGAGCCGGGTGTCCGCGTTGCTGTAGTGGCCGAGTTCATGGGCGAGTACGGCCCGTAGCTGAGCCTCCGTCAGCCCGGCCATCAGCGGCAGCCCGAGGAAGAGCCGGCGCCTGCCGCCCACCAGGCCCAGGAACCGGGAGTCCTCGCTGACCGCCGCGTTCGTCTCGCCGACGAGGACGATCTCGTCGGGCGCGCGTGTGCCGACCTGCTCGGCGAGGGTACGTACGGTCGCCCAGAGCCGGGGCTCCCGCGCCTCCGTGACCGGCAGACCGGCGACGTCCTCGTTCTTCGGTGTACGGAGCAGGAACATGCCGCGGACGACCGGGATCGCGAGGAGCGCGGTGATGATGTAGAGCTTCCCGTACACGGAGGCCGGGGCCCAGAGCGTCGCGGTCCAGTCGATGGCGGCGAGGGCCCCGAGCAGGATGAGCCCGAACAGATAGAAGCCGGTCAGCAGGACGAGGGCGCGCAGCGCGCGCAGAGTTGCGCCCATCGGACAGATTCCCCCCACAGGAAAATGAGCATGACAGTGTTGCGTGGGGGGACCGGGAGTATGTCGCACCACAGGCCGGCGCGGCAAAGTGAATACGGCGGCGGTGAACGGCGGTGGACGGCGGTGAACGGCGGATGGCGCGGGGTGGACGGCAGGGGACGGCGGAGGACGCGGGACGGCCGGGGACGCGGCCCGCGCGAGGGGCGCTACCGCGGCAGCGTCGCCGGGTTTCCGCCGTTCGCCTCGTATCCCGCCACCGCCAGCGCCCGGTACACCGCGTACACCTGCGCCGGGTCTCCTTCGAGCGTCCACGGCAGCGCCCCGACATGCCCGTCCACCTGTACGAGCTGGTTCATCGTCTCCGCCCAGCGCTCCTGCCGTACGAGGAAGAGGATCAGCAGATGCCGTACATGCGCGAGCATCGGGTCGTCGGGCCGGGCCGCGTGCACCGCGAAGAGCGCGCCCTCGACCGCCTTGCCCACCACCGCGCTCCGGTAGAAGCCCTGCACCAGATTGACCTCGGGCAGATGCTCGTACACCGCGAACAGCGGCAGCGCCGCCAGCAGTGAGCCCCGCGGCGCGCGCGCCGCGGCCGTTGTCGCGAAGTGGTCGGCCTCCTCGCGCGAACCGTGCCACTTCTCGCACCAGTAGTGCAGCGCGGCGAGATGCGCGCCCATGTGCGCCGGGGCGCGGTCGATCACCTTCGCCCAGAGCTGGTCGAACCGCTCGTGCGGATAGGCGAGCCCGCGCGCCACGGCCAGCTCGGTGATGTACGGCACCGGGTCGCCGGGCGCCAGCAGGGCCGCCTCGCCGCAGACCGTACGGGCCTCCTCCAGGATGATCCGGAAGTCGTCGGTCCCGGCGGCCGAGGACCGCCAGGCCTGCTGCACCAGGAACTCCGCGTGCACCGCCGCGCCGCCCGCGTCCTTCGGCGCGTCGGAGCGCCAGGCCCGCAGCCAGGCCCCGCCGACGCCGGGCCGCCGCTGGAGCTCCAGCGAGGCCGCGCCGGCGAACGCCTGGACGCGCTGCCAGCGCACCTCGCCGTCCTTGCCGGTGCCCGCGAGCAACTGCGCGGCGGCCCGCCAGTCCTGGGTGTGCTGGACGACATCGAGTACGTCGAGGAGATCCTGGTCCGGGCCGGGCAGCCGGATGTCCAGCTCCTCCTGGAGCACGAAACCGTACGCGGCCGGATCGGCGGCGTCGGGCGAACCGGGGGCGACCTGGCGGATACCGCCGCGGCGGCGCATGACGTACGGGCCGATGACCGCGGCCAGCAGGCCCGTCGCGATCAGGAACCAGAGAATCTCCATGGCCCCATTGTCCCGGACGCCGCACGGCGCGTACCCCGCCCGGTGCGCACGCCGGTCCGGCCGCCCCCGGTCGCCCCCGGCCGACCGGGCCGCCTCCGGCCATCCGCCGCGCCGCCGCGTGTGCCCGGTACTCCGCGTCCGGCGCTACGCTCGGGCCTCATGAGCCACCAGCACCCCAGCGAGCAGTACCCCGGCGAGCGCGAGCACGAGTTCCAGCACGAGCACCATCGCTTCGAGACTCTCGCCATCCACGCGGGCAACACCGCCGACCCCCTCACCGGCGCGGTCGTGCCGCCGATCTACCAGGTCTCCACCTACAAGCAGGACGGAGTGGGCGGGCTGCGCGGCGGTTACGAGTACAGCCGCAGCGCCAACCCCACCCGTACCGCGCTGGAGGAGAACCTCGCGGCACTGGAGGGCGGCCGGCGCGGACTCGCCTTCGCGTCGGGTCTCGCGGCCGAGGACTGCCTCCTCCGTACGCTGCTGGCGCCCGGCGACCATGTCGTGATCCCGGACGACGCCTACGGCGGCACCTTCCGGCTCTTCGCGAAGGTCCTCTCGCGCTGGGGGGTGGACTTCTCGGTCGCCCACACCTCCGACCCGGCGGCGGTACGGGCCGCGCTCACGCCCCGTACGAAGGTCATCTGGGTCGAGACCCCGTCGAACCCGCTCCTCAACATCACCGACATCGCGGGTCTGGCCGGGATCGCGCGCTCGGCCGGGGCGAGGCTCGTCGTCGACAACACCTTCGCCAGTCCGTATCTCCAGCAGCCGCTGGCGCTGGGCGCGGATGTCGTCGTCCATTCGACGACCAAGTACATGGGCGGTCACTCGGACGTGGTGGGCGGCGCGCTGATCGTCGACGACACCGGGCTGGCGGACGAACTGATCTACCACCAGAACGCGATGGGCGCCGTCGCCGGGCCGTTCGACGCGTGGCTGGTGCTGCGGGGCATCAAGACGCTCGCCGTGCGGATGGACCGGCACTGCGAGAACGCGACGCGGATCGCGGAGATGCTCACCAAGCACCCCCGGGTCTCGAAGGTCCTCTACCCGGGCCTGCCGGACCACCCCGGCCACGAGGTCGCCGCCAAGCAGATGAAGGCGTTCGGCGGGATGATCTCCTTCCGGGTCGACGGCGGGGAGGAGGCGGCGGTGGCGGTCTGCGACCGCGCGAAGCTCTTCACGCTGGGCGAGTCCCTGGGCGGCGTCGAGTCGCTGATCGAGCACCCCGGCCGGATGACGCACGCGTCGGCGGCGGGCTCGGCGCTGGAGGTGCCGTCCGACCTGGTCAGGCTGTCGGTGGGCATCGAGTCGGGAGACGATCTGCTGGCCGACCTCCAGCAGGCGCTGGGCTAGGGCCTCTCGTTTGGATCTTGCTGGGCTCGCGTGCCCTGGCACCGCGCCTCGCGGCGTTGTCGTCGGTCGCCTACGCTCCGCGTGGGCTCCCTCCTCCGCCTTGCGATCCACGGCACCAGACCCCGCTCCCTCACCCAGCCAGATCCAAACGAAAGACCCTAGGCCGTGTTTCGAAAGGCCCTGCCCGAGCGGGGCCTTCCGTCCGGATCGGGCCGGACGTCCGGATCAGGCCGGAGCCCGGCGCGTTCCTGACGTCCGCCGCGCGCCGGGCGGCGGCTCAGCACACGGACCGTCACCCGGCCCACCGCGCGGACCGTCGGCCCACAGCGCGGCCCACGCCGCCCCTCACCCGGCCTACCACTCCAGCGGCGGGGTCGTCTCGACGGGCGGCACGGTCCACGGGTGGGCCACGGACGCCCAGACCGTGAAGACGACCACGGCGACGAACAGCAGCGTCCACAGCACCCGGTGCACGGCGCGGCGGCGGTGCAGCAGCCGTACGCCGAGTTCGGTGGCGCGCGGTACGAGATCGCCGGGCACGGCGGGCCGGCCCGCCTCCAGCATGCGCCGTACCTCGGCGGACTTGCGGTCGCCGTGCTCGTACCCGCTCATGACCGCGCCTCCCGCGATGGCACGGCCCCTCCGAGGGGACTCCCTCCGAGGGAACCCCCTGCGAGGGGACCGACCGCGCGGGGGCCGCCCACCGCGCGGGGGCCGGCCGCCGGGCGGGGGCCGGCCGCCGGGCGGCGGACGGTCTTCTGCCGCAACATTCTGATCGCGCGTGCGCAGATCGTGTGGACGCGCTCCACCGGGAGGCCGATCAGGGCCGCCGTCTGCTCCTCGGCCACGCCCTCGTACAGCCGCAGGACCAGTACGACCCGCTCCTGCGGCCCCAGCCGGGCCAGGAGACCCGCCGTGGGGCGGCGCCGGCGGGGGTGCCAGGCGGTGCGGGCGAAGCGGAGGGCGAGATCCTGGCGGGTGCGGTCGTACGGGTCCTCGCCGCGCAGCCGGTCCCAGTCCGCGTACGTACGGGCCAGCGCGGCGATCAGCAGACGCTGGGCGCGCGGCGCCGCGTCCGGGGGCTCGCCCGTGAGCAGCGCCGCCGCATGCAGCAGCCGGCCGCCCGCACCCGCGGCGAACGCCTCGAACTCCAGGGCGCGGCGGCGATCAGTGGCAGTCCGCCGCTCTCGCACGTCCTCAATAGACGCGCGTCGGCGGGCCACGGTCAAGAGTGCCTTTCGAGCACAGGCCGGTGATGAGCGGGTCGGTGATGAGCGGGCCGGTCATGAACGGGTCGGCCATGAGCGGGCGGCCATGAGAAGGCCGGCCACGATTCCCGGCCCCCGGGGCCGACCACGGGCGGGCGGGTCAATCGCCGCCCCCGACCGGTCAATCGCCGCCCTGGCCGGTCAAGTGCCGTTCCCGACCGGTCAAGTGCTGCCCTCGACCCGTCAAGTGCCGTCCCCGGGACGGGTTATGAGTCCCCGGCCGTGTCCCGGCCGTCCGCATCGCCCTCGCCCTCGCCCTGCGGCTGTCCGGCCGCCCGCGCCGACAGCGCCCCGTTGAACCGGGTCAGCAGTGTGGTGAAGGACTGCCGTTCGTCGGCCGTCCAGCCGCCCGTGACCTGCGCCATCAGTTCGCGCCGCGACGAGCGGACCTCCTCCAGCCTGGCCAGTCCGCGCGCCGAGAGCTGGAGCACGACCGCACGGCCGTCCTCCGGGTGCGAAGTACGTTTGACAAGGCCGGTGTCCACCAGCGGTGCCACCTGCCGGGTGACCGTGGAGGAGTCGATGCCCATGCCCGCGGCCAGGGCCTTGACACCCATCGGGCCCTCCTGGTCGAGCCGGTTGAGCAGCAGATACGCGGCGCGGTCCATGGAGTTGCGGACCTGGCCGACACCGCCGAGCCGGGTCTGTTCGGCCCGCCGGGCGAAGACGGCCACCTGGTGCTGGAGGGCGTCGAGGAGGCCGGCGTCACCCAAGGGTTCGGAGGCCATCTCCCGGGAGGCCGACGCAGCGGAAGTCATGTCCTGAATGGGGGGCATGGCTGGGGGCTCTCTGGTGCGGGGGTCGGTTGGTGGGGGACAGAGTACGCGTGGATGACCCCGCCCGTACCCGGGCTGCGCAAACCCATGGGCAGGGATTCACGGTCGGCGGTCGTGGACAGCCGCCGACCCGGTGAGCTGCGAGACTGGCATCCATGAGCTTCGGTACGTCGCGCCCCGTGCGTCCCCTGATCCTCGATGACATCAGAGGGGCACAGAAGATGCTCTCCGGCGTCGCGAGGACGACCGCGATGGAGGGCAGCAGATATCTGAGCCGGCTCGTCGGCGCCCCCGTCCATCTCAAGTGCGAGAACCTCCAGCGGACCGGTTCGTTCAAGCTGCGCGGCGCCTATGTGCGGATCGCGGGTCTCTCCCCCGAGGAGCGCGCGGCGGGTGTCGTCGCCGCCAGCGCGGGCAACCACGCCCAGGGCGTCGCGCTCGCCTCCACCCTTCTCGGCGTCCGGTCGACGGTGTTCATGCCGCTCGCGGCACCCCTGCCCAAGATCGCGGCCACCCGTGACTACGGCGCCGAGGTCCGGCTGCACGGACAGGTGGTGGACGAGACCCTGGCCGCCGCGCAGGAGTACGCCCGGGACACCGGCGCGGTCTTCATCCACCCCTTCGACCACCCGGACATCATCGCCGGACAGGGCACGGTCGGGCTGGAGATCCTGGAGCAGTGCCCCGAGGTACGGACGGTCGTCGTCGGGATCGGCGGCGGCGGGCTCGCCGCGGGGATCGCCCTCGCCGTGAAGTCCGTACGCCCCGAGGTGCGGGTGGTCGGGGTGCAGGCGGAGGGCGCCGCCGCGTATCCCCCCTCGCTGCGCGCGGGCCGGCCGATGTCGGTCGAGACCCCGCAGACGATGGCGGACGGCATCAAGGTGGGCCGCCCCGGCGACATACCGTTCCAGATCGTCCAGGAGCTGGTCGACGAGGTCCGCACGGTCTCCGAGGACGAGCTGTCGAGCGCGCTGCTGCTCTGTCTGGAACGGGCGAAGCTGGTCGTGGAGCCCGCGGGGGCGAGCTCTGTGGCCGCGCTGCTCGGCGATCCGGGGGCCTTCCGGGGACCGGTGGTGGCGGTGCTCTCCGGCGGCAATGTGGACCCGGTGCTGATGCAGCGCGTCCTGCGGCACGGGATGGCCGCCGCCGGGCGGTATCTGAGTCTGCGGGTACGGGTGACGGACCGGCCGGGCGCGCTCGCGACCATGCTCACCGTGCTGTCGGTGGCCGACGCCAATGTGCTCGATGTGAGCCATGTGCGGACCGATCCGCGGCTCGGGCTGGCGGAGGCGGACGTGGAGGTGCATCTGGAGACCAAGGGTCCGGAGCACTGCGCGCAGGTCGAGTCGGCGCTGCGGACGGCGGGTTACACCATCCTCTTGTGAGTCGCGATGTATCGCGTTAGTGTTCCGGTCCTGGCGTGCCACGACCGTACTTCAGTAATGCCCAGGCATGGGACGACCAGCGAACCTAAGCTCTGCATAAGCAGAAGCACCGACAGCGATCCACTGGAGAAACTTCATGCCAGGCGCCATCTACGCCGAAGGCCTGGTGAAGACCTTCGGCGATGTAAGGGCTCTGGACGGCGTCGATCTCGATGTTCCCGAAGGCACGGTCCTGGGGCTCCTCGGACCCAACGGCGCCGGAAAGACCACCGCCGTGCGGGTACTGACCACCCTGCTCCGGCCCGACAGCGGCAAGGCCGTGGTCGCGGGCATCGACGTCCTCAAGCACCCCAACGAAGTCCGCCGCTCCATCGGCCTCTCCGGCCAGTTCGCGGCGGTCGACGAGTATCTGACCGGCCGCGAGAACCTGCGGATGGTCGGCCAGCTCTACCAGATGAGTTCCCGGGCGGCGAAGGCGCGCGCGGACGAGCTGCTGGAGCGCTTCAATCTCTCCGAGGCGGCGGACCGCACCGCCAAGACCTACTCCGGCGGTATGCGCCGCCGGCTCGACCTCGCCGCCGCGCTCGTCGTCTCCCCGCCCGTGATGTTCATGGACGAACCGACGACCGGCCTCGACCCGCGCAACCGGCAGCAGCTCTGGGGCATCATCCAGGAGCTGGTGGCCGGCGGTACGACGCTGCTGCTCACCACGCAGTATCTGGAGGAGGCCGACCATCTGGCCCATGACATCTGTGTCGTGGACCACGGCCGGGTCATCGCCCGTGGCACCGCCGACCAGCTCAAGGCCCGTACGGGCGGTGAGCGCGTCGAGGTCGTCGTGCACGAGCGCGACCGGATCGACACCGCGCGCACGGTGCTCGCGGCATTCGGCAAGGGCGGCGAGACGGCGGTCACGGTCGACGAGCACACCCGCAAGCTGACGGTCCCGGTCACCGGCGGCGCCAAGCTGCTCGCCGAGGTCATCAGGGAGCTGGACTCCCGCGGGGTCGAGATCGACGACATCGGTCTGCGCCGCCCCACCCTCGACGACGTCTTCATCTCCCTGACCGGGCACGCGGCCGAGGACGGGGTGACCGACGGCGAGGAGAGCGCGGGCACCACCGGAACCGCGGGCACCGCGGGCGCCTCCGGCACCGGCAAGGCAGCCAAGGCCGCCAAGAGCGCCAAGAGCGTCAAGACCACGAAGGAGGCCGGGAAGTGACCGTCACCACGGAAGCCGCACCGACCGCGGCCCCCCGCCCGCGCGGCGGGATCGTCCAGTCGGCCACCGACTCGCTGGTCGTCGCCCGCCGCAATCTGATCCGGATGACCAGGATTCCCGAGGTCGTCCTCTTCGGGCTCATCCAGCCGATCATGTTCGTGGTGATGTTCAGCTATGTGTTCGGCGGCTCACTCCAGGTGGGCGGCACTGTCGACCCCGATGTCTACCGCAACTTCCTGATGGCCGGGATCTTCGCCCAGACCGTGACCTTCGCCACGGCGGGCGCGGGCGCCGGAATCGCCGACGACATGCACAAGGGCCTCATCGACCGGTTCCGCTCGCTGCCCATGGCGCGTGGCGCGGTCCTCACCGGCCGTACGCTCGCCGACCTGGTGCAGACCGCGCTCACCGTGGTGGTGCTCGCGGTCGTCGCCGTGCTCGTCGGCTGGCGCATCAACGAGGGGGTGCCGAAGGCGCTCGGCGCGTTCGGGCTGCTGCTCCTGCTCGGTTACGCCTTCTCCTGGATCGGCGCGCTGATCGGGCTGTCCGTCCGTACCCCGGAGGCCGCCACCTCGGGCGGGCTGATCTGGCTCTTCCCGGTGACCTTCATCTCGAACGCCTTCGTGGACACCAGCGGGATGACGGCGTGGCTGCGGCACATTGCCGAGTGGAATCCGTTCAGCGCGACGGTGCAGGCCTGCCGGGTGCTGTTCGGCAACCCGGGGGTCTCGGAGTCCACGGCCTGGCCCATGGAGCATCCGGTCCTGGCCTCGTTGATCTGGTCGGTCGTGATCATCGCGGTGTTCCGGACGCTGGCGGTACGGAAATACCGCTCGGCGACGGCCTGAGGGACCTGAGGGACCTGAGGTCCCTGCCGTCCGAGGCGACGCGTACGCCGTACGGAAACAGCCCCCGGCTCTCATGGGCCGGGGGCTGTTGTCGCGCTCGGGCCTGGTCTCGGGCCTGGTGCCTCAGCTCTGGCACCTCAGCTCTGGCACCTCAGCCCTGGCACCTCAGCCCTGGTACGGCTTGGCGTCCAGGATCTTCACGGAGGCCTTCTTGCCGTTGGGCAGTTCGTACTCCGCCGTGTCGCCGACCTTCTTGCCCTTGACACCGCTGCCCAGCGGGGACTGCGGCGAGTAGGTCTCGATCTCCGAGCTGGCGTACTCGCGGGAGGCCAGCAGGAAGTCCAGGGTGTCGTCGGGATCACCGTCGAAGGCGATCGTCACGACCATGCCGGGCTCGACGACGCCGTCGTCCGCGGGGGCCTCGCCGACCTTCGCGTTCTGCAGGAGCTGGGTGAGCTGGCGTACCCGGAGCTCCTGCTTGCCCTGCTCCTCCTTGGCCGCGTGGTACCCGCCGTTCTCCCGGAGGTCGCCCTCCTCACGGGCCGCCGCGATCTTCATGGCGATCTCGGTGCGGGCGGGACCAGACAGGTACTCCAGCTCGGCCTTGAGCTGGTTGTACGCCTCCTGGGTGAGCCAGGTGACGTTTTCGCTGGTCTGGGTCACAGGTGCTCCTCGTAGGTACCGGGAATACAAAGCAACGCCCTACCCAGAAGAATGTTTCCTTCTAGGTCGGGCGAAACCACGAGCCTAACAATTTCGTGGCGCGAGGGGGAGGACGAAAGCCATGAGAATTACGTCGACGCAGGTCAGCGCCGGGACTCACGCCGAGACGCGCGGCGGGTCCGATGCCCGGGGAGCCGGTACGAGCGGAGCCGGTCGCCACGGAGCCGGTCCGGCACGGAGCCCGTCCGCCACGGAATCCGTCCGGCACGGACTCGGTCCGACGCGGAAGTCGGTCCGCCACGGATCGGTCCGACGTGACGCGGAACTCAGTCCGACGTACAGTCCAGCAGCTCCGCGCTGGTCGCGGTCGCTGTCGTACGCACGGTGACGACCTCGTCGATCCTGGTCTCGCCGGGGCCGAAGCGCACGTCCTTGCGGCCCACCTCGGCGCCGCTCTCCGCGAGGGAGCGCAGCGTACAGCTGCCGCCGGCGTCCCGGTCCTTGCGGACCTCCAGATGGACCTCGACGGAGGTGGCGGAAACCACCTTGAACTTGATGAGCTCCCCGGAGACACTGCGATCGACCACATAGTGATAGCCGAACCAGCCGATCAGGGCGATCACCACGGCGCCGAGGACGGCGCCGATGATCCGCAGCCGGTGGTCCGCGTGCCCGTCCGCCGAGCGGCCGTAACGACCGGGGGGAAGCTGCTCGCGCACCACAGCCATGATCGTCCCTTTCCGCGTCGGGCGGCCGGAATTTCCGCCCCCGGGTATCCGTCACTATAGAAGCCGTCCGATGCGACGAATCACTGAGGATCGAGTCTTGACTGAGCAGCTACGGCTGATGGCCGTTCACGCCCACCCCGACGACGAGTCGAGCAAGGGCGCGGCCACCATGGCCAAGTACGTGTCCGAGGGGGTGGACGTGCTGGTCGTGACCTGCACGGGTGGCGAGCGCGGCTCCATCCTCAACCCCAAGCTCCAGGGTGACGCCTATATCGAGGAGCACATCCACGAGGTCCGTAAGAAGGAGATGGAGGAGGCGCGCCAGATCCTCGGCGTCGAGCAGGAGTGG
The DNA here is from genome assembly GCF_053608565.1 of Streptomyces sp. NPDC055025. Classification (NCBI taxonomy): domain Bacteria; kingdom Bacillati; phylum Actinomycetota; class Actinomycetes; order Kitasatosporales; family Streptomycetaceae; genus Streptomyces; species Streptomyces sp. NPDC055025. The sequence goes on from NZ_JBSGVS010000012.1 coordinate 33,069, forward strand.
CTGGGCTATGTCGACTCCGGGCTGCCCGAGGGCGATCCGCTGCCGCCGCTGCCCGAGGGCTGCTTCGCGCTGGTGGACGTCGACGAGGCGGCCGGCCGGCTGGTGCGGTCGATCCGCTCGTTCCGGCCGCAGGTCATCACGACGTACGACGAGAACGGCGGGTACCCGCACCCCGACCACATCATGACCCACAAGATCTCGGTGGTGGCGTTCGAGGCGGCGGCGGACAAGGAGAAGTACCCGGAGGACGAGTTCGGTCCGGTCTGGCAGCCGCAGAAGCTCTACTACAACCAGGGCTTCAACCGGCCGCGTACGGTCGCGCTGCACGAGGCGCTGCTGGCGCGCGGCCTTGAGTCGCCGTACGGGGACTGGCTCAAGCGCTGGCAGGAGTCCGAGCGCGACGAGCGGACGCTGACCACATACGTCCCGTGCGCGGACTTCTACGAGATCCGGGACAAGGCGCTGATCGCGCACGCCACGCAGATCGACCCCGACGGGGGCTGGTTCCGGGTGCCGATGGACGTCCAGCGTGAGGTCTGGCCGACCGAGGAGTACGAGCTGGCGAAGTCCTACGTCGATACGTCCCTCCCCGAGAGCGACCTCTTCGCGGGCGTCCGCGACAATGCCTGATATGTATGCGACCCAGGCAATGACGCACATGCTTCCGCTCGCCAAGGAGCTGGACGAGAACAAGGTGACGCCCGGTGTGCTCGGGTTCATCGTGTTCGCGGTGATGGCGGGCGGCGTGTGGCTGCTGATGAAGTCGATGAACCGGCACATGAGCATGGTCAACTTCGAGGAGACCCCGGAGCCGGAGAAGACCCCGGCCGCGGCTCCGCCGAAGGCGCCGCACGGCGAATAGCGCGTCTGCCGCCGACCGGCCGCCCCGAGCGGCGGCCGGCCCTCTCGACACCCGGGCGGGGGACGCCCGGGTCTCTTGACGCGCGACGCCGGACCCCCGGGTCTCCTGACGCGCGGGCGCCGGACGCCCGGGTCCCGTACGCGGGCCGTACGTACGCGACGTGCGGTCACGTCGGCCGTATGGTCACGTCGGCCAGGCGGTGACGATGTCGCGGGGGCCCCAGAGCAGCCCGACACGGTCCGGGGTGATTCCGGCCGTCATTCCGGCGCGGGTGGCGACGACCAGACCGGCGGTGCCCGGGATGAAGCCGGGCACCCGCGCCGCGCCCTGTTCCAGCGTGGCGAGATCGTGCTGGTCGAACGGGGTGGCCAGCCATTTGACGGAGCCGGCGAAGAACAGCGATCCGGCCACCGGCGCGCGGTCCGCGCCGATCAGGTCGATCTCCGGGCTGAACTGCCGGTTCCACCAGCCTCCCACCGCCTCGGTCTCCGGCCAGAGGAAGTCCCCCTCCGCCGCGGCCAGTTCGAGTGACTCGCGGATCAGTGGTTCCGCGGCGCGGCCCCGCCAGGACGCCCAGCGCCGCCGCACCAGCCGGAAGGCCGCCTCCGGGCGCCCGCGCCGGGTCTGTTCCTGCGCGGACCGCAGGGCCGCGAGATAGAACCGCAGATTGCTGTCCGCGACGCGGTAGAGCGCGGGCTTCCCGGGCTTGACGGAGAGCGGGCTGTCCACCGCGAGCACCCGCTTCTCCTCCGAGAGCCGGCGCAGTATCGGGGAGAGCACCCCCGAGGGCAGGGCGCCACTGCTGCTTCCCGCGGTGGCCGCGATGTTCGAGTGGGTACGGTCGCCACCGCCGATCGCCTCCAGCACGCGGCGGGACTGGTCGGGTGCCGGGAACTCGGCCATGAGCGCCGATTCGGGCACGTTGAAGAGAGGGGAGGCCGGGTCGGCGCACTCCGCCTCGATGAAGTCGAGGGCGGGTGTCGCGTGCGGCCAGGCGCGCAGGATGCCGGGCAGTCCGCCGGAGACCAGATGCGCGTCGATGGCGTCCACGGCGTCGAGCCCGAGCGCGCTTCCGGTCTCCGCGGGATTGAGCGGGCCGAGGACGAAGCTGTCGGCGCGGCCGTAGAAGGGACGGTCGTACGCGGTGAGCCGCTCCATCATGTGCAGATCGCTGCCGAGCAGCAGGAGCAGTACGGGCCGCTGGGACAGCAGCCGGTCCCACGCCGTCTGGAGGGCGCCGTCGAAGACCGGGTCCTGTTCCGCCAGCCAGGGCAGCTCGTCGAGTACGACCACCCCGGGCGCCTCCGAGAGCGCGGAGGCGAGGAGCCGGAAGGCGTCCGGCCAGTTCGAGGGCGGACTCGCCGAGAGCAGGGCGTCGTCGCCCGGGAGCCGTGACTCGCGCAGCTCGGTGTGGAAGGCGGCGAGGGCCTCCGGGGAAGAGGCGCCCTTGGTGGCGGTGAAGAACAGATACGGAAGCCGGGCCCGGTCGCAGAACTCCTGGACGAGTCGCGACTTCCCCACCTGCCGCCGGCCCCTGATGGCCACGGCGGTACCGGAACCGGTCGCGAGGATACGGTCGAGACGCTTGCGCAGCAGATTCAACTCGGCGCCCCGGCCGACGAAGGGGGTGGCGGCCATGATCGCTCCCAGAAGGTAGATTCAATCTACGTAGATTGATTCTACCTAAATCCTCGAACCTGCCCCAGCCTCGCCGCGAGAAGCGACGTCAAGGCGAGGGTATAGCGTTCGCTATACCCAGATGTATAGACAGCGGGGAGAAGGAGGACGACCGTGAGCGGCTATACGCGTTGGCGGGACATTCGCGCTGAACATGTTGCCCGTGCCGGAGGCGAGGAGGCTGTGCGGGCGGGCAAGGAGGAGCTTCTCGCGGAGACGACCGGCCGCCGCCTGGCGGAGCTGCGGCGGGCCCGGGGGCTGACCCAGCAGGAAGTGGCCGACCGTATGGGCGTCACCAAGGGGCGTGTGTCGCAGATCGAGCGGGGACACATTTCCGGCCAGGACGTGCTCGCCCGATTCGCCGTGGCTTTGGGCGGGCGCTTGCACCAGGCCATTTATTTCGACGACGGGGACATCGCGGCCATCGCCTGAGGGGCAGGTTCGCCTTCGTGCCGAGACGTCCGCGCCTGCGGCGGCGGTGCGGGAGGGCTGGGGCAGGATGGGGGTATGGCGAACCGACTGGCCCATGAGACCTCCCCGTACCTCCTCCAGCACGCCGACAACCCCGTGGACTGGTGGCCCTGGTCGGCAGAGGCGTTCACGGAGGCGCGCAGGCGGGATGTGCCGGTGCTGCTGAGCGTCGGGTACAGCAGTTGTCACTGGTGCCATGTGATGGCGCGTGAGAGCTTCGAGGACACCACGACCGCGAAGTACATGAACCGGCACTTCGTCAGCGTCAAGGTGGACCGCGAGGAGCGGCCCGATGTGGACGCCGTCTATATGGAGGCCGTGCAGGCCGCCACCGGGCAGGGCGGGTGGCCCATGACGGTGTTTCTGACGGGGGACGGGGAGCCCTTCTACTTCGGTACGTACTTCCCGCCCGCGCCCCGGCACGGCATGGCGTCCTTCCCGCAGGTCCTGGAGGGGGTCAGCGCCGCGTGGACCGACCGGCGCGAGGAGGTCGCGGAGGTCGCGGGGCGGATCGTACGGGAGCTGTCCGGGCGGTCGCTCGCGCACGGCGGCGGGGAAGGGGTGCCGGGGGAGGCGGAGCTGTCGCAGGCGCTGCTCGGGCTGACCCGGGAGTACGACGCGCGGCACGGCGGGTTCGGCGGGGCGCCCAAGTTCCCGCCGTCGATGGTGGTGGAGTTCCTGCTGCGCCACCACGCCCGCACCGGCGCCGAGGGCGCGCTCCAGATGGCCTCCGACACCTGTGAGGCGATGGCGCGCGGCGGGATCTACGATCAGCTCGGCGGCGGGTTCGCGCGGTATTCGGTCGACCGTGAGTGGACCGTGCCCCACTTCGAGAAGATGCTCTACGACAACGCGCTGCTGTGCCGGGTCTACGCCCATCTGTGGCGGGCCACCGGATCCGATCTGGCCCGGCGGGTCGCGGTGGAGACCGCGGACTTCCTCGTACGCGAACTGCGCACCGACGAGGGCGGGTTCGCCTCCGCGCTCGACGCGGACAGCGACGACGGCACCGGACGGCACGCCGAGGGCGCGTACTACGTCTGGACCCCGGAGCAGCTGCGCGAGGTGCTGGGCGGGCCGGACGCCGAGTTCGCCGCCCAGTACTACGGGGTGACCGACGAGGGCACCTTCGAGGAGGGCGCGGAGGGCGCCTCGGTGCTCCAACTCCCGCAGGGCGGCGGGATGGCGGACGCCGCGCGGGTCGAGTCCGTACGGACCCGGCTGCTCGCCGCGCGTGAGGAGCGGCCCCGGCCCGGCCGGGACGACAAGATCGTGGCCGCCTGGAACGGGCTCGCGATCGCCGCGCTGGCCGAGACCGGCGCCTACTTCGACCGGCCGGATCTGGTGGAGCGGGCCACGGAGGCCGCCGATCTGCTGGTGCGGGTGCATCTGGGTGACACGCCCGGCACCGCGCGCCTCGTCCGTACCTCCAAGGACGGCAGGTCCGGTGCCCACGCCGGGGTGCTGGAGGACTACGGGGATGTGGCCGAGGGGTTTCTGGCGCTCGCCGCGGTCACCGGCGAGGGAAGCTGGCTGGAATTCGCCGGATTCCTGCTGGACATTGTGCTCGACCGTTTCGTCGCGGAGGACGGCGCGCTGTTCGATACCGCCGACGACGCCGAACAGTTGATCCGCAGGCCCCAGGATCCGACGGACAACGCGACGCCGTCCGGCTGGACCGCCGCCGCCGGAGCCCTGCTCTCCTATGCCGCGCACACCGGCTCCGAACCCCATCGCGCCGCCGCCGAAGGGGCGTTGGGCGTGGTGAAGTCGCTGGGGCCGCGCGCGCCGCGCTTCATCGGCTGGGGGCTCGCGGTCGCCGAGGCGCTGCTCGACGGGCCGCGTGAGATCGCCGTCGTCGGGCCGGAGGAGGACCCCGCGGCGCGGGAGTTGCACCGTACGGCACTGCTCGCGACGGCACCCGGCGCGGTGGTGGCGTACGGCCCCGCGGACGGCGACGGGTTCCCGCTGCTGACGGACCGGCCGCTGGTCGGCGGGCGGTCCGCCGCATATGTCTGCCGGCGGTTCGTATGCACCGCCCCCACAACCGAAGTGGGCGTACTGCGCGCCGAGTTGGGCGTGTTCGAGTGATCTGTGGCCGATTTACGACGTGCGGTGAATCGGCCGGAAACGCAGTATTCATCTAATCAGCCCCCCGACCGTCACAGGTCGGCCCTATTGTCTTCACAAGAGGCACAATAGGTGCGCATGGGGGACCTGCGCGCGAGGGGGATGACGGGTGCGCCTGCGGCCAGGGGGGCCTTGCCGCGGTCCACCCGGGCCGAGGGGGGCCGTGTTGCTCACGTCTGTGTTCATTGCTGCCGTTTCACTGGCGCTTTTCTGGATGGCCGCGTTCACGCTCTGGTGGCAGATGCATGCCTGGCGTACACCGGAGACGCTGGCCTCGACCAAGTTCGCACCGCCCGACGGGGGCCGCGAGGGATCGTTCTCCCTGCTCCTGCCCGCCCGCCATGAGCAGGCGGTGCTGGAGCACACGATCGAGCGGCTGCTCCAGTCCAGCCACACCGACTTCGAGATCATCGTCATCGTCGGACACGACGACCCGGAGACCGCCGAGGTCGCCGAGCGGGCCGCGGCCCGTGACCCGGACCGGGTCAGGGTCGTCGTCGACACCCACGAGGCGAAGAACAAACCCAAGGCGCTCAACACCGCGCTGCCGCACTGCACCGGCGAGGTCGTCGGGGTCTTCGACGCCGAGGACCAGGTCCACCCCGAACTGCTGACCCATGTGGATCACGCCTTCCGCTCCACCGGCGCCGATGTCGTCCAGGGCGGCGTCCAGCTCATCAACTTCCATTCGAGCTGGTACAGCCTGCGCAACTGCCTGGAGTACTTCTTCTGGTTCCGCAGCAGACTGCATCTGCACGCCCAGAAGGGCTTCATCCCGCTCGGCGGCAACACCGTCTTCGTACGGACCGAGGTGCTGCGCAAGGCCGGCGGCTGGGACCCGAACTGCCTGGCCGAGGACTGCGATCTGGGCGTACGGCTCTCCAGCGTCGGCAAGAAGGTCGTCGTCGCGTACGACTCGGACATGGTGACCCGCGAGGAGACCCCCGGCTCGCTGATGTCCCTGCTCAAACAGCGCACCCGGTGGAACCAGGGCTTCCTTCAGGTCTACCGCAAGAAGGACTGGAAGCAACTGCCCACGCCAGGACAGCGGATGCTCGCCCGCTACACCCTGATGACCCCGTTCCTCCAGGCGTTCACCGGAGTGATCATCCCGCTGAACGTGGGGATCGCGCTCTTCCTGGACGTATCGGTGACCATCGCCTTCATCACCTTCCTGCCGCTGGTCACCGCGATGGTGACCTTCGTCTTCGAGGTGGTCGGGCTGCATGACTTCGGCAAGCAGTACGGGCTCCGCGTCCGGTTCACGCACTATCTGAAGCTCGTCGTCGGCGGCCCCTTCTACCAGGTGCTCCTCGCCGGCGCGGCGATCCGTGCCGTCTGGCGCGAGCAGCGGGGACGCAGCGACTGGGAGCTGACCAGTCATGTCGGCGCGCATCTCATCCGAGAGGACGTCCACGCGTGACCTCCACCCTCCCCGTGGTGACGGCCGATCAGGGAACGGCCGTCCCCACGCAGCCGAACGATGCCCCGGACACGGACGAGCGGGCCGACGGCGCCCGGTACAAGGGTGGTCGGGCCGGGGACGCGCCAGGGACCCCGGACGAGGCCGACGGGCGGACGGGCGGCAACAGACGGCTCACGGTCCGGCCGGTGGTGCGCTTCCGCGGCTCCCGCCCCGATCTGCTGCTCTGCGGTGTGCTCCTCGTCGCGATCCTGCTGGTCCAGGGCTGGAACATCCAGCACTATCCGACGCTCAGCGACGACGAGGGCACCTATCTCGCCCAGGCCTGGGCGGTCCAGGAGGGCCACGGCCTCGCCCACTACACCTACTGGTACGACCATCCGCCGCTCGGCTGGATGCAGATCGCCTTTCTGACCTGGCTGCCCTCGCTCCTCTCGCCCGAGTCGATGACCGTCGCCCCGATGCGGTTCGCGATGCTGCTGGTCAGCGCGGCCAGCGCGGTGTTCCTGTACGTACTGGCCCGGCGGCTGTGGCTGCCGCGCTGGGCCGCGGGACTGGCGATGGTCCTCTTCGGGCTCTCCCCGCTCTCCGTGGTGCTCCAGCGGGAGATCTTCCTCGACAACATCGCCGTGATGTGGATGCTGCTGGCGTTCTGTCTGGCCGCCTCGCCGCACCGTCATCTCTGGCACCACTTCGCGGCCGGGATCGCCGCCGCCGTCGGTGTGCTCACCAAGGAGACGATGCTCGTCATCCTGCCGGCGCTGCTGGTGACGATGTGGCGGTTCAGCCACCGTGACACCCGGAAGTTCGCCCTCACCGGCGCGATCACCGCCTGTGCGCTGATCGGGCTCTTCTATCCGCTGTTCGCCCTACTCAAGGGCGAGTTGGTGCCGGGCGGCGGACATGTCTCGCTGTGGGACGGCATCACGTACCAGATGAGCCGGCCCGGCTCCGGCTTCATCCTAGACGCCGGCAGCGGCTCGTACGGGGTGCTCCAGTCCTGGCTCTACTACGACCGGGTGCTGCCGCTGGGCGGGGTCGCCGGTGCCGTCCTGCTGATGGTGACCCTGCGCTGGTCGGTCACCGCGCGGGCGCTCGCGGGCCCCGCGCTCGCCGTGGTGATCCTCACCGCCGTCGCCATGCGTCCCTCCGGCTATCTGCCCGCGATGTATGTCATCCAGGCGCTGCCCTTCCTGGCGCTGGTGCTGGCGGGCGGCGCGGCGAGCATCACCCATGCCGTGCTGCGCAGACGGCGCGGGAGCGGGGAGAGCCGGAAGCTGACCGTCGTGCGCTGGACGGCGCTGGCGGCCCTGGCCGTGACCGCCGCCGGGTACGCGGCGCCCCGCTGGTACGACGGCAACCGCACCGCCCTGACCGCCGACGCCAACGCCCCCTACCGGGCCGCCGCCTCCTGGATGGCCACGGAGGTCCCCGACCCGTCCCGGGCCCGGGTGCTGGTCGACGACGCGCTCTGGCTCGACCTCGTACACGCCGGATACGAGCCGGGCCTCGGCGCGATCTGGTTCTACAAGGCCGATCTCGACCCGGCCGTCACCGAGACCATGCCCCGCGGCTGGCGCGACCTGGACTATGTGGTCGCCTCCCCGACCGTACGGCGCGACGCGCGTGACCTGCCCAATGTGCGGGACGCGCTGACCCATTCGGACACCGTCGCCGTCTTCGGCGAGGGCGAGGACCGGATCGAGATCCGCCGGATCGCGGCTACGGCCTCCGCCACGGCTACGGCAACGGCTACGGCTACGGCTACGGCTACGACCGCCGCCACGACCACGGCCACGGACACCAAGAGCACGGGAGGCGCACGATGAGCATTCTTCCGCCCACCGGCGCCGGCGCGCTCGGCGAGCCCGAACTCGAAGCCACGGCCGTGGCCGAGCCGGGAGCCGTCACCGTCATCATCCCGACCTTCAACGAGTCGGGGAACGTCAGGGAGTTGCTGCGGCAGCTCACCGACGCCGTACCGGCCAGACTGCCCTGTGAGGTGATCTTCGTCGACGACTCGACGGACGACACCCCCGAGGTCATCGTGTCCGCCGCGCAGGACTGCCCGTTCCCCGTCGAGGTGATCCACCGGCAGAGCCCCGAGGGCGGGCTCGGCGGAGCCGTCGTCGAGGGTCTGCGGGCCGCGGGCTCCGACTGGATCGTCGTCATGGACGCCGACCTCCAGCATCCGCCCGCCCTCGTTCCCGATCTGGTCGCGGCCGGTGAGCGGGAACGCGCCGATCTCGTCGTCGCCAGCCGCTACATCAGCGGCGGCAGCCGGGCCGGACTGGCCGGCGGCTACCGGGTCGCGGTCTCCCGCGCGGCGACCTGGCTGGCCAAGGGGCTCTTCCCGGCCAGGCTGCGCGGTATCAGCGACCCGATGAGCGGGTTCTTCGCGATCCGGCGCTCCGCGGTCACCGCGGAGGCGCTGCGTCCGCTCGGCTACAAGATCCTGCTGGAGCTGGCGGTACGCTGCCGGCCCGAGCAGCCCGCCGAGGTGCCGTTCGTCTTCCGGGACCGGTTCGCGGGCGAGTCCAAGTCCTCGGCCAGGGAAGGGCTGCGGTTCCTGCGCCATCTCGTGGAGCTGCGGACGGCCTCGCCGTTCGCCAGGATGGCCGCCTTCGGACTGATCGGCCTCACCGGCTTCGTACCGAATCTGCTCGCGCTGTACGGGCTGACGGTGGCCGGGCTGCACTATCTGCCGGCCGAGGTGCTGGCCAACCAGTTCGGCGTGGCGTGGAACTTCCTTCTGATCGAGACGCTGCTCTTCCGCAACAGGCGGGCGCACCGGCACTGGGCGGACCGCGTGGGCCGGTTCGCGCTGCTCGCCAACGCCGATCTGCTGCTGCGTATCCCGCTGATCGCGCTCTTCGTCTCCCAGTTCGGGATGGCGGTGCTGGCGGCGACCGCGCTGGCGCTGCTGGCGACGTTCGTCCTGCGGTTCGTGGGGACGGAAGCGCTGGTGTATCTGCCGAAGCGGCAGCGGGGGAAGAGCCGTGCGGCGGCCGGGCGGCGGGGCGGACCCGTGGCCGACCGCGTCGCGGGTGCCGGTGCCGGTGCGGGTTCCGGCTCCGGTTCCGGTGCTGAGCGTATGGAGGGTGTCGAGATCATCGAGGGGGGAGCCGCCCGATGGGAGCACTGAGATTCGGACGAGGGCCGCGCGAGGCGGCGAGTACGGGCGCGTCCCCCGGTGTCACGGGCGCGGCGCGGGCGGCGAGCGGTTCGGCGGGGCCCGCGACGGGCTCCGCGCGCCCGGCCGGATCCGTACGTCCCTTCCGCCGGCCGCCCGCCCGGCGCAGCCGCCGTACCGCCCTGCTCGCCGTCGCCGCGCTCACCGGCGGACTGCTCCTCAGCACACAGCAGCCCGCGGCGGCCGGGGTGAACCTCGTCAAGAACCCCGGCTTCGAGACCGCCGGTACGGGCGCCGGAGCCATGCCGTACTGCTGGGAACAGTCCGGCTGGGGCGACAACGACTTCAGCTTCGCGACCGTCGCCGACGCCCATTCCGGCACCAAGGCGCTCAAGGTCGAGCTGACCCGCCGGGTCGACGGCGACCGCAAGGCGCTGATCACCGAGTCCGTGGCGTGCGCGCCCGATGTGGTGCAGGACCGGCAGTACGACCTGTCCCTCTGGTACAAGTCGACCACCCCGGACGCGGCGATCACACTCTTCCGGCATGACACCACGGCCGGCTGGCAGTACTGGACCGATCTCAAGACCCTCGATCCGAGCGCCGGTTACCAGCGGGCGGAGGTCCGTACCCCGGTCGTCCCGCCCGGCACCGACCGGATCACCTGGGGTGTGTCGGTGTACGGCACGGGCAGTGTGACCACCGACGACTACACCATGGAGGAGGTGGCACCGCCGCCCGTCGAGCCCGAGTGCACCGGGACCGCCCAGGAGTGCCTGGACGGCAGGTGGGAGGTCCTGCCGACGGAGAACCCCGTGCGCTCGATGCACTCGGTGGTGCTCAACAACGGCAAGGTGCTGCTGATCGCCGGGTCCGGCAACGACACGGACATGTTCGAGGCGGGCACGTTCACCTCCGCCGTCTACGACCCGGAGGACGGCTCGTACCGTATGGTCCCCACGCCCGACGACATGTTCTGCGCGGGCCATGTCCAGCTCTCCGACGGCCGGGTGCTGGTGATGAGCGGTAACAAGGGCTATCCGTCGGCGGACGGCACGGTCGGCTACCAGGGGTACAAGGACTCGTACATCTTCGACCCCGTCACCGAGACCTACAGCAGGACCAACGACATGAACGACGGGCACTGGTACCCGTCGGCCACGATCATGGGCAACGGCGATGTGCTGTCCTTCGGCGGGCTGCGCGAGGACTCCAGCGGATCGGTGACCGCCGAGCGCTGGTCCGCCGCGCAGAACCAGTGGCTGCCGACGTGGCAGGTCAACCAGACCTGGTCGTACTGGGGTCTGTACCCGTCGATGATCCTGATGCAGGACGGCCGGCTCTTCTACTCGGGCAGCCATGTCTTCGGCAACGGCACCCCGGGCACCGGCTCCTCGATCTACGACTACGACGCCAACACGGTCACGGATGTGGCCGGGCTCCAGAACAAGGACGAGCGCGACCAGTCGGCGAGCGTGCTGCTGCCGCCCGCGCAGGACCAGCGGGTGCTGACCATCGGCGGCGGCAACATCGACTCCAACCCGGAGGCGAACCGGCTCACGGACCTGATCGATCTCAAGGAGCCCAACCCCGTGTACACGGCCGGTCCGCCGCTGCCCCAGGGCACGGTCGACCTCGGCGCCGGTCCGCAGCCGCAGACCGGGGCGCAGGGCAAGATGTACGGCTCGGCGGTGCTGCTGCCCGACGGCACGGTCCTGGAGACCGGCGGCGCGCTGCACAACCGGGCGAATCCGGTCTACGAATCGTCGATCTTCGATCCGCGGACGGACACCTTCGATCCGGTGGCGGTGGACCCCGAGGCGCGCGGCTACCACTCCTCGGCGTTCCTGCTGCCCGACGGCCGGGTGATGACGACGGGCGACAACCCGGGCAACGGCACCTGGAACCATCAGGTGTCGCTGTACACCCCGCCGTATCTGCTCAAGGGGCCGCGGCCGGAGATCACCTCGCTGATCGACGACCAGTGGCTGTACGGGGACACCCAGCGGATCACGGTCGACCGGCCCATCGCCAAGGCGGAGCTGATCCGCCCGGCGGCGGTGACGCACTCGTCCGACCCCAACCAGCGGTTCGTGGACCTGCCGCTCACGGTGGACGGGAACAACGTCGATCTCAATGTGACGAGCAACCCGAATCTGGCGCCGCCCGGCTGGTACATGCTGTTCGCGGTCGACGCCAACGGCGTTCCCTCGGTGGCGGAGTGGGTGCACCTCGGGGGCCCGGCGGCGCTTGCGAAGCGCTCGGGGGAGGCGGCGGGCTCGGCGGAGGCGGCCGGGTCGGCGGGGTCGGCGGGTTCTGCGCACGGGGCACATGTGCACGACTTCGCGAGTGACCTGGCGAAGCCCGCCAAGAAGCCGGGGAAGAAGCGGACCTCGGCACCGGTCAGCCCGCAGATCGCCGGCTGCGACCGGCACTACGGCTCGGCGAACGTCTGCGTCCCCACGGTCTTCCCGGAGACGGTGAAGGCGACGACGAAGGCGCGCTGCGACTGGCTGGCGGACAACGCGTACGGACGCCTGAAGGTCAACGGCAAGGACGACCCGCTGCGCCTCGACCCGGACAAGGACGGCACGGCGTGCGGAAAGGGTGACGTACGACGGACCAGGAGCTGACGCCTCGACGGGGCTGACGCCCTGATGGGGTTGACGCCCCGACGGGGTTGACGCCCCGTCCGGACCCGGGTGACGCGGCGCTGCGGCACCCGGGTTCCGGCGTGTCCGGGGACCTCCGGCGGCTCTCGTACTCAGTTGCGGCGGGGATTCGTCCGTGTCTCTCCTCTCTTGTGCTGGGCGTGGGCTCGGTTGGGCCCCCGGGTTGGGTCTGTGGGCCCTAGGGCTGGGCCTCGCCCGTACCTACGCTGACGGCGTAGGTGCCACGGCCGGACGCCGTCGGCGCGACGTCTTGAGCGGTGTGGTGGAAGGGTTTCCTATGTCCGACCCAGGAGCCTTGACGTTGCGGGGCGTCGTACCGCTGCCCGACGGGCGCGGGGAGTTGCCCCGGTCCTTGGTTCTGACGCGGGCCCTGCTGTATCTGATGTTCGCCCTCACGCTGCTGGGCGGTGTCGGCATGCTGACCTCGCTGCTGGAACTGGGCGACCATGTCACGCCCACGCTCACCCTGCTGGCGCTGTACGCGGTGGCGCCGGGCATCGCGGGTGTGGTTCTGGCGCAGCGCCTGTGGACCGGCGGCAAGGTGGTCTGGTTCGGGCTGATCGGTCTCCAGGCGTGGCTGTTGGCCGGCGGCGTCATCAATCTGTACGGGGGTTCGGAGCGCGGGATCAGCCAGATGGTGCTGCCCGGCGTTCTGCTGGTGCTGATCGGCGGTAGCCGCGCCTGGTTCGAACTCCCCCTGGAACAGCGGGCCGTGAAGCCGCGCCTCACCCCCGAGCGGTTCCGCCGACTGGCGATCCCCTCGCTCCAGCACCTGATCAGGTGGCGCCGGAACCGCGGTCAGACATCGGTCGAGTACGTCGGCATGATCGGCCTGGTCGCCCTCATCATCGGCGCACTGCTTCTCAGCGGTGTGGGACCTCAGATCGCCGGTGGCCTCCAGAACGCGGTTTGCAGGATCCTCGGCGGCACCTGCTCCACGGAGGTAGTGGGGGGCGGCGGTGGCGGTGGCGGTGACACGGCCGGTGGGGGTACGGGCGGGAATACCGGCGGTACGGGTGGTACCGGCGGCGGCGGTGACGACGGCGGCAGCACGACGGGCCGTTCGGGCGGCGGCGACAGCGGCGGTGGCGCTGACGGCGGTGGCTCCGACGGCGGCAGCACCACGGGTGGTGGCGACGACGGGGGCAGCACCGGTGGTGCTACCGGCGGTGGTACTGGCGGTGGTACCGGCGGTGGCGAAGACTCGGGCGGTACGTCGGGCAATGGTGGTTCGGGCAACGGTGGCTCGGACGGCGGCGGTACGAATGGTGGGGGCGCCAACGGCGGTGCTGACGGCGGTGGTTCCGACGGCGGTACGGGCGGAAGCGGCGGCAGCGATGGCGGTGGTACCGACGGCGGCGGCAGCACCGGCGGCGGTGACTCGGGCGGCGGCTCCGACGGAGGATCCGACGCAGGCGGTTCGGACGGCGGTGGCTCCAACGGTGGCGGCTCCAACGGCGGTTCCAGCAGCGGCGGGTCCGATGACGATGATGATGACGGCGACATAGGCGGAGCTGTCGTCGGCGGTGGCACCAGCGGGAGTGGTGGCTCGAACGGCGGCGGCTCGAACGGCGGCGGCTCGAATGGCGGCAGTTCGAATGGCGGCGGCAGCAATGGCGGCGGCTCGAACGGTGGCGGCTCGAACGGCGGCGGGAGCAACGGCGGGGGCTCCAGCGGCGGTGGGACCAACGGTGGCGGTTCCAGTGGCGGGGGCACCAGCGGCAGTGGTGGTTCCAGCGGTGGTGGCAGTAACAGCGGCGGTTCCAGCGGTGGTGGCAGCAACGGTGGCGGCTCGAACGGCGGTGGGACCAGCGGCGGGGGTGCCAGCGGCGGGGGCGCCAGCGGCGGCAGCAGCAATGGCGGTGGGTCCAGCAGCGGTGGCAGCACGGGTGGTGGCTCGACCGGCGGTGGTTCCAACGGCGGTAGCAGTAGCGGCGGTTCGAGCAGCGGCGGCTCCAGCAGCGGCGGCCTGATCAGTGGCGGCTTGATCAGCGGTGGTCTGATCAGTGGCGGAGGCTCAAGCGGTGGCGGTACCTCCGGCGGTTCGACCAGCGGTGGTGGCAGCAGTGGCGGTGGCACCACCGGTGCCCTCACCAGCGGCGGCAGCAGCGGCGGCGAGGACGACGACAAGAAGGACGACGACAAGAAGGACGACGACAAGAAGGACGACGAAGACCAGGACGACGACGAGGACGACGAGGACGAGGACGACGAACAAGACCCCTGCGCCGAAGGGGCCGTCGCCGCTCCTCCCTTCGCCTCAGCGATCTCCTACTCCAGCGGTGTGACCACAGGCGCGACCGGCGGTGTCCGCTTCGCGCTCGCCTCGGCCGATGTCAGTACCGGCACGGGCGCCCGGCATGCCGCCGGCACTGGCTTCTCGCTCGCCGCGCCCAGCCCCGGGAGCACCTCGGCCGAAGCCGCCATGCAGGCGATGGCCGCGGCGGCCCTCGCCAATTTCGGTACGTACCAAGAGGCGGAGCAGGCGGTCCAGCAAGCCCTTGACTCCATGCAGGACATGAACCCCGAGGTCGGCGGGGACGAGAACCCGAGTTCCCCCAATGTGAGCGGGGACAACCCGAGCGCACCCAACGTTGGCCAGCAGAATCCGGGCAGCCCCAACGTGGACGGCGGGGACCTCGGAGCGTGCTCCGACGCCAACCGGCCGATGGACCCGATGCGCGCGCTGGACGACATCCCGCCGTACCGCCCGGGACCGGGACGCAAGGCCTGGGCGCAGGAGGTCGAGGAAATCGCTCGCAAGAATCCCCTGACCAAGGACTTCACGGCCGAGGACGCGCTCATCATCGCGGACTACACCGGCTCCTGGTACGAGGACGCGAACAAGTTCCTGCGCGGCCAGCCGGTCTCCGGCAGCCGTGCCGGCAAGGTCGAGGAGTTCATCGAGAAGATGGACCGCGCCCTGGAGCACCTGCCGCCGGTCAGCACGACCGTCTACCGGGGCACGTTCATGCCGCGCGACATGCTCGACAGGTACGCGGCCGGCGAAGAGATCACCATGCCCGAGTACCTGAGCACGTCCACCGACATCAAGAAGGCCGAGGGCGCCGCCGCCAAGGCGAAGAGCAACGGCCGGGACGGCGAGTCGGTCCTCGTCCGCATCGAGACGGACAACGGCCGCAATGTCGACCCGCTGTCCCGTTACCGGGGCAAGGAGTCGGAGGTCGTCATCCCGCGCGACGGCAAGTTCACCCAGACCGGTACGGAGACGACCATCATCAACGGCAAGGAGTACAAGGTCATCGTCCTGAAGCAGACGGGGTGAGCCACACGCCCGGCTCTGTACGGCGGCCGACCGGCCGCCGTACAGAGCCATCGCACAGGGCCGCCGCCCGCGCCGCCCGCTGCCGCGCCGCCCGGCGCCCACCGTCACGCCTCTCGCGTCCCACCGTCATATGTCTCACTGTCTCGCGTCCCGCCGTCACGACGCGTCCCACGGATCTGAAGGACGTCCGCGGCTAGGGTCTTTCGTTTGGATCTGGCTGGATCCGGCACCAGGGCACGCGAGCCCAGCAAGATCCAAACGAGAGGCCCTACGCCTGGACGACCTGCTCCGCGATGCCCTTCTTGATCGTCACTTCGACCTTGAGGGTGCCGTCCTTGGCGGCCATGTCCAGTTCGTCGGGGGTGCAGGTCTCCGCCTCCGGGGTCTCCGGGTCGCCGCAGATCTCGCCGCCCCGGATGAGGGTGTCGACCGCGACGAAGAAGGGGCGGCCGTCGACCTCCAGCTTTCCCGGTGCCAGGTAGGTCAGCACGCCGGTGACCGTACCGTCCACGCGGTTGTCGGCACTGGCCTCTTCGGAGCCGCCCTCCCCGGCCGGCTTCTCGGGGGAGAACTTCTGGAGGACCTTGACGGCTATGCCCTTCTCGATGGTCACCTCGACGGTGTGGTTGCCGTCCTTGGCGACCATGTCGAGTTCCTCGGGGGTGCAGTTCTCCATCTCCGGGGTTTCGGGGTCGCCGCAGATCTCGCCGCCCTGGATCAGGGTGTCCTCCGCGACGAAGAAGGGGCGGCCGTCGACCTCCAGCTTCCCTGGTGCCAGGTAGGTCAGCACGCCGGTGACCGTACCGTCCTCGCGGTTGTCGGTACTGGCCTCTTCCGTACCCTTCTTCGCGCCGTCCTTCGCACCGGCGTCCGCGTCGGCCCCGACGCCGGCCTCCGCACTGGTCTCCGCACCCGAAGCGGCGCCGGAGCCGGCGGGCTCGCAGGCGGTGAGGAACAGGCTGGTGGCGGCCAGAAGGCCGACAGCGGCCAGCGTGCGGGAGCGGGTGCGGGAGCGGCGGAGCGACATGTGGGTGCCCTTTCGGCGGTGCGTTCGTCTTGGTCTTGACCTGTCAAACGCGCTCCGGAGCAAGGCGGTTCGCCGATCGGCGCCACTGTTGCACACCCATGATCAACCGTCGGTATCTGTTACAGGCCCCCGCTCTCCCGTGACTACAGGCCCCCGCTCTCCCGTGACCTTCGCGCCGCGCGTACGGAGGATGGCCGCGAACGGGCGGAAGACAGCGGCGGAACGCGCTTCGTTCACCGTGATCTCGCCTCGGATTCGGGCCCTACGCGCCATGCGTTCCCAGACATCGGCCTACCATGCGAGAGTGGTCGACAGCGCGATGGGGGGCGTCGATGTCCGGCGTGGAATTCGGGTCCGGCAGGTCGGGACTGCGGGGTATGGCGCGGCTCGCGCGTGAACTGCCGTACGGGGTGGAGCTGTTCCAGCTCGGCTCCGAGGGCAGTGTGCTCTTCGCGGACCGCGACGGGGCGCGGGAGCTGGGACCCCGCGAGGAGTTCCTGCCCTTCATCGACGACGGGCAGTTCGCCCACTATCTCGTCGGAGACGCGCGCACCTCGCCCGAGCGCCCGTCCAACGCCACCGTCAAGCTCGGTGTCGTCGGGCCGCGCAGTGCGTTCACCCCGCACGCCCACGGCGGCGAGCACTTCGTACTCAGCCTCGGCCATGCCTCCTGCGGGCTCTGGGACGCGCCCCGCGGCCGGGTCACCGAGATCCCGCTCGTACCCGGCGGGATGATCCGTATCCCCGAGATGATGCCCCACTCCTTCGCCAACCGGGGCACCAGGCCGCTGAACATCCTCGCAGCCAACACCGGCTTCGGCATCGATCACGAGGACTACGCGATCACCGCGGACGAGGCCGAGCGCCGCGCCACGGACGATGTCGTACGCGGTGGCCGCCGCGGCCTCGGCACCGCCGTTCGCATCGGCACCGTCGCCAGGATCGGCACCGACTTCGGACTGCTCGCCGCCGCGCTGCGCGACATCGAACGCGCCCAGCGGCTCAGGGGCGTCGGCACCACCACGGCGCGCGAGCGTCTCGCCGCGGGGCTGCGCCGTATCGCCTCCGCGCTGGAGACCCCGCGATGATCTGCCCGCACTGTCAGCAGAACCTGCTGTACAAGGAACGGCCCGACCGGACCTGTTCCAAGTGCCATCGGCGGTTCGCCCTGGACCCCAGGACCAACTCGCTCGGGCTGAGCGATCTGCGTATCCAGCGGCTCATGGCGAAGCTCACCGACGGCGGGCGGCTGAAGATCACCCTCGACCAGCTCGGGGCCGCCGCCGTACGCAAGAAGCGGAAGAGTTCCTCGGGCGGGATCGCGGCGGCCGTCGGGTGCACGGTGATCGGGGTGCCGGCCGGCGTCGGTCTGCTCGCCCTCGGCTCGGCCACCAGCGGGGACGAGGGTCTGCTCAGCTTCTTCGGTGTCCTGTTCCTCATCTTCGTCGTCATCGGCGTGATCTCCTCGCTGAGGAGCGGCGGACGCGGGCGGGGCGACACCCTGCTGAGCGCCTTCCGCAGCGCCCTGCTGACCGACTGGAAGCCTCTCTACGGCGCGCTCCCGCACGGGGTCGTGGACGACTCCGCCCACCAGGGCGTCCACCACCCGGACCGGGCGCGGGTCGCGCTGCTCTGCCCCGACCGGGCCGTCCTCGCCTTCCTGTCCGCCAACGACATACCCGAGCGGTACGGAATCGCCCTCGCGGCCGAGAGCCGTCAGCTCCCCGGCGCGCTGCCCGTTCTCGTCCTGCACGACGCGAGCGCGGACGGCTGCGGGCTGGTGGTGCGGACCCGGGAGGAACTGCCCGGCCGCAGGGTGGTCGACGCGGGGCTGCCGCCGCGCGCGGTGATGAACGTGAAGGACGCGCCCACGGCGCGGGTCGCCAGACCGGCACCGGACCTCATCGCGTGGCTGGGCGGGGGCGGCACGCTGACCAAGGCCGAGCTGGACTGGCTGGCCAAGGGCTGGACCGTCCCCCTGACCGCCGTACGGCCCGCCAAGCTCGTCGACGCCGTCACCAGGACCGCCCACCGGGTCGCCACCATGAACGAGGCGGATCCCGCCCGGCGCCGGGCGGAGGCGGTCGGCTTTCTCACCTGGCCCCCCGGCGGCGGGGCCGGCCGATGACCCCACGTGCCGCCACGGGCGTCGGCGACCGGCTCCTCGACCGCGCCCTCACCACCGCGGTGGCCCGCGCGGGAGCGCCGGCGCGTATCCGGTTCACGGAGCGCCAGCTCTACTACGAGATGTGCCGGGTCCTGCGCCCGCTGCACACCGTGCCGCGCCGGATCCCGCTCACGCCGGGGCCGCCCGTACGGTACGAGCGGTTCGAGGAGGCGCTGCGCCGGTGGCGCGAGGCGGGGAAGGGCGAGGTGCCGGGGCTGCTGGAGCCCCTGCCGCCCGGCCCGTCCGCCGGTCCGGGTGTCGGCCCGTCCGCCGGCCCGGGTGCCGGTTCGGACGTCGGTCGGTCGGGCGGTTCGTCCGTCGGTTCGGGTGTCGGTCGGTCGGGCGGTTCGTCGGCCGGTCCTTCCGCCGTCCGCCGCACACCCGAGGAGCCCGACCTCTACGCCTACGGACTGCCCCGGCTGCTCGTCTGCCAGAGCCGCGCCGTGGCCCGGATGCTGCTCGCCAACGACATCCATCTGGAGGCGGCCTGCCCGGTGCTCGCCGCCGACGGACGGCCGCTCGACCCCCGGCTCGTCGCCGGGCTCGGCCGGGTGGAGGGCGCCACCGTGCATGTCCTGCACGACGCGAGCACCGCCGGGATCGCGCTGACCGCGCGGGTGCGCGCCGGGCTCGCGGGGGTACGGGTCGCCTCGATGGGACTCGTACCCCGGCACGCGGCGGCGCTGCACCTGGTCTCGCCGCACGGCCCGGCCCCGGGGCCGGACGACGGGCGGGCGCTGCCGTCCGCGCTCGGACCGCGCGAGCGCGACTGGCTCGCCGACGGGCGCTTCGCCGAGGTGGAGGCCGTCCCCCCGGCGCGTCTGCTGCGCACGGTCCTGCGTGTGCTGCGCGGACCGAGAACACCCGGCCAGTCCCTGTGGACCGGCCTGCGCGAGCTGCGCACGGCCGGGTTCATGACCTGGCCGACGGACTGACCGGCGATACGAGGACACGAGGCGATGAACCGGCCACGCGAAACACCGTACAGAGACGAACTGCTCGCCGACCGCAGTGTCCACCGGCGGTACGAGGACGGGCGCGAGGAGTGGCGGCGGCGTGAGGGCGGCACCACCGTGCGCTGGTACGACAACCAGGGCGGCTCCGGCACCGACGAGCTGCTCGGACAGCGGATCATCAAACGGAGTCACGCGGACGGCACCGTCACCTACGGCCGGGACATCGGCTACGGCCGTACGGTCTGGGGCCAGGGCGAGACGGTCATGGTCAACAGGACCTCGTTCGGCGGGCGCATGGGCGTCCTGCTGGGCGGCCTCGGTCTGGCGGCGCTCGCCGTCACGGCCGCCCAGTATCCGCCGGTGAGCCTCAGCCCCGAGGAGGAGGAAGAGCTGCGGCAGCAGGCCCAGAGCAGCTCCTCCTCCGGCGGCGGCGACGGCGGTGGGGGCGACAGCGGTGGGGACAGCGACACCGGTGGCACCGGCGACACCGGTGGCGACAGCGGCGATGGCGGAGACTGGGACTCCGGGGACGGCTGGAACTCCGACGACGGCGGTGGCTGGAGCGACGACGACTTCGGCTGAACGGGCCCGGCGGCCCAGGCGACTCGGCGGCCCAGGCGGCCCAGGGCGGCTCGGTCCCCCGGCGGGCGAGCCGTATCCCACCAGACCCACCAGACCCGCAAGACCCGGCGAGATCCGGCGAGACCCACCAAGACCCGGCCAAGACCCGGCGAGATCCGGCGAGATCCGGCAGGATCCGGCACGAGGAGTGTGACGATGGCGCGGTTCAGCGCCTTCCTGGCGGCGGACCCCGGGCACGCCAGGGACCAACTCGCGGCGACGGGCGCCCCCGTACGCCCCGACGGCCCCGCGCTGGCGCTGATCGAGGACGAACCGGGCCATGCCACCGGCCCGTTCACCGCGTACGGCCGTACCGCCGTCGGTGAGGTCACCCTCCACAACCGGTCCGAACTGCTCACCGCCCTCGCCGCGGCCGGCGCCCCCGCCCCGCCCGACTGCCCCGACGGAGAGCTGCTCCTGCGCTGCTGGGCGAGGCTCGGCACGGCCGGGATCCGCGCGGCGGAGGGCATGTTCGCACTCGCCGTGCACGAGGACGGCGCACTGGTCCTGATCCGCGACCATGTCGGAGCCCGCACCCTCTTCTACGCCCGCGCCGGTGCCTGCTGGGCCGCGTCCACCTCGCTGCGGGCCCTGCGCCGCTGGCCCGCGCTCGGCACCGGCCTCGAACTCTCCGCCGTACGCTCCTTCCTGACCTTCGCCTATCTCCCCGGCGAGGAGACACTGCTGCGCGGGGTGCGCGAGGTGCTGCCGGGACGGTGTCTGCGGCTGGCGGCGGACGGGACCCTGGCGGAGGAGCACTACTGGGAGCCCCAGGAGCTGATCGAGGACGACGGCGCCCCGCCCGAGAGCTACGCGCTACGGCTGCGCGAACTGCTGGAGGAGGCCACCGCGCGCCGGCTGCCGGAGGCGGAGGCCGTGGGCGTCCTGCTCTCCGGCGGTGTCGACAGCTCGCTGGTGACCGCGCTCGCCGCCAAACTGCACGCCCACCCCGTGCACACGTACTCCATCAGCTTCGGCGACGAACTCCCCAATGAACTGGGCTACTCGGGCCTGGTCGCCGCACACTGCCACACCCGCCACCGGGTGCTCACGGTGTCCGGGGACGCCGTGGCCGCCCGGCTCGCGGAGGCCGCGGCGCTGCTCGACAGCCCGGTGGGCGATCCGCTGACCGTGCCCAATCTGATGCTCGCCGAGGCGGTGGCGGGCGACGGGCTACGGGTCGTGCTCAACGGGGAGGGCGGCGACCCGGTGTTCGGCGGGCCGAAGAATCTGCCCATGCTCGTCAACGAGATGCACGGCGACGATCTGGCCGGGCTGCCCGGTGCGACCGGCGGGGCGGGTGCGGCCGGTGGATACGCCACGACCGCGCGCGAGACCGCCTATCTGCGCTCGTACCGCAAGTGCTACACCGACCTTCCCGAGCTGCTCACCCCGGACACACTCGACGCCCTCGCCACCGCGCCCCGTCCCGAGCGCTTCATCACCCCGTATCTGCGGCCCGAACCCCGGGACGGCCGGATGGACCATCTCCTCAACCAGCTCCTGCACTGCAATCTGCGGACCAAGGGCGCCCATCACATCCTCACCAAGGTCGAACGGCTCACCGCCTCCCAGGCGCTCCAGGGCCGCGCCCCGCTCTTCGACCGCCGGGTGGTGGACCACGCCTTCGCCACCCCGCCCCGGTGGAAGCTGAACGGCGCCGTCGAGAAGTGGGTGCTGAAGGAGGCCGTACGGGATCTGCTGCCCGGCACGGTCGTGGACCGGCCCAAGAGCGGGATGCGCGTACCGGTGCAGCAGTGGCTCGGCGGACCGCTGCGCGAGCTGGCGGGCGATCTGCTGCTGGGCCGGGAGGCACGCGCCCGAGGGCT
The DNA here is from genome assembly GCF_053608565.1 of Streptomyces sp. NPDC055025. NCBI lineage: Bacteria > Bacillati > Actinomycetota > Actinomycetes > Kitasatosporales > Streptomycetaceae > Streptomyces > Streptomyces sp. NPDC055025. The sequence continues at coordinate 55,323 of NZ_JBSGVS010000012.1, forward strand.
CTTCCGCCAGGACACCGTACGCGCGTGGATGCGCGGCGAGGGCGCGCTGCTGCCGAGGCAGGGCGGCAAGCTGTGGCTCGTACTCACCCTGGAACTGTGGCTGCGCGCCTACGACATACGCTGATGGAGGCCCGTTGAGTACCTTGAGCACGTCGAGCACCGACACCGTCACGCTGGTCGATCCCCGGACCGGGCGGGTACGCGGCGACTTCGCCGTCGCCCGTGTGGAGCGGATCACCGCCTCCGTCGGCGCGGCCCGCCGGGCCTTCACCGGGTGGCGGGCGCTGACGCCGAGGGAACGGTCACGGCGGCTCGACCGCCTCGCCGGTCTGATCGAGGAGCACGCCGCCGAGTACGCCGCGCTGGAGCGGGCCGGTACGGGCAAGCCGGAAGGAGAGGCGGCCTCCGAGGTGGAGCAGGCGGCGGATCTCTTCCGTTTCTACGCCTGGGCCGCGCGCACCCAGGCCGCCCCGGCCGCCGGAAGCTTTGTCGCGGGCCATGAGAGCTGGGTCCGCTGGGAGCCGCTCGGTGTCGTCGGTGTGGTCGTCCCCTGGAACTACCCGCTGATGATGGCCACCTGGCGGTGCGCCCCCGCGCTCGCCGCCGGGAACACCGTCGTGGTCAAGCCCGCCGAGACGACCCCCGACTCACTCACCCTGCTCGCCGAACACGCGCGAGAGGCGCTCGGCGAGTCGGTGGTCCGGACGGTGCCCGGCGACCGGGAGACCGGCCGGCTGCTGGTGGCGTCCGACGTGGACATGGTGGCCTTCACCGGGAGCGCGGTCGCCGGAGCCGAGGTGACGGCGCGGGCCGGCACCCGGCGCGTCAGCCTCGAACTGGGCGGCAACAGCCCGGTCGTCGTGCTGCCCGACGCCCCCGAGTACACCTGGACGGAGCTGGCCGCCGCGACCACGTACAACGCGGGCCAGAGCTGCGCGGTCCCCGCGCGCGTGATCACGCTCCGCGAGAACTACGAGTCCGCCGTCGCCCTGCTCTCCGACGCGATGCGCGAGCGCCGCGCGGGCCGGGACTTCGGCCCGCTCAACAACGCGGACCAGGCCGCGCGTTACGACCGTATCGTCGGCGCCTCCGCCGCGAAGGTGACCGCGACCGGGGAACTGGCCCCCGGGGCCGGCGAGGAGGGCGGGTTCTGGCGGCCCGCGCGGGTGCTCGCCGATCTGCCCGACGACGACCCGGCGGTGGTGGAGGAGGTTTTCGGCCCGCTGCTCACCGTCCAGGCGGCGGACACGGCCGAGGACGCGCTCGCCCTGGCGAACGGTGTGCCGCAGGCGCTCGCCGCGAGTGTCTGGACGCGTGATCTGGCGGCGGGGCTGGACCTCGCCGGGCGGCTGAACGCGGGTGAGGCCTGGGTCAACTGCCATCTCGTGCAGACGGCGGAGCTGCCCCACGGGGGCCGTGGCTCCTCGGGCCATGGGACGGACCTCAGCACGCTGGCCCTGCACGAGTACCAGCGTCCGAAGACGATCACGGCGAGGGTGCGGTAGGCCCTGGCCGGGTGCCGGGTGCCGGGTGCCGGGTGCCGGGTGCCGGGTGCCGGGTGCCGGGTGCCGGGTGCCGGGTGCCGGATCCGGGCTCCGGGCGCCGGATCCGGGCCTGTTTCGGACCGTGCCGACGCTCGGACCGTGCTGATGGTTCAGACCGTGCTGATGGTGGCGAACGCGCCCCACAGCACGGGGGAGTGCTCGACCGTACGGTGCTCCCGCCAGGCGGCCAGCCGTGCCCGCTGCCAGTCGCCGTGGGCGAGCACCGCGTCGTCCCGCTCGTGCGCCGCGTCGATCGCGCGGATCGCGTCCTGGAGCGGGCGGGCCGCCGGGTCCGCCCCGGCGATCCGGTGGAAGGCCAGATCCGTGGGGAGCGTCCACCGGCCCGCGGTGACGGTCTCGGCGCCGCCGTGGATCATCGCCGTGGCCAGTCCGAGCGCCTCGCCGAACCGCAGGTCACCGCCGCTCTCGCAGGCGATCAGCGCCACCCGGCTGGGGATCGGCCACCGGGTGTCTCCGGCCCGCGCCCGGGTGTCCTCGCTCCGGGCCCGGGTGCCGCTCTCCGTGGCGGCGCTGCGCTCCGTGGCGGCGGTGCGCTCCGTGCCGGCGCCGGTCTTCGAACCGGTCCCGACGGCCGCCTCCGCCTCCGCCCGCGCCCCCGCCTCTGTCCTCGCCCCCGCGCCCGGCCCCGCCCCCGCGTCGAGCCCGTACGTACCCAGCAGCAGGTCCTTCGCGGAGAGCGGCCGGTGGGCGCGTACCGTCGGCGCGAAGCCGGCCGTCTCCGCGGAACAGGCCAGATGGAGCTGGGCGTTCTCGCTCTGCCCCGACTCGGGCGCCGCCGCCGTCACATGGCCGACGTACAGCAGCCGCGACGCTCCCGCGCCCTCGCGCAGCGCCGCGCCGAGCCACTCCCGGTCCAGATCGGTACGCCGGAACGCCTCGACGGGATCCTGTACGGCGGGCCGCCAGCGCTCCCGCGCCAGATACCCCGCGACCATCCGGGCCACCGGGGCGTCGGCCGTCATCCGCCCCAGTACGGAACCGAGCGCGGAGTCCGCCCGGAATCCGGGCACCCGGGGATCGAGGACGCCCACGACCGGAAGGTGCCGGGTGGCCGCCCAGGTGCGGGACGGTCTGGCGGGGGCGTGTGCGATGCTCACCGGCGCGAGCAGACTGATGTCCGCGATCTCCACCAGTCGTACCGCCGGGTCCGGCGCCAGCAGCTCCCAGGGGACCTGGGCCACGCGCGGCGACGGCTGAAGACGCAGATGGGGGCGGATCCCGCGCTCGTAGAGCTCGTGGAGCTGCTTGGCGAGGCCGTACGGAAGGAAGGTGCGCGCGAGCAGTTCGGCGAGGGCGAGTTCGGTGTCGTACGAGGCGAAGGCGCCGGAAGTCAGCGCATGGCCGAGCGCCTCGCCGGGCAGGGCGGCGGCGAGCGCGGCCAGCGCCGTGGTGAGTTCGGCGCGCGGGACGATACCGACGCCCGTCGCGGTCAGATCGTGCGTCCAGCGCCAGGAGATGTAGAGATCCCCGGCGTCGGCCATCCGGACCAGGGCCGTCGGCCGCCCGTCCGGCCGCTCCGTACCTCCCGTCCCGGCGCTCGCGCCGTCCACGCCGTACGCGCTCAACCCGTTCACACCCACGCCTTTCGCACTCACCTCGTTCGCGCTCACCATGTCGGCACCACCCGGTCGTCACGGATCCGGCCGCCGTAGCGGGCCTCGGCCTGGGCGATGTACGGGGCGAGCGCCACCGCGCCCGTACGGTCCAGCGCCAGCCGGGGCGGAGGGGAGACCCGCAGTCCCGCGCTCGCCGCCACACCGGCGAGCGCGGCGCCCAGCCGGAAGGCGTCCTTCTCCTCGCCGGTGTCCCGGTCCGCGCCCGGGAAGGACAACGGACCCAGGAAATCGGGGGGTTCGGGGAACGGCGCCCCGACCGCCGGGCCGCCGTCCGGATCTTCGGCCGGCCCGGCCGGACCGGCCGTGGCGGACGAGCCGTCCAGCAGCGGGGTGCCCGCGCACCGTGATTCGATCAGCTCGGCCACCAGCTCGGCCGCGCCCGCCCGGGTGGCGAGCCGGAACGCCAGCCGCATGGCGGGTTCCGCGAACGCGCGGTTCCAGCGCTCCCGCTGTCCGCCGTCGGCCAGTGTGAACCGCACCGCGTCGATGGCGAGCGCCGCCGGTACGGCCAGTCCGACGGCCCGGCCCAGCACCAGGGGGTCCGAGGCGGAGCCGCCGGGCGGGCCGTACCGGGCAGGTGGTCCCGGCGGGCCGTACCGGCCGGGTGGTCCGGGTGCGGCGGGCGGGCCGGACAGCCGGTGCTCCAGCAGCGCGGCGTGGTAGAAGTCCGTCTGCGCGCAGCGCGGTCCGAGCCCGCCGGCGGCGAACGCAGCCAGAGCCAGGGCGAGTTGGGCCTCGCTCTCCTCGTACCGGCCCTCGGCGTGCAGAACGGCCGCCAGCCGTACGCGTACCTCGGCGGCGGCGACCACCGCCCCGGACTCCTCGAACCGTACGATCGCGCGCACGTACAGCGCGTTGGCCCCGGCCGGATCACCGCGCAGCGCGGCGAGCAGCCCGAGCAGATCGAGGCCGATGCCCGACTGGTGGCCCATCCCGGTGCGCTCGAAGTACGTCTGGCACGCGGTGAGCAGCGGTTCGGCCAGGGCGGGACGCCCGGAGCGCAGATACATCTGGGCGAGACTCTGCTGTGCCTCGGCGAGCCCGGCCGGGGTGTCCGACGCCTCGAACGCGGCGATCGCCTGATGCGCGAAGTCCTCCGCCAGCTCCGGGCGTCCGGTGGCGAGATGGATCGCCGACAGATTCAGCAGCGGGCGCCCGGCGAGTGCCGGGCGGTGGCGCAGGACGACATCGAGGGACTCGGCGGCCAGTCCGTGCGCCCCGGCCCACTGCTCGCGCTCGATCGTGATCGCGGTGAGGGCGACCAGACAGCCGATGAGCAGATCCGCCGTGTCCGGTCCCCGCTCGGCGCCGCCCACCAGCGCGCGGGTCCGCTCCAGAACGGTGTGTGCCTCGTCGAGCTCCCCGGTGCGCGTCAGCGCCTGGGCGAGATTGACGAGCACGGACGCCCGCAGGACGGTCACGGCGGCGGTGTCGGCGGTGTTGGTGGGATCGGTGGGATCGGTGAGATCGGCGGTGTCGGCGGGATCGGGGGCGACCAGCGCGGCGAGCCGGTCGCAGAGATCCAGCGCCTCGTGGAACGAGGCGATCGCCGCCGGGTGGTCGCCCATCCGGTCGGCCGTGCTCGCCCGGTTGGCCAGGGCCTGGATACGGAGGTCGAGGGCCCGTCCGTAGCGGGTCGCGGCCTTGACGGCCTGGTCGAACAGCGCGTGGGCGCCGGGGAATTCACCCCGGAGGAAGGCGTCGTTGCCCGCGTCGACGAGGGCGGAGATCCGGGAGATCACCTCGGGTCCCGGCTCGTCGGGACCGGCCGGGGAGCCAGGCTCGTCGTGGCCGCCATGGGCGTCGGGAAGGCCGGTCATCAGAAGTCCGAGTCGTCGTTCGCCGCCGCGATCTCGGCGCGCAGGAGGAGCGCCCCGGGCCCGGCGGGCGCGTCCGTACCGGCTGCCGCCCTGGCGAGTCGGCTCCGCTCGAGATCGCGTATCCGCGCTCGTAGGGCCCGTTGCGCCGCCGGATCCTCCCCGGGGCCGGACGGTGTGCCGAAGCCCGGGAGATGGATGTCCACGGCGAGGCCGTCCGCGCCGAGGGCGTACGGACCGGGACCGGCCGGGCCGTCGGGGTGCGGCCCCGTCGTGGCTCGTACGGCGTCGGGTCGTACGCCGTCCAGCAGCCCGTCCCCCACCCAGGTGTCGGCCACCCGGCGCAGCGGGACGTCCAGGGGCACGCCCGCTCCGCCGACGGCAGCTCCGCCGACGCCCGCTCCGCCGATTGCCGCCCATGGCGCCAACTCGCCGCGCGGGTGCGGTGGTCCGGGGGCGGCCACCACGGTGATGGACACGGTGGTGCGCGCCGCCGCCCGTACGACCTCCCAGGACACGGCGCGTTCCGAGGCGTCGACCAGCCCCGGCGGACAGCGGCGCCAGTCGCAGCCGCCCGTGCCCCGGGCGAGTGTCAGGCCGTCGGCCGCGCCGTCGGCCGGTGCCGGACCGGCGGCGAGCGCGTAGTCCGTCGCGCGGGGCAGCGGCACATCGGCGCTCGGGAGTGTGTCCGGCGGGACGGCCGGGAAGGGTCCGTCCGTCGGTGACGCTTCGGCCGTCTCCTGCGCGCCGAAGAGCAGATCGCACTCCTCGGTCAGGGTGCCGATCTCCTGGCCGAGCAGGTGTACGTCCAGCGCGGGGATGGCGTCGACCACGGAGGCGGGCCACCACCGCGCCGCCCAGTGCGCGTACGCCAGCCGCCGTGCGCTCGCGACCAGTTCCGGCAGGGCGGGGGACGCTTCCGTGACGGTGCCGCCCTTGATGGTGCCGTCGCCGGGAGACACCTCCGTGACAGTGCCGCCCGTGACGGTGCCGTCGCCCGGTGCGGCCGGAGCCGTCGCGTCCTCGGCGAGGGCCAGCGCGGTCTGTTCGCCGTAGACGGCCCAGACCCACCCCTGGGCCGGGCCGACGCTGTCGAGCACCGCCACGGGCGGTGCCTCCAGCGCGAGCACGCTCCAGGTGAGATGGCCGCCGGCGACCTCCAGTACCGCCACATCCACGCCTGGCGCGGGGTCCAGCACGCTCGGCGGTGTTCCGCCGCTCGGCAGGAGCGGGGTGATGACATGGAGCAGCCCGTCCTCGGCGCGGCCGATCCGTACGGTGTCCGTCATCGGCCGGTCCTCTCGCGTCCGGTCCTCTCGCGGGCGGTCTCCTCGCGGGCGGTCCCTTCGCGGGCGGGGTGGCCGGCCGGGGCGGCGAGTGGGACGGCCGGGTCGCTGAGGGCGCGTCTGACCCGGGTGCGGTGGTCCAGGATGACCGAGCGGGCGACTCCGTCCAGGACGTCCCACAACTCCTCGACGCCGACGATCGGCGCCTCGCGCACATCGCGTCCGTGCAGCCGGACCCAGAGGCGTCGCAGATACGCGCGCCAGGGGGTACGGAGATCCTCCGCGATGCGCGCGAGCGGTTCGGGGACGGTGGCCCGTACGGTTCGCGCGGCCCGTACGGCGCTCTCACCGGTGCCGCCCGGCCGCCCACCGTAGGCGCTCGGCTCGCCGAGGCCGACAGCGAGGCGGCGGGCCCGGAGGACATACGCCTCGCGGCGCCAGCGGCTGTTGATCACCCGGTGCGCGTCCGTTTCCGGGCTCCCACTGCCACTCCCGCTCCCGCTCCCGCCCTCGCTCCCGCTCCCGCCGCCACCCCCGCCCCCACTCCTGCTCTCACTCGCGCCGCTCCCGTCCCCGTCGCCCAACGGCCGCAGCCCGAGCGCGAGTCGCACTCCCACGGTGGCGGCGACACGCAGCGATTCGTCGCTCAGTGCCCAGGGCGCGCAGCTCCGGGCGATCTCCCGGTGGACCAGTTCCGGTACGGGCGCCAGCCCGGCCCGGTCGTGGGACGCCTGCAACACGGAGAACACCCGCTCGTGCACCGTACGGTCGAAGGGCAGTCCCAGGCCCTGTCCGGGACCTTGCCCGGGGCCTTGTCCGGTCGCGGACGTGGCGGCCGAGCCGCCCAGGCGGGGGGCGACCGGTACCGGATGCTTCGTCAGGCCCAGCTCTTCGGCGCCGACGGGGAGTGCGCCGGCGGGGAGTGCGGGGGCGGGCGCGGCGGTCCACAGGGCCCGGCCGGCCGCCGTACCGGCGTGCCGCGCGACCAGCCGTACCAGCGCCGCCGCACCCGACCGCCCGGCGTCGGCCGTCCGCCCTCCGCCCGGGGCGTTCACCGTACGGGACCGGCCGGCGGACGGGGCCGCGCAGCCGTCGAGCACGGCCCGTACCAACGCGGCCTGTTCTCGCGGGCTTTCGGGCTCCCCGGGGGCGCGGGACCCGTGGCTGGTGCCGGTGCCGGTGCCGGTGCCGTGGCCGTGGCCGTGGTTGGTGCCGTGGTCGGTGCCGTGGAGTCTGCCCGCCCAGGCCCGTTCGAGGGCCGCCGTCAGCTCCGCGGTGTGCGCGGGGTCGGTGATGTACTCCTTCAGCGCCCCGGTCGTACGGCCCCGCGCGGAGCCGTGCGTCTCGCGCAGCGCCTCCTCCGCCGTGCGCCGGCCGGTCGTCGGATCGGGCGGGCCGGAGGTGGCGGCCAGTTCGAAGCAGAGCTGGAAGTAGAGGTCCTGGGGATTGCCCTCGGTGATCCGAAGCGCGCGGCGCACCTGTTTGAGCAGGGTGAACCAGTCGGCCGTGGCGCGCAGCACGTCCGCCGCCGCGTGGATCAGCGCGGCGAGCAGGGCCGCGCCGTCCGCCGTCACCAACGGGCCCGCGCACTGGGGACGGAGCACGGGACGGATCACCAGCGGATCGAGGACGAGCTTCACCGTACGGCTCAGGGGCCCGCCCTGGGGGCCGCTCAGCGGACCGACCCCGGCCAGCTCGCGCCACACCTCGTCCAGGACCATCGCCCGCGGACGCGCCGCCCCCGAACGCGCCCCGCGCACCCCGCGCATCCCGGCATCTGTCCGCATGCGCTCCAGGCTATAGCGGGTCCGTCGTCGCCGAACCGGCGCCGCCAAACCTGGGATCGGTAGGGCGCGGGCCGCTCCTACGGTCCTCGTACCGGCCGGCCGATCACGGCTCCCGGCCCACTCGGGGAAAGGAACGGAACCATGAAGAAGCTCATCCGCGCGGCGGCCCTGGTGTTTCTCTTCGGCTCGATCGGCTACTACCTCTGGACGGGGTTCACCCGGCCCGTCGAGGAGGGGTTCGAGTTTCTCGCCTGGGTGGGACCGCAGATGACCGCGCCGATCATCGCCCTCACCGTCGTCCCCCTCGTCTTCGCCTTCTCCGGCGACAGCGTCGTGGCGGCGTTCTCGGGGCGCAACAGCGCGGCCTTCCGCGACGGGCTGGTGGGTGTGGGGACCGTCGTGTCGACGCGGCCCACCGGGATGACGCTCAACGACCAGCCCGAGGTACGGATCGAGCTGATGGTGGAGGGCGCGGACGGCGTTCCGTTCCCCTCGTACGCCAGGGCGGTCGTGCCGGTGACGGATCTGGCGGTGCTCCGGCCGGGCACCCTGCTGCCGGTGCGCTATCTCCCCGGCCGTACGGACACGGTGGAGCTGGACCGCTCCGGCGATATGACGAAGGTCCAGAGCGCGATGAACGAGGCCATGATCCGGCGGGGCGTCACCACCCGGGAGAATCTGGAGATCGCGGAGCGCGGGGTGGCCGCCGAGGCCGTGGTCCGCTCGCTGGAGGTGCCGGGTGAGATCCGCGACGGCAACCCGAAGGTGGCGATCGGACTGGCCGTCACCCGGCCCGACGGCTCCGGTTTCACCACCGTGGTGGAGAAGTTCCTGCCGCCGCGCGCCGTACAGCATGTCCAGGTGGGACGGGTCGTGAAGGTGCACTACCTCCCGCAGAACGAGTCCGTGCTCGTCCTGACGCTCCCCGCCAACGCGTGAGCGTTCAGGACCGCCGGGGCCGCCGGAACCGCAGAGCGATCAGTCGGCGGACCGGGGACAACGGCCCGGCATGTCCGACCCGCCCGTCACAGCCGCAGACCGGCGGCCAGATTGTCCAGAGCGCGGTGGATCAGGGCGCGCAGATCGTCCTGACTGCCGCGCTCCCCCCAGTAGATGGTGATCTCACGCAGGGCGCCCAGCACGGCGGCGACGAAGATCCGCACCTCGAAGTCGTCCGCGTCCCGGCAGGTGCGCTCCGCCAGCGCGTCGGCGAGCAGCTTGGCCGTCGACGACATCGTCTCGGTCATCCGGGCCCGGACGGCGGGCACTTCGACCACCAGCTTGGTGCGCTGCATCATCTCGTCGTAGTCGCCGTCCATCATGGCGCGCATCGCCTCGTCCATGACGAACCGGATGGACTCCAGCGCGGGTTCGTCGGCCGGCCGGGAGCGCAGCAGGGCCGCCATGACCGGGTCGTACTCGTCGGTGAGGACGATGTCTTCCTTGGTCGGGAAGTAGCGGAAGACGGTCGAGGGGGAGACCTCGGCCGCCTCCGCGATCTGCTCGATGGTCGTCGCCTCGTACCCCTGCTCGGCGATCAGCCCGTAGGTCGCCCGGCGGATCGCGATCCGCGTCTTGAGCTTCTTGCGCTCGCGCAGGCCCATCGGGGGCTGGTGCTCCGGGAGAGGGGTGAGAGGGGGGTGAGAAGTGGCGGCCATGACTCCTATTGTCCGGCATCGGCGGGCGACAGGGCCACGCCCGCGTCACCCTCTGTCTCCCCGGCCGTCGCTGTCTCCCTGGCCGGGCCTCCGCGCGTGCTCTTGTCCTCTCCTCGCCCGGAGCCCAGTCCCCTGGAGCCCGGTCCCTCGGAGCCCAGTCCCCTGGAGCCCGGTCCCTCGGAGCCCGGTTCCCTGGAGTCCGGCAGGAGCGTCATGACCAGCAGCGCGGAGACCAGCGCCGCGACACCGCAGACCAGCAGGGCGAGGTTCATCCCGTGGATGTACGCGGCGTCCGCCGAGGCCGCGAGCCGGGGGACGTCCAGCCGGTCGGCGACGACATGCGCGGCGACCACGGAGTCCCCGGCGGTGCCGGCGGCGGCAGCGGGCAGCCCCGAGGTGTCCAGCCCGGAGGTGTAGGCGGCGGCGAGCAGTGAGCCCAGCAGGGCGATCCCGATCGCGCTGCCCACCTGCCGTACGGTCATCAGCAGCCCGGAACCGCTGCCCGCCCGGTCGGCCGGCAGAGCGGCGATCGCCCCGTCCATGGCGGGCACGACCGCGAAGCCGAAGCCCAGACCGGCGACGGACAGCCACAGCGCGGTGAATCCGTAGCCGCTGTCCACGGTGGTACGGCTGCCCAGCAGCGCCGCGAAGGCGAGTACGACCAGGCCCGCGCCGATCACCGCACGGGGTCCGACCCGCCGTACGAGCGGTCCGCTGCCCCTGGCGGCGACCATCAGCCCGCCCATCATCGGCAGCATCCGCACCCCGGTCCCGAGCGCGCCGTAGCCCAGCACGGCCTGGAGATGGACGGGCAGCAGGAAGAGCAGCCCCGACATCACGAACATCACCAGCGTCGCGGCGACGGTGTTGAGCAGGAAGCCGCGGTGGCGCAGCAGGACGAGATCGAGCATGGGCCTGGCGGACCGGCGCTCGCGCAGGACGAGCGCGGTGAGCAGGGCCGCTCCGGCGGCCAGTACGCCGACGACGAGCGGGCTGCCCCAGCCCCGGCCGGGAGCCTCGATGATCCCGTAGATCAGGGCGCCGAGCCCGAGTGCGGTGAGCGCGGTGGAGACGGCGTCGACCCGGGGCGAGGACGGGTCGCTGGTCTCGGGCAGCAGAAGCACACAGGCGGTGATCCCGAGGGCGGCCATCGGGATGTTGACCAGGAAGATCGAGCCCCACCAGAAGTGTTCGAGCAGCCAGCCGCCGATGATCGGGCCGAGCGGGATGCCCAGCGCGGAGGCGGCGGAGATGATGCCGACGGCCTTGGTGCGGTCCTTGGGGTCACCGAAGAGCGAGGGCAGTACGGCGAGGGCGAGCGGCATCACCAGCGCGCCGCCGACGCCCATCGCGGCGCGGGCGGCGATGACCAGCTCGACGCTGCCGACGAGCGCGCCCATGAGCGAGCCGGCCAGGAAGAGGCCGAGTCCCGTGATGAGCATCCGGCGGCGGCCGAAGCGGTCGCCGAGCAGTCCGGCGGGGAGCATCAGCGCGGCGAAGACGACGACATACGCGTCGGCCATCCACTGCTGCTGGCCGGTGGTGGCGCCCAGCTCCGCGGCCATGGTCGGCAGCGCCACATTGAGGATCGTCAGATCGAAACCGAGCACGAGCATGCTCGCGACCAGGGCGCCCAGCGCCCACCAGCGGCGGCCCATGGCAGCCCTCCTTCGGGAGTTAGTGTCAAGTGACAGTAACTCCCAAAAGAGGGACAGCGTCAAGTATGGTCAGGAGTGCTGGTAGGCCACCAGTGAGATACCGACGAAGTGCACGACGAACGCGGCCAGCGTGAAGGAGTGGAACACCTCGTGGAACCCGAACCAGCGCGGTGACGGATTGGGGCGCTTGAGTCCGTAGACCACGCCGCCCGCGCTGTAGAGCAGCCCGCCGACGATCACGAGGACGAGTACGGCGATCCCGCCGGTGCGCATGAAGTCGGGCAGATAGAAGACGGCGGCCCAGCCCATAGCGATGTAGCACGGGGTGTAGAGCCAGCGTGGCGCCCCGACCCAGAGCACCCGGAAGGCGATGCCCGCGGCGGCCGCCGCCCAGACCGCCCACAGCAGGGGCCGTCCCGTCGTGTCGGGCAGCAGCAGCATGGTCAGCGGGGTGTAGGTGCCCGCGATGATCAGGAAGATATTGGCGTGGTCGAGCCTGCGCAGTACGGCCTCGCCGCGCGGTCCCCAGGTGCCCCGGTGGTATATCGCGCTGACGCCGAAGAGCAGGCAGGCGGTCAGTACGTAGATCCCGCAGGCGACCCTGGCGCGGAGTGACTCGGTGGTGACGATGAGCACCACTCCCGCGATCAGTACGGCGGGAAACATCCCCGCGTGCAGCCAGCCGCGCAGCCTCGGCTTGACGATGCTCAACAGCTCGGGCACGGCCTCGGGACCGCCTCGGCTCGCGGTCCTCCCCCCTTCCTGTGACTGGGGGTTGGCGAGTGGCTCGGGCGAGGCAGGAGTCATGGGTTCATGCTACCTACGGGAGCGTAGGTTACGTTCCCGCACAAATAACCTCTTCGTCATGTCGCATGAGTGGCGATGCTCACGTGTGCGGTCCTCTGGACAGATGGGCGCGCGCGGCGGATGATCATATGAGTGCGGTCGGCACCGGATGAGCGGCTACGAAGCGTCCGGGTCGCGGCCCCCAAGGGGCACAAACCTCAAAAACCCTCATCAAGGAGCAATCGTGGCGAGCGATATCGCGGCTCCCCCAACCGCCCCCACCCATCACCAGGAGTTGATCTCCTGGGTCGACGAGATCGCAGCAATCACGCAGCCGGACAGGGTGGTCTGGTGCGACGGGTCCGAGAGCGAGTACGAGCGCCTGTGCGGGGAGCTCGTCGCCAAGGGCACGTTCGTGAAGCTCGACCCGATCAAGCGGCCCAACTCGTACTACGCGGCCTCCGACCCGTCCGATGTGGCCCGCGTCGAGGACCGTACGTTCATCTGCTCCGAGAAGGAGGAGGACGCGGGGCCGACCAACCACTGGAAGGCGCCCGCCGAGATGCGGGAGATCTTCACGGGTGACCGGGGCGTCTTCCGTGGTGCGATGCGCGGCAGGACGATGTACGTGGTGCCGTTCTGCATGGGCCCGCTGGGCTCACCGCTCTCCGCGATAGGTGTCGAGATCACCGACTCCGCCTATGTCGCGGCCTCCATGCGCACCATGACCCGGATGGGCCGGGCCGTCCTCGACGAACTGGGCTCCGACGGCTTCTTCGTCAAGGCCGTCCACACGCTGGGCGCGCCGCTGGCCGAGGGCGAGGCCGATGTGCCGTGGCCCTGCAACACGACCAAGTACATCTCCCATTTCCCCGAGTCCCGCGAGATCTGGTCGTACGGCTCGGGATACGGCGGCAACGCGCTGCTCGGCAAGAAGTGCTACGCGCTGCGTATCGCGTCCGTCATGGCGCGTGACGAGGGCTGGCTCGCCGAGCACATGCTGATCCTCAAACTGACGCCGCCGCAAGGGGAGCCGAAGTACGTCGCCGCGGCCTTCCCGTCCGCGTGCGGCAAGACGAACCTCGCGATGCTCGAACCGACCATCTCCGGCTGGACCGTGGAGACGATCGGTGACGACATCGCCTGGATGCGGTTCGGCGAGGACGGCCGGCTCTACGCGATCAACCCCGAGGCGGGCTTCTTCGGAGTCGCGCCGGGCACGGGTGAGCACACCAACGCCAACGCGATGAAGACGATGTGGGGCAACTCGGTCTTCACCAATGTGGCGCTCACCGACGACGGCGACGTCTGGTGGGAGGGCATGACGGAGGAACCGCCCGCGCATCTCACCGACTGGAAGGGCAAGGACTGGACACCGGAGTCCGGTACGCCCGCCGCGCACCCCAACGCCCGCTTCACCGTGCCCGCCGGGCAGTGCCCGATCATCGCGCCCGAGTGGGAGGACCCCAGGGGGGTCCCGATCTCGGCCATCCTCTTCGGCGGCCGCCGTGCCTCCGCCGTACCGCTGGTCACCGAGTCCTTCGACTGGCGCCACGGTGTCTTTCTCGGAGCCAATGTCGCCTCCGAGAAAACGGCGGCCGCCGAGGGCAAGGTCGGCGAGCTGCGCAGGGACCCGTTCGCCATGCTGCCGTTCTGCGGCTACAACATGGGCGACTACATGGGGCACTGGGTCAAGGTCGGCGCCGACGCGACAGCCAGGGGCGACGAGTCGAAGCTGCCGAAGATCTACTACGTGAACTGGTTCCGCAAGGACGAGGCCGGCAGGTTCGTCTGGCCCGGCTTCGGTGAGAACAGCCGCGTGCTGAAGTGGATCGTGGAGCGCCTCGAAGGCAGGGCCGACGGCGTCGAGACCCCGATCGGGGTCCTGCCGACCAGGGAGGCCCTGGACACGGCCGGTCTGGCGCTCTCCGAGTCCGAACTGGACTTCCTGCTCTCGGTGGACAAGGAGGTCTGGCGCGAGGAGGCGGCGCTGGTCCCCGAGCACCTCAACACCTTCGGCGACCACGCGCCGAAGGAACTGTGGGACGAGTACCACGCCCTGGTGGAACGTCTCCGCTGACACCGCGGCCGACATCGGCACCGGCACCGGCACCGGAGTTGGCGTCGGCACCGGCGTGAGCACAAGCGTCGGTGTCGGTGTCGGCCACCCAACACCGCCGGGCCGGTCCCACCCCCCGGGACCGGCCCGGTCCCCCGTGGTTCTCATTGGTTTCCCGCCGGCGGTTTCGCGCGCAGAGGTTTCGCGCGCGGAGGTCTCGCGCCGGACGGTGACAGCGGTCAGACTCAACAGTCATGGACGCAGGGTTAGCCGCGGTGTGCGGCGCACTGGCGGGAACGTTCGCCACGATAGGAGCCGCGTTCGCCACCGGCCGCACCCAGCTGGAGGCGGCGCGGATCGCGGCCCACATGGAACACCACCGGCAACGCCGTGAACCGCGCCATGGGTTCTACAGAGCGTTCATCTCCGCGATGGAGGAGCTCCAGACGGCGATAGGGCAGCGGAAACCGGGGCCCCACTCCCTCGCCGACTTCACGAGCGCCTATGTGCGCGAGTGCCGGGACCGTGCCTCCAGTGTGAAATCGGTATGGGTCGATGTCGCCCTGGCGGGCCCCGAGAACGTGTCGACGCTGGCGGAGGAACTCGCCCAGTCGGTCGATGTGATCTCTTCCCTCTGCGCCGATCTCGGGCGTATCAGGGAGGATCACGAAAGGAATCCGGTCGGAGAGCTGCCATGGGACACGATCGCCCTGCTCATCTCGTTCGAGCAGACGGTTCAGCCCATGTCGGAGAGCCTGCCGAAGTTCAGGAAGGCGGCCCGGAACGCCCTGGACGACAACGGTCTGAGCGATCTCCGCCAGTCCCACCGCCGCACCCGCTACCGGCTCCTGCGCCGTCCCGCCCCTGCCCCTGCCCTCCTCGGCACAGGCGTGGAAGACCCCCAGCCGTGACGAACGGCCGGCGGCCCTTCCGACAAGTTTCGGGTTCGCCGGTACGGGGTTAGCTTGGAATGGTCCGGTGGCGTGTCCGGTGGCGTCCGAGTCTCTCCAAGTCCCTCCGAACGCTCCGCCGGAGAGCGGAGACGGGAAGGCGGATGCGATGAGCGAGCCGGACGTGGACCGGGGCCGGGACGGGGGAGTACGGCTCTCCGCGATCACCTTGAACGTCAACGGCCGCTCGCGGCGCCTCGACGTCGATCCCCGTACGTCACTGCTCGACGCGCTGCGCGAGCGGCTGCGTCTGAGCGGCACCAAGAAGGGCTGCGACCACGGACAGTGCGGCGCCTGTACGGTGCTGGTCAACGGCCGGCGCGTCAATTCCTGTCTGACGCTCGCCGTGATGCGCCAGGACGACGAGATCACGACGATCGAGGGCATGGGGAGACCGGGCGCTCTCAGCGCCATGCAATCGGCCTTCGTCGAGCGCGACGGCTTCCAGTGCGGCTACTGCACCCCTGGTCAGATCTGTTCCGCGGTCGGCATGCTCGGCGAGGTGAAGGCCGGCTGGCCCAGTCATGCCACCGCCGATGTCTCCTCCGCGCGGATCGAGCTGACCGACGAGGAACTCCGCGAGCGGATGAGCGGCAACATCTGCCGGTGTGCGGCCTATCCGAACATCGCCGCGGCCATCCGTGATGTCGCGGCCGACAGCGAGGCGGACGGCGAGGCCGCCGGCGCGGATCCCGCCGCGAGGCATCTCGCGGGTCACGCCGCCGCCGACGTTCCGGCCGACGCCGCCGCCGATCTCCCGGCCGACGTCGCGAACTCGGAAAGAGGCCCGGCATGAGGCCCTTCACCTATGAGCGGGTGACGGACGCGCGGGCCGCGGTGGCGGCGGCGGCGTCCCGGCCCGGCGCGAAGTTCATCAGCGGCGGGACCAATCTGCTCGATCTGATGAAGCTGGACATCGAGCGGCCGGACCATCTCGTGGACATCAGCCGGCTTCCCCTGGCGACCATCGAGGAACTGCCGTACGGGGGAGTGCGGATCGGCGCGCAGACGGCGAACTCCGATGTGGCCGCCGACGCCCGCGTACGTACCGCCTACCCGGTCCTGTCCGAGGCGCTCGTCGCCGGTGCCTCGGGCCAGTTGCGCAACATGGCGTCCGTCGGCGGCAATCTGTTGCAGCGCACACGCTGCCCGTACTTCTATTACACGGACTCGGGCTGCAACAAGCGTGATCCCGGCTCCGGTTGTGACGCGATCGGCGGCTTCAACCGGACGCACGCGATCCTCGGCGCCAGCGACGCCTGTATCGCGACCCACCCCTCGGACATGGCCGTCGCGATGACGGCGCTGGAGGCGCGGATCGAACTGCTCGACGCCGGCGGGTCCGTACGCACCGTCGCCATCGGGGACTTCTACCGGCTGCCGGGGGAGACCCCGCACATCGAGACCGTCCTGCGGCCCGGCGAGATGATCACGGGCGTCGTCCTGCCCCCGCCCCCGTCGGGCGGACAGCTCTACCGGAAGGTACGCGACCGCGCCTCCTACGAGTTCGCGCTGGTCTCCGTGGCGGCGATCGTCTCGACGGACGCGGGAACGGGAGCCGGTGTGGGCTCGGGAGCCGACGGGGGAACGGCGACGGTCGTCGACGCCCGGGTGGCGTTCGGCGGTGTGGCGCACAAGCCCTGGCGGTCCCTCGCCGCGGAGGACTCGCTGAGGGAGCGCCCCGCCACGATGGCGACGTATCGCGCCGCGGCCGAGGCGTCGATGCGGGACGCCGTGGGGCGGGGCGGCAACGACTTCAAGATCGAGCTGGCCCGGCGCACGCTCTGCCGCACGCTGGACGAGGCGGCCCGAGCGGCCCGAGCGCCCCAGGCGACCGGGCGTCCCGGGTGGTCCGAGCATTCCGGGCGGTCCGGGCGCCCCGGGCGGGATGAGGGAAGCCATGGCCCGAGCTGAGAAAGCAGCCGAGGAAGCCGGAGCCACGGTGATCGGACAGCCGCTCGACCGTGTCGACGGCCCGCTGAAGGTCACCGGCCGGGCCACCTATCCGGCCGAGCAGTGGGAGGCCGGTCAGCCGCTGTACGGGTACATCGCCGGCGCGACCGTCGGAAAGGGCCGCGTCACACGGATCGACACGGCCCGCGCCGAACGCCTCCCCGGCGTACGCATGGTGATGACCCATCACAACTCCCCGCCGCAGGGCACCCCCGACGAGTCCACCTTCCTGGAGTTCCCGCGCGCCTTCAGGGCGCTCGACAGCCCGGAGATCCACTTCCACGGTGAGCCCGTGGCGCTCGTCGTCGCGACGACCTTCGAACAGGCCCGCGAGGCGGCCGGTCTCGTCGATGTCACCTACGCCGTCGAGGAAGGGCGCTACGACTTCTCCGCACGGCTGGATCAGGCCCATCCTCCGAAGAAGATGAAGATCGGCCTCGCGGCCGACACCGCGGTGGGCGATTTCGACGCCGGGTTCGACGCCGCCGACGTCACGATCGACCAGTACTACACGACGCCGTACGGCTCCGCGCAGCCGCTGGAACCGCACGCCTGTCTCGTGGTACCGCGCGGCGAGGACCTGATCGTCCACACCAGCACCCAGATCGTGGACATGGCGCGTACCTCGATCGCCGCCACGCTCCGGATGGACAGAGAGCGGATCCATGTCGTCAGTCCGTACATCGGCGGGGGATTCGGCTCCAAGCTGCGCGTCCACTACGAGACGATCCTGGCGGCGATCGCCGCCCGCGCGCTGAACCAGCCGGTCAAGATCGTGCTGACCCGGCAGCAGACCTTCCCCCTTGTCGCCATGCGCCCCACATCGCGCCAGCGCGTCCGCCTCGGCTCGGGACGGGACGGCCGGCTGACCGCGATCGCCCACGAGGTCACCATGTACACCAACCCCGACGCGGAGTACGCCGAGCAGACCGCCGCCACGACGCGCAGCCTCTACGCCGCCCCCGGCCGGCTGACACGCCACCGGCTGACCTCGCTCGATCTGCCGCGCGGAGAGGATGTCCGCGCGCCGGGCCACGCGCCGGGGCTGCTGGCGGTCGAGGGGGCGATGGACCAGCTGGCCCATGAGCTGTCGATGGATCCGGTCGAGCTGCGGATCCGCAACGAGCCGGAGCTGGACCCCGAGCGGGGCGTGCCGTTCAGCGACCGTCATCTGGTCGACTGTCTGCGCGAGGGGGAACGCCGGTTCGGCTGGAAGCACCGCCCGACGAGACCCGCGAGTCTGCGGGAGGGGCGGTGGCTGATCGGGTACGGCGTCGCCTCCGCCATCCGTCCCCATCCCCAGTCGGCGACCAGGGCACTGGTCAGACTGGAGGCGGACGGTACGGCCGTCGTCCGGTCCGACATGACGGACCTCGGCACGGGTACGTACACGACCCTGACCCAGGTCGCCGCCGACGGGCTGGGACTGCCCCCGGGCCGGATACGGGTCGAGCTCGGGCGTTCCGGGTTCCCCGTCAGCGCGGGGTCCGGCGGCTCGTGGGGCGCGGGCAATTCGAGCACCGCGGTCCACCGCGCGTGCGCGGCCCTGCGCGAGGAACTGCTGCTCGCGGCATGCGGCGACCAGCGCTCCCCGCTGTACGGTCTCGACCCCGCGACCGCGGTCCTGGCGGACGGCGGGGTGCGCCTCGACGGGATGTCCGAGGCGTTGCCGTTGGCCGAGATCGTGAGACGAGTCCGTCCCGAGGGCGTGGAGGCGGAGGGCGCGACCTCGCTCATGGCGGAGGATCCGCACTACGCGGCCTACTCGATCAACACCTACGGAGCGCACTTCGCCGAAGTGGGCGTCGACGCCGACACGGCCGAGATCCGGCTCCGGCGGATGCTGGGCGTGTTCTCGGCGGGCCGCGTCCTCAACGCCAAGACCGCGCGCTCGCAGCTCATGGGCGGCATGATCTGGGGGGTGGGGATGGCGCTGGAGGAAGCGGTGCTCGTGGACCCGCGGTCCGGCGCCCAGGTGAACCGGGATCTCGCGCAGTACATGGTGCCCGTCCACGCCGACATCCCCGAGATCGACGCCGTCGTCCTTGAGGGATGCGACGACAAGGCCAACCCCCTCGGCGCCAAAGGCGTCGGTGAGCTGGGTATCTGCGGCGCCGGAGCGGCGGTCGGCAACGCGGTGTTCAACGCCACCGGTGTGCGCGTACGCGACTTCCCCATCAGGCTCGAAAACCTTCTGCCCGCCCTGCCGTCCATGGAGGAGTGACTCGCGCATGCCGGAGTGACTCGCGCACGCCGGAGTGAGCCGCGCACGCCGGACACGGATGTGCGGAGATCACCACCCGGATGGCGGTTCTGTTTCACTCGTCTGCTCCGCAACGCGCGACCCGAGGACCGACGGCGGTGACGCTGAGGGCAGCCCCTCCGCCGTTCGAAGGAGAGAGCAGATGGCTGAGCCGTCCACTCCTGGCCCGCTGATACGCCGGACACGCGGGATGTCCCCACGCCGTACGTACACGCGCACCGCGGTCCTCGGCGCGGCGGCGCTCACGGCGACCGTGCTCGCCGCCGCCACCGTTCCCGCCGCGAGTGCCCGCCCGGCCCTCCCCGGAGGTGGTGGCACCGGGGCCGCACCGACGATCGTGCTGATCCACGGTGCCTGGGCCGACACATCGAGCTGGGGCGGCGAGGTGAAGATCCTCCGCGGCGAGGGGTACTCCGCACGAGCGATCGGCAACCCGCTGGAGGGCCTCACCACCGACGCGGAGACGGTGGCCGACTTCGTCAGGAGCATCCCCGGCCCCGTCGTGCTGGTCGGCCACTCGTACGGCGGCTCGGTCATCACGAACGCCGCCGCCCGGACCGGCAACGTGAAGGCGCTCGTCTACGTCGACGCCGCCGCGCCGGCGGTGGGCGAGACCACGGGGGAGCTGAGCGGCTCGGCATCGGCGCTCAACGCCCCGCCCGAGACGCTGTTCGACAGCGTCCCGTACGCGAACGCCCCGGAGGGCACGGCGAACCTGTACCTGAAGCAGGACATCTTCGTCAGGAAGTTCGCCCAGGACCTGCCGGCCCGGCAGGCCGTCAACCTCTGGGCCACCCAGCGCGCCGCGTCGATGGCCGCGTTCGACACCCCGTCCGCGTACGCGGCGTGGAAGACGATCCCGTCGTGGTACTTCATCAGCACCGGCGACCAGATCATCACGGCCGAGTCCGAACTGATGATGGCCCGCCGGGCGGGTTCGAAGATCACCACGTTCCAGGGCGGCTCGCACCTGACGCTCATCTCCCACCCGGAGGCCGTCACCAAGGTCATCAAGGCGGCCGTCGAAGCGGTGAGCTGAGCGAAGAGCCGATGCCCCGCCGCCCCCCCGGCTCTCACAGCCCCGGCGGGCGGTGGCGGTCCTCCAAGTAGCGGGTGTGGGTCTCCTGGCGGCGGGCCTCGGCCTCCCTCAGGGCCGTCGCCAGGGCGCGGGCCTCGTCGTACAGGACCGTGAGCTGGCGTTCGAGATGGCGTTCCGGGGGTTCCATGCCGGGCTGGAGGCGGGTCCACCAGCGGGTGCGTACGAAGGTGTCCACCGATTCCGGGACGTCCTGGCGGATGGCCCGGGAGAGGGTGTGGACACCTTCGGCGTCGGTGGCGAGGGCGTCGGCGACCCAGCCGGGTTCGAGGAGGGCGGTCAGGACCTCGGTCAGTTCGGTGAGGCGGCCCGCCGCGGTGGGCGGCAGGTCGACCTCGGCGAGATAGGCGTGAAGCCTGGTGAAGTCGGCGCGCAGCTCGTCCAGTTGCTCGGCCGGGTTGGTGAAGGCCGGGGCGTCGGGGCGTTCCGGCGGGGCGATCAGCGCGCCCGCGCCGTACAGTCCCGCCACGACCACCGGCCAGTACGCGCCCGCGAGGCCGGTGAAGGTGAGGGCCAGGCCGCCCACGCCCGCCGCGCTGCCCACCAGGTTCTTGCGCGACTCCAGATACGCCAGTGCCCTGCCGGTCGCTCTACTGGTAGCCACGGATCTCCTCGAAGGCGCCGTCGAGCGACTCCTCGCCACCCGTCGCGTCGAACAGCCGGCCGCCCGTGAGCTGGGCGATGTGCTCCAGCTCCGCGCGGTCCGAGTCGCCGAAGAGGATGGGGAAGACGGGGGTGGCACGCTGGTCCGCGGGCAGTCCCGCGTAGAAGCTGTCGAATTCGACGGCCTTCGTGCCCGTGGTGTTCTCGCCGTCCGTCATCAGGACGATCGAGGTGAAGGCGTCCGCGCCAGGACCGCCCTTGCCGAGATGGGAGTACGCCTCCCGCAGACTGCTGTAGATCGCGGTGTCCCCGGACGCCGACAGCGCCCTGGCGTCCGCGCGGATCGCGTCCAGCGCGGCGGCCCGGCCGGCCGGGTCCACCGTATGGCTCAGGACCCGCTTCACCTCGGAGCCGAACGGCATCAGCGTCACCTCCTCCCGGTCACGGAAGCGCTCCCCGGTCGCGGAGTCGTCCGTACCGGTCAGCCCCGCGAGCGCGTCCTTCAGCCGGGAGAGCCGTTCGCCCTCCATCGAGCCCGAGGTGTCCAGTACGTACACCGTGCGCGAAGGACGGCGCAGCTGGTTCTCGTACGCGTGGAGCAGCCCGTCGGCGACCGAACGCGAGCCGGGGAAGGGGAGTTCGCGCCGCTTGTCGGTGGCCAGGCCCGCCGCGGGCGGTATCGACGGGATGACAGGGCGCCGGAACGTCTGCTCGGTCAGCGACTTCTGCGCCTCCGGGCTGCGCAGATACGAGGTGAGCGCCTGGCCCGCCTCCCGCGCCTCCTGGGGCGCCGACGTCAGCAGGGTGAAGGGGTAGTCGGCGGTCACCACCCCGTCCTTGGGACGGATCACGGTGAGCCCGGTGCGGCTGTCCCGGTTCATGGAGAGCAGCACGGACTCGTAGTTGACCAGCGCGTCCACACTGTCGCGCCGGGTGTAGGCCGTCGCGAGCCAGCCGGACGAACCCGATGTCAGCTTCTGCCCGGTGAAGAACTCCTTCAGCTTCCCCGACGCCCGGCGCACATCCGCGTCGGTGAGCGCCGACTGCGCGCCCGAGAGCCCGGAGGCCACCGAGATCAGCGCGGAGAAACCGGAGTTGGAACGCACGGGGTCGGTCATCCCGTAGGTCAGCTTCCCGGCCACGACCGCCTGGTGCACCTGCGACCAGGTGACCTCGTCCGGCTGCCAGCCGAGCCGCCGTACGGTCTCCGTCCGCAACCCGAGCGCGACGGGCGAGGACATGACCGGCGTCTCGTTGGTGATGCGCCGCGCGACCCCGGGGTCGAGCCGCAGATAGTCGTTGGACGACAGCCAGACCGCGTCGTACGCGCCGTCCGCCTTGCCCGACGCGATCAGCTCGGCGGCGTCCAGCGTGCCGGTCCAGGTGGCGCGTACCTTCACCCCGGTCCTCTGCTCGGCCTGGTCCAGCACCCCCTGCATGTCGGAGAGTTCACTGGAGGCGAGCACCCGCAGGGTGCCCGGACGGTAGGTCGTGGCCGGGGCGGGCTCCGGCCCGGCCGGCGCGTCGCCCCCGCCGGTGGTGCACGCCGTGGCGGCGGTCAGCAGGGCGGTGACGAGTACGGCGGTCAGCGCGCGTCCCACCGGAGGCCTTCGTCTCACTGGAGGCCCCCTTCCAGCGCGCTCGCCGAGCGGGTTCGCTCCAGATAGGTGCTCGCGCTCTGGAGCTCGGCCGTCAGGGACTCCACCGTGGAGGCCATCGACTCCGTCGCCTGGATCTTGTACGTGTCGATCGCGTCCAGCGTCCGGTAGATCTGCTGGAACGCGGTGCGCAGCGTCTCCGCCCCCACGGCCGGATCCGCCGCGATGCGCTGGATCTCGCCGCTCTGGGTGGCGAGCATCTCCGCGTTGCCGCGGATCAGGTCCTCCGTCGTCGAGCGCAGGACGTTCACCTGCTCGGTCACCCTGCGCTGGTTCTCCAGGGCCGAGGAGAGCATCACCGCGATCCGCAGCGCCGAGACCGTGGTGGTCGCGGCGCGGTCGACGCCCTTGATCAGCTCCTCGTTGTTGCGCCGTACGACATCCATCGCCAAATAGCCCTGCGCGCACACCGCGAGCTGGGTCAGCAGGTCCTGGTGCTTCTGCCGGACGGGGAAGAGGACATCGGCGCGCAGCGCGTCGGCCTGCGCGGGATCGGCGAGGCCGACCGAGCCGATCCGCTCCTCGATCGCCGTGTCGAGCGCCGAGGTGAGCACCGCGTACTCCTGGAGCTTGCCCATGGTCTCCCACAGACGTGTGCGCTCGGTGTGCAGCGCGGCGTTGTCGCGGCGCAGTTCGTCCTGGCCGCCCCTGAGCGAGCTCACGATCTTGTTCAGGGTGCCCTGCGAGGAGGCGTACTTGGCGGCGTGATCGCGCAGCTTGTTGCCGCCGGGCAGCTTCGAGAGAAACCGGCGGGCCCCCTTGCCCGGGGTGTCGCGCGGGTCCAGGTCCTCGACCGTACGGCGCAGTTCGACCAGCGAGGACGACACCCGGGACTGGGCGTCCTCGCCGCCGGAGGAGAGCGAGTGGATCGTACGGTCCAGCATCCGGTTGGACTGCTGGGCCGCGCCGCGGATCTCACCGGCGCCGAGATTGGCGATCTCGCCGATACGGGCGGTGAATTCGGGCGAGCGGGCGTCGAGCGCGGCGAGCGACCCGACATAGTCCGTGGCGCGCCGGGTCATCTCCGTGCGTACGGAGTCGTCGATCGGCACCAGTCCCACGGCCTGTTCGGTACGGACCGGGGCGACGGGTTCGGGCGGGGTGAGGATCAGTTCCGGGCCGGCCGGCCCGGAACTCTGTTCTACGGACATCTGGTTCCCCCTGGGACATGAAGAGCGAAGCGCGAAGTGCCGGCCGGGACCGGACCGGCCGCGACCTGGGCTGCCACGGCGGGCCGCCTACGACCGGGCCCGCTGCGCCATCGCGTGCAGCCACTCGGTGGTGGGCACGGGCGCCTGGCGGACCCCGGTCAGCCGCTGGTTGAGGAAAGCCTGGTAGGGAGCGGTGGCGGCGGTGAACTCCGCGGCGGCTCCCTGCGGGCGGAAGCCGTGCCGTACCGCCAGCTCACGCAGGCGCGGATCGGTGGTGAGCAGCGCGCCGAGCGCCCGCCCGTTCTCGGTGAGCGGTACGAGCGTGTGGTCGCTGTTGACGGTGGTGTCCGGGTAGAGCACCACCAGATCCCCGACCTCCTGCCGCTGGAGCAGCACCGAGGCCACCTGCGACTCGTAGACCAGCACCAGCGGATTCCCGACGCCGCTGATGAAGTCGCGGAACGGCGCGTCGGAACTGGTCTGCTGGGCGCCCTGGACCACGGTGAGCTGCTTGAGCAGCGGTGCCGTACGGGCGACGGCCGCCTTGTCGCCCACGACCTTTCCACCGTCGGCGACATAGGACGCGGCGGCGAGATAGAGCGCGCCCGAGCTGGAGGTCATGGGGTCGGTGCTCGCGATGAAGACCGTCCCGGTCAGCTCCGCGTGGGCCGAGGCCCCCTTGAGCTGCTGCCAGGTGCGCTCCTTCCGCGCCGCCTCCAGATACGGCTCCATCCGCAGGGTGCCGCGCGACTCGCCGTCCAGGGTGGCCAGTCCGTTGCGGGCCAGGACCTGGGCGGCGGAGCGGTGGGCGACGACCACCAGCGGGGAGTAGAAGGGCCGCGGCGGGGTGCCCTGGACCTGGTACTTCGCGGCCAGTTCGTCCGCCGGTGCCTTGGAGGAAGGAAAGGCGAAGTCGGTGCCGTCGAGAGAGAGTTCCTCCATGGCCCAGGAGCCGGAGGTCTCCGTCTTCACGGCGTAACCATGTTCGTCAAGGGCCTTGATGACGTCGGGGTCGGCGAAGAACTCCGCCTTCTCCGAACCGATGACCCCTCGCACGGTCTTCGTTGCCGTGCTTGTTCCCTGGCTCTCTCGGCCTGCCACGACGGCTGCTGCCACTCCGCCGATCAGCAGCACCGCCAGGATGATTCCCACGATGCGTCTCACGCCCAAAGCGTGCTCGCGGAGACCCACATTCCGGGGGGAGTTGGGTGTACGCGGGGTGAAGTACCCATCCCGGTAAGGAACCGGAACGGAAGGTTCACAGCGGTCATAGCGACCGCGGCCGACGGCGCGTCGGGCGTCGGTCTACGAGGGCCGCCGGGCGGCGCCGTGGTACGCGCCCGCCGGCGGTGAGGGGCACCCGGTCCGCGCGCCTCCGCGGCCCGCGGGACCGGGGCCGTCAGTGGGCGCCGACCAGACGCTGGTCCTCCGGGGCCGGGGCCGGGGCCGGGTCGGCGGTAGCGGCCGCGGCCGAGGCGGGGACCGGGGCGGGAGCCGGGGTCGAGGCCGCGGCCGGGGCGGGCGGCTCGGCCAGCGCGGCGGTGTGCGCGTCCATCCGCTCGGCGGACAGGATCGCCGCGGCGGTGTCGGCGCGCGAGGCGGCGACGACGAGCGCGCGGCCCGCGAGGGCCAGGGCGCGACGGTGCAGCGCCGCCGGGTCGGCGTCGGCGAGCGCCGCGTGCCGGACCGGCGGGGTGCCGCGGAGTCTGGTGATCTGCCCGGCGATGCTCGCGCCGGGCTCTTCGAGGCCCAGCTCGTCGGTGACGGCGAGCAGGGCGGAGAGATGTCCGGCGAGCTGGATGTTCAGCTCTTCCTCGCGGGTGCGGTGGGGGAAATCGGCGTCAGCGGCCAGGGTGTGGACCGACTTGGCGCGGATCGGCTCATACATGAGGATGGCCTCCTGGCATCGTCAGGAGACCATCCTACCTTGGATCGAGTCTAAAGTTGAGCGGAGTCCGGACCCTTCTCGCGCACAGTCCGGAACCTTCGCGCGGGCGATGCGGGCGATACGGCGGGCGCCCGTCGCGTCTACGGCTGCGAGTAGCCGTCCAGGAAGGTCCCGATCCGGGTCACCGCGTCCGTCAGATCCTGTACGGCGGGCAGGGTCACGATCCGGAAGTGGTCCGGCTCCGGCCAGTTGAACCCCGTACCGTGCACGACCATGATCTTCTCGGCCCGCAGCAGATCCAGCACCATCTGCCGGTCGTCCTTGATCTTGAAGACCTTGGGATCGAGCCGCGGGAAGAGATAGAGCGCGCCCTTGGGCTTGACGCAGGTCACCCCCGGGATCGAGGTGAGCAGCTCGTACGCGGTGTTCCGCTGCTCCAGGATCCGCCCGCCCGGCAGGACCAGATCCCGGATGGACTGCCGGCCGCCCAGCGCCGTGGCCACCGCGTGCTGCGACGGCATATTGGCGCACAGCCGCATATTGGCCAGGATCGTCAGACCCTCGATGTACGAGGCCGCGTGCGCCTTGGGCCCGCAGACCGCCAGCCAGCCGGAGCGGAAACCGGCCACCCGGTAGTTCTTGGAGAGCCCGTTGAAGGTCAGCGTGAGCAGATCCGGGGCGACGGCGGCGGTCGGGGTGTGCGTGGCGCCGTCGTAGAGGATCCGGTCGTAGATCTCGTCGGAGCAGACGACGAGATGGTGGCGGCGGGCGATCTCCGTGAGCGCCGTGAGCATCTCCTCGCCGTATACCGCGCCCGTCGGATTGTTCGGGTTGATGATCACGAGCGCCTTGGTGCGGTCGGTGATCTTCCGCTCGATGTCGGCGAGGTCCGGCATCCACTCGGACTGCTCGTCGCAGCGGTAGTGCACGGCCGTGCCGCCCGCGAGGGAGACCGCCGCCGTCCACAGCGGATAGTCCGGCGCCGGTACGAGCACCTCGTCGCCGTCGTCGAGCAGCGCCTGCATCGACATCTGGATCAGCTCGGAGACGCCGTTGCCGAGGTAGATGTCCTCGACGTCCAGCTCGATGCCCTTGGTCTGGTAGTGCTGCATCACCGCGCGCCTGGCGGAGAGCAGCCCCTTCGCGTCCCCGTAGCCGTGGGCGTCCCCGAGATTGCGGAGTACGTCCTCCAGGATCTCGGGCGGGCACTCGAAGCCGAAGGCGGCCGGGTTGCCGGTGTTGAGCTTGAGGATGCGCTGGCCCGCCGCCTCCAGCCGCATCGCCTCGTCGAGGACGGGGCCCCGGATCTCGTAACAGACGTTTGCGAGCTTCGTCGACTGGATGACCTGCATGTCCGCGAGCTTACGGCGGCGTAACGGAGCCCGCGTCGTGTTTTGGGACACGTCAGCCGGTCGGGGCGGGGTTGGGGGCCGGGCGGCGCAGTACGGCGGGCGGGGGACGCGGAAGTGTGCGGTCCGGCGCGCGGGCGCGGTGACGGCGTTCCGGGCGTACCGGATCGTTCGTCCTCGATCGCCGGACGGGCGCGGGCGGGCGCGGGCGGGCGCCGGAGGGGCCGGTTTCAGCCGTGCGGGTGGTTCAGCCGTGCCGGCGGTTCAGACCGCGCGCAGCGCGCCGGGGCGGCGGCCGGTGAGGGCGTCGAGCGCCGTGGACGTCGCCTCGTCGGCCGGGAGATGGATCAGCAGCCGCTGGCCCTCGGCCTCCGGCAGTTCGAGCGTCTCGTCGAGCAGCCGCAGCTCGCCCGCGCCGGGGTGGACGAGGCGCCAGGCGCTGAGGTTCGCGGGCATCCGGGGGGCGGCGGCCCAGCGCTCCGTGAACGGCGTGCCCACGCCGAGCGTCAGCTCCTCGACGAGCGCCGCGAGATGCGGGTCGTCGGGGACGGAGTCGGTCTTCAGCCGGCCGATCTGCTCATCGGCGGCGCGGGACCAGTCCGGGTGCGCGGTACGGGCCCGCGGATCGGTGAGCAGATACCGGACGAGACTGGGCGCGGAGGCGTCCAGCAGACCCAGCGGGCCGACGAGCAGCTCGTAACCGCGGGTGAAGGCGAGCACCTCGGTCAGCCGGTTCAGCAGGACCGCGGGGGTGGGCTCCAGCCGTTCGAGCACCGCGCGCAGGGTGGGGCGTACGGTCCTGGCCGGCGGGCGGCCCGCCCCCGGGCAGAGCTTGAGCGTGTCGCTGTTCGCCTTGACCTGGCGCAGCAGGGCGAAGCGCTCCTCGTCGGTGAGCCGCAGGGCGTTCGCGAGCACGGTGAGCACCTGCGCGGAGGGATGACGGTCCCGGCCCTGTTCGAGCCGGGCGAGGTACTCGACGCTGATACCGGCGAGCGTGGCCAGCTCGGAGCGGCGCAGGCCGGGCGTACGGCGCCGGCCGCTGTCCGGGAGCCCGACCTCGGCGGGGGTGACGGACTCGCGGCGGGCGCGCAGGAACATGCCCAGCTCGTTGTCGCTCACGGAAGGCAATGTACCGGCCGGGCTCCGCGCCGGGAGCCGGCGGATCATAGCCCTGTCACTACTAGCCTCGGCCCGGTGTTCCTGGGAGCCGCGGATTCCGGCACGTTGGGCGGGGGCCCTCGATCAGTGGACCTCCTTTTGTTTCCCGTGGTGTTCCCGCGGTCTTCCCGCGGTTCTTCACACGCCGTACGCACACCGTCCGAGGGGTCATCCGTGTTCATCGCCTACGCCGTAGTCGGCATTCTGCTCGCCGCCGTCCTGACGGCCTCCGCCTTCGCCACCTTCACCCGGAACGAGTCGGTCGTCGGTTCGATGTCCAAGGTGGGCGTCCCGGACTCCTGGTTGCCACGCCTCGCCACGCTCAAGGCGGCGGGCGCGGTGGGCCTCGTGATCGGTCTCTGGGTCCCGGCACTCGGCGTGGCCGCCGCGATCGGTGTGGTCCTCTACTTCATCGGCGCCACCCTCGCGCATCTCCGTGTGAAGGACTACGAGATCGCCCCGGCCGTCGTCCTCCTCCTGCTGGCCGCGGCGGCCCTTGTCCTGCGCCTGGCCTCGGCCTGAGCAGCACCGCCTCGGCCTGAGCGACGCCTCCCCGGCCTGAGCGACGCCTCCCCCGCCGGGCGTGGCGCTCAGCGCGACCGCGCGGGCGGCACGTACCCTCGGCGCGACCGTCGTACGGACCGGCCCGCCAGGACGTCCGTGCGGCGGCCGTCCTCGATCACGAAGCGCCCGTCGATCAGTACGTACGGGATGCCCACCGGCAGTACGCGCGGGGACGCGAAGGTGGAGCCCGCCGCGACCGTCTCCGGGTCGAAGAGGACCAGATCGGCGCGGTAGCCCTCGCGGACCAGACCGCGGTCGGGGAGGCGCAGACGGGCGGCGGGGCGGGCGGTGAGGTGGGACACGCACTCCTCCAGTGACAGCACGCCCAGATCACGCGCGTACCGGCCCAGATACTCGGGGAACGTGCCGTAGGCCCGCGGATGCGGCTTGGCGCCCTGGAGGATGCCGTCGCTGCCGCCCGTGTGGACGCGGTGCCGCATGATCGCGCGGACGTTCTCCTCGTGCCCCACGTGCTGGAGGATCGTCGGGCCCAACCGGTCGTCGATCAGAAGCCGGCGGGCCGTGGTCCAGGGCGCCTCACCGCGCGCCCGCGCCGACTCCTCGACCGTACGGCCGACATGGTCCGCGAGTCCCGGCGCCGAGACGCCGGAGATCTCGATCGTGTCCCACTCGATGGGCACACCGTGGCAGCCGTCGGAGCCCACCACCTCCAGATGGTGGCGGATCCTCTCGGCGGCGGAGTCGTCCCGCAGCCGCTCCAGGACCGTGTCGGGACCGCCCTCGCCCGCCCAGCTCGGCAGCATCGCCACCAGCGTGGTGCAGCCGGGGGTGTAGGGATAGGTGTCCAGGGAGATGTCCGCGCCCGAGTCCAGCGCCCGGTCGAGCAGCGCGAGCAGCTCGGGCGCCTTCCCCTCGTTCACCCCGAAGTTCATGGTGGCGTGGGCGAGATGGAGGGCGCAGCCCGCGTGGCGGGTGAGCGTCACCATCTCCTCGTACGCCTGGAGCGCCCCGGAGCCGTAGGACCGGTGGTGCGGGCAGTAGTAGCCGTCGTACTCCGCCACCACCCGGCACAGCTCGGTCAGTTCGGCGTCGTCCGCGTACATCCCGGGTGTGTAGGTCAGCCCGGAGGACATCCCGACCGCGCCCTGCTCCATGGACTCGGCCACCAGCCGCTTCATCCGGGTGAGTTCGGCGTCGGTCGCGGGCCGGTCGTCCCAGCCGACCGCGTGCATACGGACCGTGCCCTGCGGGATCAGATACGCGGCGTTGACCGCGATGCCCCGGCCGCCGAAGCCGTGGTCGAGCCGGTCCAGATACTCGCCGACCGTGCGCCAGTCGAAGTCGACGCTGGTGTCCTCCGGCGCGCCGCCGTTCCACCCGGAGATCGCCCGCCGCACCTGCGCGAGGGCCGTGTCGTCGACCGGCGCGTACGACAGGCCGTCCTGGCCGATCACTTCGAGGGTCACGCCCTGCGCGGCCTTCGCCGAGTGGTCGGGGTCGCGCAGCAGCGCCAGATCGCTGTGCGCGTGCATGTCGATGAAGCCGGGGGAGAGGGCGAGTCCCCCGGCGTCGAGGACCCGGGCGCCGGTGGGACGGCCCCCGCCCCCGGACTCCCGGTGTATCGCGGCGACACGGCCGCCGGTGATGCCCACGTCCGCGCGGTACGAGGGGCCGCCCGTGCCGTCGATGACCTGCGCGTCCCGCAGAACGAGATCCATGACGGGCCCTCTCAGAAGAACGTACGGATGAGGTCCGTGACCGTGCCGTCGGCCTCCACGAGCGGGATGAGCTGCCACTTGTCGAACGAGGTGCACGGATGGGACAGCCCCATCCCGACCCAGTCGCCGACCTCCAGCTCCGCCTCGGGCGTGGTGCTCAGCCAGCCGTGCTGGTCGGACAGGCCCGTCACCGTGACACCGGCAGCCGGGCGGATCGCGCCGGTGCGCCCGTCCCGTACGACCTGGGCCTCGGGCAGGTCCAGGTCGTACGCCGCGTCCCGCTTGCCCGCGTTGACGAAGGCCTGGCCGGGGGAGGGGCGGGAGACGACCTGGGCCCAGAGCCGGAAGGCGGGCTGGAGGGAGCCTTCCTCGGGGACCCGGTTGAAGGGGGTGAGATGGCGGTAGTGGCCGTCGTCGTGCGAGACGTACGCGCCCGAGCGCAGCAGCTTCAGCACGGGACGGGAGAGCGGGGGGATCTCCGCGAAGACGTCCGCGACCGCGTCGAACCAGGCGCTGCCGCCCGCGCTGATGACGATCTCGCCGCCGGGAGCGCCGCTCGTGCCCGCGTCCGGCGCCGGGACGGCGAAGCGGCCGGCCTTGTCGAAGCCGGCCGCCAGGGCGACGAGCCGGCGCAGCCAGGCGCGCACGGAGTCACCGTCGGCCGCGGGGACCTCGCCCTCGTAACCGGCGACGCCGACGAGCCGCAGGGTCGTCACCGCCGCCACCGCGTCGGCGACCGCGGCGCACTCCGCCTCCGTACGGGCTCCGGTACGGGCGCCCTCGCCCGCGCCCAGCTCGACGACGACCTCCACGGGCCGGACCGCGCCCGCCGCGCTCAGCGCCTCGTCCATCAGCTCGACACCGCGTACGGAGTCGACGTAGCAGAGGAACCGGAAGGCGGGGTCCCGGTCCAGCTCGGCGGCGAGCCAGCGCAGCGCCGCCGCGTCGACCAGCTCGTTGGCGAGGAAGATCCGCCGGATGCCGAACGCGCGGTAGACGCGCACCTGGTGCGGCACGGCGGCGGTGATGCCCCAGGCGCCGTGGTCGAGCTGGCGCGCGAAGAGCTGCGGTGACATGGAGGTCTTGCCGTGCGGGGCGAAGGCCAGGCCGTGGCGCGCGGAGTAGGACTCCAGGAGGGCGAGATTGTGCTCGACCGACTCGGCGGAGAGGGCGAGGACGGGGGTGGTGAAGCCGCCGCTGAAGAGGGAGCGGCGCTCGGCGGCGAGCGCGGCGACGGTGAGACCCTCGGCGTCCGGGGGGAGGCCCTTGAAGCGGTGGTCGACGCGCTCGTCGCCGAGCCCCCGGCCGGGTCGCCGGTCGAGGCGCTCGTCGGTACGTCCGTCGGCGGCCATGGGAGCCTCCCCTTGCTTCAGCGGTTGCGGCGGTTGCGGTGATTCCAGCGGTTGCGGTGGTTCCAGCGGTTTGTTTCGGCAGTGTCGTTGCAATACTTGCAATGACCATTGCGTGTAACGCTCACCGCTGTCTAACATCCGAGCGACAGCGGGTCAATGGTGACCTCATCGAACATCACGAGCGGCGAGGAGTCCCAGCGTGACCGGAACCGCGGACGCGGAGGTCGTCTGTCTCGGTGAGTCCATGGTCACCTTCCTGCCCTCGCGGCCCGGCCCGCTCGCGGACGTCCCGTCCTTCGACCGTACGATCGGCGGCGCCGAGTCCAATGTCGCCTGCGTGCTGGCGGCGGCCGGGCACCGGGTGCGCTGGGTCAGCCGGGTCGGTGCCGACGGCTTCGGCGACCATCTCGTACGGTCGGTCGCCGCGTACGGGGTCGACACCTCGGGCGTGCGCCGCGACCCGCACCGGCCTACCGGTATCTACTTCCGTACGGCGACGGACCGCGCCACCGACGCGCACGAGGTCGTCTACTACCGCGCGGGTTCCGCCGCCTCCGCGATGTCGCCGGACAACATGGCGCCCGAGGACCTCCGGTCGGGGGCACTGCTGCATCTGTCCGGTATCACCGCCGCGCTCTCGGACGACTGCCTGGCGCTGATGCGCGCGCTGACCGCGCGGGCCCCCGGGCGCCCGCTGGTCTCCTTCGACGTCAACCACCGCCCGAACCTGTGGCGCGACCCCTCCGGCGTCCGTGTGCTGCTGGACCTCGCGCGCGGCGCCGACCTGGTGTTCGTCGGCGAGGACGAGGCCGCGGCGGCCTGGGACCTGCACGGCGCGGAGGCGATCCGCGCCGCGCTGCCCGAACCGCGGACGCTGGTGGTCAAACGCGGCGCGGCGGGGGCGACGGTCTACACACGCGAGCCGGAGACGACGACGCCCCTCGGCACCACGGGCGCCCCGCCCGCCCCGGCCGCCCCGTCGGCGTACGGGCACGACTCGGCGTACGGGCACGACGCGGCGGCGTACGGGCGCGACTCGGCGTACGGGCGCGACACCGTCGTCTCCGTGCCCGCCCTCCGCGTCGATGTCGTCGCGCCCGTCGGGGCCGGGGACGCCTTCGCCGCCGGATTCCTCTCCGCGACCCTGCGCGGCCTGCCCGCCGCCGCGCGGCTGCGCCACGGGCATCTCATGGCCGCCGCCGCCCTCACCGTGCCCGGCGATCTCGGGGCGCCGCCCGCGCGGGCGGACGCCGACCGGCTCGCGGGCCTCGACGCGCGGGCGTGGGGGAGACTTCGTCTCGGCCCCGGCTGGACGGAGGCCACGGAGCAGGAGGTACGTACCCCATGAGCCAGACCGTCGACCGCGCGCTGAGCATCCTTCCGCTGCTCGCCCAGGGACCCGCCGATCTCGGACAGGTCGCGGACCGGCTCGGTGTGCACAAGTCCACCGCGCTGCGGCTGCTCCGTACGCTCCACGAGCACGGGCTCGTCCACCGCCAGCAGGACCAGCGCTACCGCCTCGGCGCCCGTCTCTTCGCGCTCGCGCAGGAGGCCGTGGAGAACCTGGACGTACGCGAGATCGCGCACCCCCATCTCACCGCGCTCAACGAGGAGATCGGGCACACCGTCCATCTCGCCGTGTACGAGGAGAACGAGGTCCTCTACATCGACAAGGTCGAGAGCCGCTACCCCGTCCGTATGTACTCACGGATCGGCAAGCCCGTCGCGATCACCGTCGCCGCCGTGGCCAAGCTCCTGCTCGCCGACCTTCCCGAGCCCGAGCGCCGCGCCGTCGCGGAGAAGCTCGACTACCCCGCCTACACGTCCCGTTCGACGCCGAACGCCGCCGCCTTCCTCAAGGAGCTGGCGACCGTGCGCGAACAGGGCTGGGCCACCGATCTCGGCGGCCACGAGGAGTCCATCAACTGCGTCGGCGCCCCGGTCCGCGGTACGGACGGCCGGGCCGTCGCCGCCATGTCGGTCTCCGCGCCGAACGTCGTGGTCACCGCCGAGGAACTCCTCACCCTGCTGCCGCTGGTACGCCGTACCGCGGACGCCATCAGCCGGGAGTACTCCGGCAGCGCCCCCATCAGCACGACCCCGCTCCACACCACCCCCGTCACGGACACGCCCGAAGGATGAGTGCCACATGACCGAGAAGACCGCCCTCACGCCCGCCACCCACACCGCCCCGCCGGCGAAGTTCTCGCACGGCGTCCGCAAGGGGAACATCCTCCAGGTCGCGGGCCAGGTCGGTTTCCTGCCCGCCGTCGAGGGGCAGGCGCCCGCGGTCGCGGGACCGACCCTGCGTGAGCAGACCCTCCAGACGTTCGCCAATGTCCGGGCGATCCTGGAGGAGGGCGGCGCGAGCTGGGACGACGTCATGATGATGCGCGTCTATCTCACCGACGTGGACCACTTCGCCGAGATGAACGCGATCTACAACGCGTACTTCGAGGAGCAGGGGCTGAAGGAGGCCCCCGCCGCGCGGACGACGGTCTATGTGGGCCTGCCCAAGGGGCTGTTGATCGAGATCGACGCGCTCGCCGTCCTCGGCTGAGCCACCGCCCCCCGCCCCCCGCCCCCCGCCCCCCGGCTCCCGAAGTCCGCGAGCCCTCGAAGCCCACCCGAGACCCGGAGCCCCAGAGCCCCAGAGATCCGGAGAGCCGGAGAGCCGGAAACCGACCCGGTACGGCGACCGCCCCCGCGGCGCCGTACCGCGATCCCCCCTGCCCCGCCCCCCATCGCCACGCCCTCGCCGTATGCCCTTGTATCCCCGGACCCCCCTGAATCCCCGGAACCCCCCGCGCTTCCCGAACCCCCAGAACCCCCCTGAACAGAGGTCCCCCCATGCTCCTGGCCGCCGACGCCCCACCCGAGACACCGCCCCACACCGGTGGTCTGCTGCTCCTGATCGACGGCACCGCCGGTCTGCTGACCGTCGCCGCCCTCGGTATCGCCCTCCTGCTCCTCCTGATCATCAAGGTCAGGCTCCAGCCCTTCGTGGCCCTCCTCGGTGTCTCCATAGCCGTCGGCCTCGCCGCCGGTCTCTCCGTCACCGAACTCTTCGGCACGGTCCAGAAGTCCGCCGCCGTCTCCATGATCGAGACGGGGATGGGCGGCATCCTCGGCCATGTCGCGATCATCATCGGTCTGGGCACCATGCTCGGCGCGATCCTCGAAGTGTCCGGTGGCGCCGAGGTGCTGAGCGCCCGGCTGCTCCGTCTCTTCGGCGAGAAGCGCGCGCCGCTCGCCATGGGCGTCACCGGTGTCGTCTTCGGTGTCCCGGTCTTCTTCGACGTCGGCATCTTCGTCC
This sequence comes from Streptomyces sp. NPDC055025, assembly GCF_053608565.1. Taxonomy (NCBI): domain Bacteria; kingdom Bacillati; phylum Actinomycetota; class Actinomycetes; order Kitasatosporales; family Streptomycetaceae; genus Streptomyces; species Streptomyces sp. NPDC055025. Next base: position 90,535 of record NZ_JBSGVS010000012.1, read on the forward strand.
TCGCGCCGATCGTGTACGCCGCCGCCAGGCGCTCGGGCAAGTCGGTCCTGCTGTACGCGATGCCGCTGCTCGCCGGTCTGTCGATGACCCATGCCTTTCTGCCGCCGCACCCGGGTCCCGTCGCCGCGGCCGGACTCTTCGGGGTGGATCTGGGCTGGGTCATCCTGATGGGTGTCGTCGTCGGCGTCCCGGCCGTGCTCGCCGCGTGGGTCTACGCCGCGTGGATCGGCAAGCGGCTGTTCGTCGAGGTGCCGCAGGACATGGTCGAGGCCGCGGCGGAGGCCAAGGCCGCGGTCGCCGCCGAGCAGCGGGCCTCCGGGGTCACCCCGAGCGAGCGGCCCGTCGCGCTCGGGACCGTACTCGCGATCATCGGCACCCCGCTGGTCCTGATCCTGCTCGCGACCTTCTCGTCCATCGCCCTGGACCCGTCGACCGGGCGCTCGGTGATCGAGTTCTTCGGCCACCCGTTCGTGGCGCTGACGATCGCGCTGCTGCTGGCGTACTACCTGCTGGGCATCCGCCGGGGCTGGTCACGTGCCTCGCTGGAGAGGGTCTCCACCTCCTCCCTCAAGCCGGTCGGCAACATCCTGCTGGTCGTCGGCGCGGGCGGGGTCTTCGGCGCGGTCCTCAAGGGCAGCGGTATCGCGGACGCCCTCGCCGACACCTTCAACGACGTCGGTCTGCCGGTCATCCTGCTGGCCTGGCTGATCTCCGTCGTCCTGCGGGTGGCGCAGGGCTCCGCGACGGTCGCGATCGTCACCACCGCGGGCATCGTCGTCCCGCTGGTCGAGGGCCAGGGCTTCTCGCAGGCGCATCTCGCCCTGATCATCATGGCGATCTCGGCGGGCTCCATCTTCGCCTCGCACGTCAACGACGGCGGCTTCTGGATGGTCGCCAAGTACTTCGGCATCTCGGAGCGCGACACCCTGAAGTCCTGGACGGTGCTGGAGACGGTCCTGTCGGTGGCGGGCTTCGTCGTGGCGGCGCTGCTGAGCCTGGTGATCTAGAAGGGTGTCCGTCGTCCCGCTCGCTCTCCGGACCGGTGCCTGCCGGGCTCAGGACGTGACCTCGGCGCAGACGTAGTTCTCGTCGTCGTCCACCTCCCACCAGTACTCGGGGCAGTTGGGATCACTGCCGTCCGTCGGCATCCCGTAGTAGCCGGTGATCTGCATGATGTACGCGTAGCCCTTGGGCACCGTGTCGGCGCCGCAGTTCCATACGGCCTGGAGGCGGCCGGCGCCGACACGGTCGCCGTTCTTCTCGGCGATGAAGCACTGGCCCGGGGCGTATCTGCGGGAGACGCAGAGCGTGGTGGTCACCCCGTCGTCGCCCCGGTTCGCCCAGGTCTGCTGGTCGTCGCCGCCGTCGCAGTCCGAACCCGTCGAGTCCGAGACGGCCCGGTCGACATGGTTGTACGCCTCGGGCGCCGAGCAGCCGACCCGCTTCGGCACGGTGTCGCTCCAGCGTCCGAACCCGTCGTCGTGCGAGCTGAGGCACTCCCCGGTCCGTACGGCACGGAAGGCGAGGTCGACGGCGCTCGGGGCGGGCGCCGAGGGGGTGTCACTGGCGTAGGAGGAGCCGCCGTCGTAGGAACTCCCGCCGCTCGACGACGAGCCGCCGGAGGACGAGGTGCTGGTGGTGTCCGCCTCCCAGGGGCGCCAGATGAAGATCACGACGAAGGCCATGACGAGGAGGAACACACCGCCGCCGGAGGACTTCTTGGCGGGGGCCGTCGCGGGCGGCGTGGCGGCGGGCGCCGACCGGGCCGCTCCGGCGGAGGGACGCTGTCTGCCCGCCGGGCGTGATCCGGCGGGTGAGCCCTGGCCGGTGGAGCCGTGGCCGGTGGAGCCCTGCCGGGGCGAGCCCTGCCCGGGGGAGCGCTGTCCCGCGGAGCCCGGTCCGCCGGCCGATCCCGCCCGTGACCGGCCGTCGGCCCCGGCGTCCTGCCCCGCTGCCTGGTCCTGCCCTGCCTTGTCCCGTGCCGCCTGCTCCCGTTCCGCCTGTTCCCGCTCGATCCGGCCGCGTGCCGCGCGTACCTGTCTGGCCTGTATCTCGGCCAGCTCGCGGGCCGAGCGCTCCCGTTGGGCGCGGCGCTCGGCCCGTTCCCGTTCCGCGCGGTCGTGTTCGCGGGCGGCGCGCTCCCGCTCCTTCTCGGCCCGCTCCTTCTCGGCCTGCTCCTTCTCGGCTCTCTCCCGCTCCGCTGCCGCCTTCGCCGCCGCCTCCGCCCCGTCGCGGGCCTGGGTGTACTCGCGCGTCGGGGCCGGTTCCCGTACCCCGTGCGTCCGCTGGTCCGCCGTCGGATCGTCGGGACCCACGCCCGACCCCGCCCCCGCCCCCGGCCCGCCCTCCCGCAGCCTCCGCGCCTGCTGGTCGTACGCCTCGATCAGCGCCGTCCAGCGCGGCGGCAGCCACCGCTTGCCGCTGTCCGACACAGGCAGCCCGACCAGAGCGGCCTTGAACTGCGCGAGGACGTCCGCCGGCCGGGGCCGGGCGCCCGGGTCCGCCGCCAGACAGGGGCGGATGAGCTGGTCGAGTTCGCGCGGCAGTCCGCTCAGTTCCAGCTCGCCCCTGGCCACCCGGGCCAGCAGCCCGAGCGTGTCGCCGTCATGGGCGTACGGCGGCCGGCCGACCGCGAGATGGAAGAGGGTCGCGCCCAGCGAGTAGATGTCGGAGGCCGCCGTGGACGGCTCGCCCCTGGCCTGCTCGGGGGAGGTGAAGGCGATCGTGCCGAGTGTGAGGCTGGTGCGGGTGAGATCGCTGGCGTGGGAGATCCCGAAGTCGATGACGCGCGGACCGTTCAGCGGGAGCAGTACGTTCGGCGGTTTGATGTCACGGTGGACGATGCCCGCGCCGTGCAGCGCGACCAGCGCCGCCGCCACCCCCGCCCCCACCCAGCGCACCGCCGAGGCCGGTGGCTGCCCGGCCGTCCGTACCAGCTCGGCGAGCGACGGCGCGGCGATGTACTGGATGGCCATCCAGGGCCGGGCCGCGTCGGCGTCGGCGTCCAGGACCCGCGCCGTGTAGCCGCTGTCGACCCGCTGGGCCACGGCCACCTCACGGGCGAACCGGCGCCGGTCGACATCGCTGACGATCCCCTCGGCGAGCAGCGTCTTGACCGCCACCAGCCGTGGGCCGGTGCGGGCCAGATAGATCCGGCCCATTCCGCCCGAACCCAGCCTGCCGATGATCCGGTACGGGCCCAGAGCCGTCGGGTCGTCCGCACCCAGCCGCTCGATCTTCACCCCGGACATGCCAAAACTCCCCCCGCAGATCCCCCGTCGATTCCGGTGCGCGGTGGATAACACGCCTGGCGGAGACACCCCGTTCCCGCCACGGCCATGGAATCCACCGGATCCGGAATCCACCAGGAATGCTCGTCCGCCACCGCAGCCGCGTCAACATCCTGGGGAGGGAGGCGGGACCTGATGTGTCCCCCGCCGGACCCGACGCGGACCCGACGCGGTCTTGCGCGATCACCGGCCCTCCGCTTTGGTGACGTGGGTCACATGAGGGGGGTCGAGTGAGAGGCGACGTTACGCATGGCGGACAGTACGGAAAGTACGGGCGCGACGGACAGTGCGGATGCGACGGGCGTGACGGACAGCGCGGGCACGACGGGCACGACGGGTGCCGGGGCCGGAACCGGGGCGGGTACGGGAGCCGGGGCCGACGCGGTTGCCGGGGCCGGGGTCGGTGAGGCCGGTGCGGCCGTCTCCCGGCCGCGCAAGTCGAGCTGGCGGTATATCGGCCCCGGGATCGTCGTCGCGGCGACCGGGGTCGGCGCGGGCGATCTGGTCGCGACGCTCATCGCGGGCAGCGAGTTCGGCTACACCCTGCTGTGGGCGGCGGTCATCGGCTGTGTCGTGAAGATCTCCCTCGCCGAGGCGGCGGGCCGCTGGCATCTCGCCACCGGCCGTACGCTCTTCGACGGCTGGCGCAGCCTGGGCAACTGGACCACCGTCTACTTCGCGGTCTACGTCGTCGTCTGGGGCTTCGTCTACGGCGCCACGGCCATGTCCTCCAGCGCCCTGCCGATCGTGGCGCTCTTCCCCGACGGCCCCGGGCTCAAGACCTGGGCGGTCGTCACGGGGCTGGCCGGCCTGGTCTTCGTCTGGTTCAACCGGTACGCCGTCTTCGAGAAGGCCATGACGGTCCTGATCGGGATGAAGTTCCTCGTCGTCATGTATGTCGCGGTCCGCGTCGCACCGGATCTCGGGGAGGCCGTCGCCGGTCTTGTGCCGGTTCTGCCGGACGGCTCGCTCTTCTACACGCTCGGTCTGATCGGCGGCGTCGGCGGCACCATCACCATGGCCGCCTACGGGTACTGGGTGAACGCCAAGGGCTGGACCAACTCCGGCTGGATGAAGGTGATGCGGCTCGACAACCGCGTCGCCTACCTCACCACCGGCCTCTTCGTCGTCGCCATGCTGATCATCGGAGCCGAGCTGCTGCACTCCTCCCAGATCGCCCTCACCTCGGGCGACCGGGGCCTGATCGATCTCGGGACCGTACTGGAGGACCGCTTCGGCGTGGTCACGGCGAAGCTCTTCCTGGTCGGCTTCTTCGCCACGTCCTTCGGGGCGCTCATGGGCGTGTGGCACGGTGTGAGCCTGATGTTCGCCGACTTCGTCGACCGGTTCGTCCGGGACCGGAAGGGCGTGGACCGGGAGGACGCGGTGGACATGGTCGCGTCCGGCGCGCGGGAGCGTTCGTTCATGTTCCGCGCGTATCTGCTCTGGCTGACCTTCCCGCCGATCTCACTGCTCTTCCTCGACGAGCCGTTCGGTCTGGTGGTGGTCTACGGAGTGCTCGGCGCCTTCTTCATGCCGTTCCTGGCGCTCACCCTGGTCTGGCTGCTCAACTCCTCGCGTACGCCATCCGAATGGCGCAACGGTGTGCTGAGCAATGTGATGCTCGCGGCGGGCGGGCTGCTGTTCGTGGTGCTGTGTGTGCGGCAGGTGGGGGATCTCCCCTGGTAGTCACCGCGCCACGCGGCGGTCCGGGGCCGCACACACGGCAGCGCCGTCGGGGTGGGGTTCGACGGCGCTGCCGGCCCTGTGGGGGGCTTGGGGGGTGCTGGCAGTGCCACCGGGGGAGCGGCGGCACTGCCGGTACGGTGCTGTGCTGTGCGGTGCGGTGCGGTGCGGTGCGGTGCCGGTGGGACCGGCGGGACTTCCGGAACGCCCTACGGCAGGCCGTGGACGTGCGGGCCGACCGCGTTGGACCAGGCGTTGCCCGCCGTGGCGTCCCAGTTGGTGGACCAGGTCATGGCGCCACGGATGCCGGGGTAGGTCCTGGAGGGCTTGAAGGAACCGCAGTTGGTGCCCCTGGCGAGGCAGTCCAGCGCGTTCTTCACGATGGACGGGTCGACATAGCCGCTGCCCGCGCCCCGCGTGGAGGCGGGCACTCCGAGACCGACCTGTGACGGGTCGAGGCCGCCTTCGAGCTGGATGCAGGCGAGGGCGGTGAGGAAGTCCACCGAGCCCTGGGAGTAGACCTTGCCGTCGCAGCCGAGCATCGAACCGCTGTTGTAGTACTGCATGTTGACGACGGTGAGGATGTCCTTCACGTTCAGCGCCGTCTTGAAGTACTCGCCCGACGTCGACTGCATGTCGATGGTCTGCGGCGCCATCGTCAGCACCAGTCCGCTGCCGGCCTTCGCGGAGAGCTGCCGCAGGGCCTTGGTCAGATAGGTGGAGTTGATGCCGTGTTCGAGGTCGATGTCGACCCCGCTGAAGCCGTACTCCTGCATCAGCGCGTAGGTGCTGTCGGCGAAGGCGGTCGCGGAGGCGTCACTGTTGATGGTGACATTGCCCTTCTCACCGCCGACCGAGATGATCACCGACTTGCCCGCGGACTTCTTCGCGGCGATGTCCGCCTTGAAGTCGGCCACCGAGGCGTATCCGACGGCCGGGTCGAGATTGAAGGTGATCCGGCCGGGCGTGGTCGTCGCGTCGGCGAACGACACCGCGATGATGTCGTACTGCGACTGGACGTCACGGAGCTTCTGGACGGTCGCGCCGTTGTTGAAGTTCTGCCAGTAGCCGGTCAGCGCGTGCTTCGGCACCGAGGGGTTGCCGGGCGGGTTGCCGCCGCCCTGCGCGGTCCTGCCGCTGACGGTGGCGGAGCGGGCGGACTCACCGGCCGCGTTGGTCGCGGTCACCTGGAAGTCGTACGAGGTGTTCGCGGCCAGGCCGGTCACGGTCGAGGAGGTGCCGGTCGCCGACTGGACCTTCGTACCGGACCGGTAGACGTTGTATCCGGTCGCCCCTGACACCCCGCTCCAGTTGAGCGTCACGGACGACGAGGTCACGGAGCCGACGGCGAGACCGCTGGGCGCGGCGGGGATCTGCGGCCCGGGGTCGGTGCCTCCGCCGCCGTCGGGGCCGAAGACGGAGAGATCGTCGGCGTAGTAGGGGGTCTGGCCGTACCACCCGTGGGTGTAGACGGTCACCGACCGGGTGGAGGCACCGGTCCTGAAGGTGGTCGTGAGCTGCTTCCAGCCGGAGCTGTCCGGGGTCCAGGTCGACACATCGGTCGTACCGGTCCCCTCGGCGCCGAGATACACATACCCGCCCTGGACCCACGCGCTCAGCGTGTACGTCGAGTTGGGCTGCACGGCGACGGCCTGGGCGCACTTGGCGTTGTCCTGGCCCGCGGGCGTGGCCCTGAGCGCGGCGGCGCCGCCGTGCACGGGCGAGCCGACCGTGGCCCCGCTGCCCGCGGAACAGGTCCAGTTGGCGAGCCCGGACTCGTAGCCGGCGTTCTTGGCGACATTGATGTCGGCGGCCTGCGCGCTCCCGGAGAGCCCGGTCACACTCAGCGCTCCGGCCGCCAGCACGGCCACCGCCCCGCCGATCCAGGTACGTATGCGACCTCTGCCGTCTGGTGCACGTTCCACTTGCTGCCTCCGCTGGGGGTTCGGGGATGGAGGTACTGAGAGGGGGAACGGTGGCCACCGTCGGGCGTAAAGGTGGTCCAGACCAATCAACTTGTCAAGACCTCTGGCAGAAGGTCGTATACAAGGAACCACCCCCCACCACGAGGCCCACGACCGCCCACCACGGAACCGCCGCACACCGGGAACGCCGGGACCTGCGCGGATGCCGAACCCGCGGGACGGCTGTCCCGGAGGCGGCACGGCGGTCCGCCCGCAGGACGGGCGGGCATGACAGGGAAGAGCCCCGGTCGCGAACGCGGCCGGGGCCCGGGTCAGATCAGTGCTGCTGTTGTGGTGCCGCCGGGGCAGGTCTCCCTGCTCGGGTGGGGCTTCTGGTGTCCCGTGGTCGGCTGTCCCGGGGGCGAGCCGACCGTCTGTCCACATGAGGGGCAGGTGCCCTCGCACCGGCCGGGATCCAATCGTGGTGCCATATCAGTCCTCCTTGCTAGGCGGTGCTGACAGGTGACGCACCTCCAACACGCCCTAGAGCTGCCGGACGAAAGCGCGCGCCCCGTTGTGGAACGCGATCGTCAGGCCGCGGCTGTTCCCCTGACCAGGACGGGTCGACCAGCGCTCGATGTCCGCGATCTCCGGGGACTCCGCCCGTGCGATGGCCGCGGCGAGCCATCCTTCGTGATCGCCGGGCGCCGGGTCCGCCACTCCCTGAGCGGGGTCACCGTTGACGGGAACATCGGCGTGTTCGTGCTTCTCTCCCTCCGCGAGCTGGCCCATGATCTGCCACCGCGCTTCACCGTCCCCGGTCGTGATCGCCAGTCCGAAGGCGTACTTGGTGTCTCCCGTATCCGCGAGCGTCTGGACGCGGGTCACGCCGGGGCTGTTCTTGGCAAGATCGAGGGTGAAGTCCTGGAACCGGGCGGGGCGCATTTGTGATCATTCCTTCCGTGGCGGCCGGGTCAGTCTAGGCGTGACGCGACGGCCGGGGCGGGAGGTCATGAAGTTCATATGAACGGATCTCGGGGAGGCCGCGGACACCCGCCACGGGTGCGTCGCGGACCGGGGACGCCGGGGCCTGGGCAGATGCCGAGTGTGGGCGAGTACGTCTCCGGGCAGGGGGAGCCGGGCGGAGTCGCCCGCGCCCCGGCCGGAAGCGGGAGAGATCTCAGCGCGAACCGCCCGTCGCGGAGAGCTCCGTGGTGAGCGCGTCGTGCAGCAGCTCGGGATCCGTCAGGTAGCACGTCGCGGTCAGCGGCACGATCCAGCGCAGGTGCTTCTCCTCACCCGTGCAGCTCACGGGCGGCACCGCGACGAATGTGGCGATGCCCAAGGGCAGCACCACCGATGGGGGAAGGTCCCACGCGTCGGTGGTGCCCGGCGGTACGAGCCAGTAGAAGACCGCGCCCTTCCAGTCCTCGACGACCGCACCGCCGCCCTTGCCGAGGCGCTCGATCACGCGCTCGCCGATATGGGAACGCACGCGTACGGCGTCCCAGAAACGCCCGGCGGGCACCATCTCGACCGTCGTCCCGTTCGGCGGCGTCCACGACTCCACGCACCGCGCGTCACCGCGCTCCTGGGCGTGGCCCAGATGAGTGCACAGAGCGATCACGGACCGCGCCAGGTTGTACGCGTGACGCCCCGGCCCGAGTGGACCGGGCCCGGCGCCCAAGCGCCGCCGGGCCTCCCCGATGCCCGCTTCGGCGGGTCCCCTGGCGGCATCGCCGAGCTGACCGAACCGACCCTCCAACTCCGGGATCAGCAGCCCCAGATAGCCACGCATCAGGAGCGTGGCCGCCTCCAGGCCCTCCTTCGGTCCCCGGGCTCCCGAGCCGACCACGCGCCGCGCCGCGTCGCCCATGGTGGTGAGGTCGAGCGGCCGGGGTCCGGCTTCCGAGTCCGTGGGGCCGATCCTTGGTTCAGGCATGGGTACGCTCCTCGCGCGTCGGGCGCCGCCGGGGCCGTGGGGACGGCCGCCGGGGCTGTCACAGGGACGCGCGCGCCGACCGTGGACCCTGTCTGCGTGCCGCGGTTCAGGCAGCGCAGCCTCGGTTTCGGCATGCACGGACATCCTTGTCGTCGGTGGTTCTTCAGCTCTGACGACGACGGTAGGAGCACACGGCGGGGAGCGGGCGCACAGATTGTGCGCCCTTGTTCAGGCGGACAACAGCCCGAGTTTGACGGCGAGTTCGGAGGCCCGCCGCCGCCGCGCCGGGACCTTCGATTCGGTCTCCTCGATGACGATGGCCTTCGCGTAGCCGTTGTACTTGATCGTTTCCGGGGCGGCCTCATGCGCGCGAGCCAGCGTTTCGAGGGCGACGTCCGGCTGTCCGTCCAACCGGTAGCCGCGTGCCTCCTCGATCCGGTGGCGGGCGCGGCGCGGCCGGGACGGGATCGAGGTGGCCTCGGACTTCGTGGCCTGACGTACCGACTCACCGCCGGTGTGCAGCTCGACGGCCACGGTGACGGCGTGCGCGCCCATGATGGCCTGGGAGAAGCTCGTGACGGGGTGGAAGTAGTCGGCCGGGAGCTGGTTGGCCATGGCGCGGGCCCGGTCCCAGTAGCGCCACGCCGTGCCCGTCTCACGGCGGCGCGCGGCCGTGTATCCCGCCTCGAAGGTCAGGGCTCCGGCGATGGCGAGGACCTCGTCCGAGGCGTCCGGGAGGAGCGGCTGGAGATAGGCCAGCGCCTCCGCGTTCACGGCGTCGGCCGCGTCGTAGTGACCCGGGCCCGAATCGCGGTGGGCCTGTGCGGTGAGCCATGCGGCGACACCGATGGCGTGCGGGTCCTCTGACTCCTGCGCGGCGACCATGCCGCGTTCGGCGATCCGCCACAGCAGAGGGGCGTCCGGCTGGTAGGCCACGAAGAACTGGCTGAGGCTGTACACCTCGCTGAGTGCCGCCTGCGCGGCCCGGCGTTCATCGGCATGTCCGGCCTGGCGTACGGCAAGCTGGGCGTCCCGGATCAGGTCCGGCAGCAGTGCGCCGACGACCTCCCGATGGTGCGAGGAAGAGTGCCGCGCTTTCCAGGCACCCGCGAGGCGGGCCTGGATATGGACGATCGAAGGCGCCTCGCGTGCGGTCGCGAGCGGAAACGCGTCGACGGCCGCCTTGACCGCACCGAGGCGGGGGTGACCCGGACCGGCGAAGAGAGCGACAGGTACGGACAGGTCCCCGGTGAGCTCGGAGAGATCCCGGACACGAAGCACTTCCGCCAAGCGCAGGAAGGTTGCCAGCTTGGGAGTCTGAAGCCGGCCTTCTTCCATGGCACGGACCCACGAGGCGGACTTGTCGCCCACCAGACCGCCGAGTTGTGCGCGGGTCATGCCGCGGCGGGTGCGGAGGATCTTGAGTCTCTGCCCGAACGCGATCGGGTCGGCGTATGGATCCGGGGTAGCTTCAGATGGCACGGCCTTGCCCCTCTCTGAGCGGCCAGTCATATCTCAGGGTAGGGGCAGGCTCGTTTTCATGTGTCCGCGGACCAAATGCCGTGGTCCGACGGCAGGCCTGGCTGAGCGGGCCCGGGGCACAGCTGACGTCGCCGCCCATGCGGTCGCGTCCCGGACCGGGCCCGGTCCACCGGCGCGCCCCCGTCCACGCGGGCTCCCGCTCACGTCGGCTCCCGTGAAGCTTCCCGTCGCGCGGCGGGGCGTCAGTCCTCCGTCAGGCGGTCCGCCGCGTAGCCCGTTACGCAGCCCAGTACCAGGACCGCGTTGGACATCAGCAGGCCCTCCGTGGCGAGGTCCTGCCACTGGATCGACATGCTCAGGGCCTGGGCCGCGACCGGGACGGTGAAGGTCGCCAGGGCGTGCTGGAAGCGGGCGTCGCGGTACGGCTCGTGGTGGACCCGGCCCGCGATCCAGGTCGCCAGGGCTATGCATATCGCGTTAGGGAGGTGGATCAGCGTCAGGCGGCCGAAGAACGTCTCCAGGGTGTCCTCGGACGCGAGATGGTCGTTGACCAGCGTGGCCTGGAGGTACTCCGTCGCGACCAGGACGACGATGCCGGCCGCCCAGGCGCGTACGAGCGCGAAGACCGGCGCTCCGGGGCCCTCGTCCCGCTGGGTGCGCGCCCCCGGGTAGTCGTACCGCGTCATCGCCCCTCGCCTCCGAACAGATCGCCGTGCATCAAAACTCCGTGCCTCGAATCGCCGTACCGTGCTGGGGACTTCCGCCGCTGGTCCGGCCGCCGCTGAACCGTCGGCTTCCGCGCCACGGACATGTGCGCGGGGCCGCCGCGCGGGGAAGAGCCGCCGTACCGCCGCCGTACCGCCGTGCCCCGGGACCGGCCGGTCCCGGGGCTCAGATCACCGTGAACAGGAACACCGCCGTGAACCCGGCCGCCGCCAGTCCGCAGCCCGCCACCAGCAGTCCGTACTGCGCCACCGGTGACCAGCTCCCGCGCCCCGCGACCGTCGCGGTGCGCTCCGGGGCGGCCGGGTCGTACGCCACCGTGACCTCGCTGCCCACCTTCACCGCGCCGCTCGCCAGATCCTCGAACTCGACCGTGCGCCCGTCCTCGGAGGTGCGGAAGGAGAAGACATACCGTCGCGCGTCCGAGCGGTTGTACGGTTCGCTCTCGATCCTTATGCAGACACCGGCCGCCCGGCCGCCCGCCCGCAGCGCGCGTCCCACGGCCGCCAGCCGTCGCGCGTAATGTGCCGTCAGCCACCCGAACAGCAGAATCATGCCCAGGAAAAAGACGTAGTCACCACCCGGAATCCCCATCAACGCACCTTACTTGACCGTGATGGACTCGATGATCTTGTCCAGATCACCCTTGTCGAGCGTTCCCGTGGCCGCGTCGATCCGTACCGCGTAGGACTTCTCGGCGGAGTCGAGACCCGCGACGATCACCCCCTGGTACCGGGTGTTCTTCTCCGTAAACCGGAAGTTGACGCGCCGGGCCTCCTCCTCGCCGTCGGGGCCCGTGACCACGATCTTCTGCTGCTTGCCGAGCGTCGAGCCGAGAGCGATGCCCGCCTCCGCGCCGATCGCCGCCTCCTCCACCGAGTCGGCGTTGGTGAAGTCGAGCTGGACGGTGATCATTCCGACGGACTCGCCGCCCTCGGTGCGGGTGGCCGCCGCCGCGTTGTACTCGCTCCGCTCGGTGTCGCTCTGCGGGGCGAAGGCGGGCGGGTACGCGACCGTGACCGAGGACGTCGTGAGTGTGTCCCAGCCCTCGGGGACCGCGCCGGCGTCCGTGTCCGTCGTACCGCATCCGGCCGTCAGCAGGACGGCTACGGACGCGGCGACGGATACGGCGGCGGACGCCACGGCTCTGGTCCCGGCCGCCATGGCCCCGGCGGCCATGTTCCCGGCGGCCACGTTCCCGGCCGCCACGGTCCCGGTCCCGCTCCCGCTCCCGGCCCCGGTCCCGGACCGCCGTCGGACCGCCGCCGTCTTCTCGCTGATCGTGCTGGTCGTCACGTGGGTGCTCCTGTCGCCGGCGGGTCAGTTCGCACAGTAGCTGTACGGGAGATAGCTGCGGCTGCCCCCATGGGGCGCCCCGAGGAACTGGGCCCGGTCGAGCGTCTCCTCCTTCTTCTCGGTCGAGACCGAGAAGCCGAGGCTGAGCCCGAGGTTCAGCTCGAAGCCGTACTCGGCCGCGTCCGTCCGGCCGGTGTAGGTCGTCCGGCTGGAGAGACCCTCGTCGAAGAGCAGTTGCCCGAACGGGTCGTCGTCACCCGGGCGCTTCGTCGGCGCGTGGTCGTCGAACATGTAGGTGAAGGGCGTGGCGTTGTCGCCATGGCCGTCCAGCCACTCCTGGGCGATCCGGCGCTGCTCGTCGCCGTCGCCGCCCGGCGGGATGACGACGGAGTTGGTGACGACCTGGATACCGGTGCTCTGGTCGCCGCCCTTCGCACCGCCGCTGCCGCCGCGCTTGTCGTCGCCGCTCCTGCCGTTGTCGCCGCCCAGCTTCGCGCCGTCCTTGGCGGCGCCCTTCTCCACCGTGCGGGTCATGTCGATCCGCAGCAGCTCACCGGTCTTCTTGTCGTGGGTGACGGTGATCGTGCCGGTCTGGGTGGTGGAGCCGGAGGACTCGCCGCTCAGGGGCCCCGCCTCGTAACCGAGCTTGCCGCCGTACTCGACGGCCGCGCTGTACGTGTACGCCTTGGTGCCCTTGAAGTCGTTGTCCGTCCAGGTCACCTCGGGGGAGAACTTGAAGTTGCCGCCGAGGGTGCCGCTCAGCTTCTTCTCGTCGCCCGCCGACAGTTTGAGCCCGCCGGCCGCGCTCGCCTCCAGGCCGACCTTGCCGTAGCTGATGTGGCGGTTGCCGAGCTTCTCCTCTATACGGTCGCGCAGCTTCTCCTCCTCGGCCATCGGGCCCTTGCCGAAGAGATAGAGGATGCTGTTGCCGAGGCCTCCGCCACGGGAGTTGCTGTTCCGGTTGGCAAGCTCATAGGTCTTCAGGGACTCGATGTCGTCACGGAAGGCGGCGGCCTCCTGCTCGCTGTCGAAGACCCAGGTGTCGCCGTTGGTGACCTTGATCCCCGCACCGAGCTCCACCTTGTCGGCGCCGAACTTGCCGATCTTCGCGCCCGGTTTCCAGTCCTTCTTGGCGGCGACGGAGGCGGCGTCGGTGAAGGTCATCATCACCTGCTGGTCGTTGACATCGACCTTGCCGTCCTTGTTCACATCGGTGTTCGCCTGAAAGGTCGTCTGCTGGAAGCCGTACTCCTCGCCCCACTCGATGAAGAGGACCTTGGCCTTCGCGCCGGCCTTGTCGCTGACCGAGGAGATCTGGCAGAGCGGCGGCTCGTAGTCGGCGTCGGTCCTGGGCCGGGCGCTGTCGTCGGTACCGTCACCGCCCCTGCCGCAGGGCCCGTCGAAGGACACCAGACAGCGCAGTTCGGCGGCGATGGTCTCGTCGACACCGGTGCCGACCATCGCGCCCGCGATGGCGGCGACGACCACGATCACGCCCACATACTCGGTGGCCGTGGCGCCCCGGTCGTGTCCGCGGCCCCGCACCCGGCGGGCGGACGGCACCCGCCCCGCGTCCGGAGCCGAGCCCGGAGCTGAGCCCGGACCCGCGTCCGGGCGCTGGTCCCGGCGCTGGACCCGGGCCCCGCCGTTGACCGGCTGCGGGCCCCGGCGCTGATTCCGAAGCCCGACCGGGCCCCGTTCCCGGCCCATGCCCGGACCTCGCTCCGCGTCCCGTCTCATCCGGCGTCCCCGTCCCGTCCCCCTCGGCGCCGCGCGCCATTCGCACGCGGAATCGGAATGGGAGCGTACGAGTGTGGGCAGAGCGGGGGCGTGGGTCCCTGGGCCCAACCCGGGCCCAAAGTGGCGGGATTGGATGCGGAATTCGGCTGAATGGAATATTTCTTGAAACGTGGGTGAACAGGTGACTGCTTCGCCCGAGTTTGCCGGTGCTTGCCACCGGGGAACGGGGTCACCGGTATCTGATAGGTGTTCTCTGCGTCGTACGACGTGGATAAAGTGCTGGGGCAGAAGCACGGAGCAGAAGAGATCTGCGGTCGCCGGGACTCCGACGGCCGGAGCCGAACGGGGAACCAGCGTGCCGACCGCGATCGCAGTCACCAGTCCCGATCTGGTGCTACCACCGACGGACCATCAGACGCCCACCGCGGCGCTGCTACAGTCGCCCGACGCCCAGCCCCTGGACGCCGCGCTCGCCGATATGCAGGTGCTCGTGGAGCAGCACGGCTATGTCGTCGGGCTCTACCCGGCATCGATCCCGGCGGCTCATGAACGGCGGCTGCACACGGTCAGGTCCGTCCTGGAGAGTGACCGGATCGCCCTGATCAAGCTCGATCTGCCGCCGCTCGGTGTAGCCGTACTGGTACGCCAGCTGCGGCAGTTGTCGATCTCCGGTTTCAGTGCCGGGATCGTCGCCTCCGCCGCCCGGCTGCTCTCGCACTACATCTACTCCGGAGCGCTGCTCAACTCCGTCGCCAAGCTCGACCGGGTGCCGGTGAGCCTCAAGTCCCATGCCAAGTCATGGGTGCCGGGCTCCCAGTTCGGCGTCCTCGCCAACCCCGAACCTCAATTGATCAAGATCGGCAGCGGTGAACTGACCGGTCCGGACTTCGGTACTCAACTGGTGGTCGGAAAGGGGCAGTTGCAGTCGGACTGGGTGACAGCCACGCTCGCACCCGCCTGGCGGATCCAGGGAATTCAGGAGATCTCGCTCCTGGCCGACTCGCCGCGTTGGTGGGGAACCGCCAAAATGATCGAGTTCGCCGCTTTCCTTCCGGATATCTCCGTTCTCTATCAGTTGGTTTCCTCCGTCCGGCGGGAGGTGTGTTCCTGGTGCGGTATCGAACTGATAGGTGACCGCTGCGGATTCTGCTCGGCGCCGCTCAACCCGCCGGAGAGCCAGAGCCGGGCGTCCGGTGTCCTGAACCAGGGAGCGCCTATCCAGCACGGAACGTGAATCCGCGAGCGCCGGCGGGTCCCCGGGACCGGCCGCGGCGGCTCCCCGGACCCCGGGCCCTCACCGGCGGGCCGTCCCGTACATCATGGGTCCTCGGTCGCGGTCCGGCAGTCGCGGACCGCCGGCCGGAGGCCGTCGACAGCTCAACAGGTCCTCAGCTCAACAGGTCCTCGCACGCAGCACGTCGTCAACACTCAGCACGTCGTCAACGCTCAGCACGCTGTCAACGCCCGGTACGCCGTCCATGCTCAGCACGCCGTCCACGCACAACAGGCTCCATACCCAGCAGACCGTGGTCCACGGGTCGTCAGTCGCAGGCTCCCGCCCAGGGCCCCTACCCACCGACTCTCACTCTCACGTCTCCGAACGAGGTTGTCCCGCTCATGAATTCACGGCAACGCCGCGGCGTCATACTTCTTCTTCTCTCGGTGCTCTGCGCCTTCGCCGCCTTCGCCGGTGTCCTCTCGGTGATCAGCGATGTGAATTCGAAGGTCGGCCCCGAGGTCGCCGCGTACCGGCTGAAAGAGGACGTGGCGCCGTACACACCGCTCCAGGTGAACCAGTTCGAGAAGATCACCATGCCCAAGCGGTGGCTCTCCGACAACGCGGTGACCGATCTGGCCGTCGTCAGCGGGAAGATCGCCGTCAACCAGCTCAAGAAGGGCTCGCTGCTCCAGGACGACATGATCGTCAAGCGGCCCGCGCTCGCCAATGACGAGCAGGAGATCGCCATCATGATCGACGCGGCGACCGGGGTCGCCGGCAAGATCACCCCCGGCGATCTGGTCAATATCTTCGCCACCTTCGCCGCCGACAACGAAGGCGCGCAGGCCCAGTCCCGGATCATCGTCCCCAACGCCAAGGTCATCGACGTCGGCCGGCTCACCGCGCTGGAACCGGACGAGAACGACAGGAACCGCAGCGGGGTCAAGCAGGCCGTGCCGATCACCTTCGCGCTGAAGACCAAGGACGCCCAGCGCGTCGCGTACGCCGAGTCCTTCGCCCAGCACGTACGGCTCGCGCTCCTCGCCGACGGCAGCCCGACCACGCTGCGCCCCGGGGAGAGCACCTACACCCTCGAAGGGGACAAGTGAGGGACGAATGACGACCAGAATCCTCCCGGTCGTCGGCGACGCCGACGCCGCACGGTCCATCACCACCCTGCTCAGCCAGCTTCCCGACGCGGAGCCCGCCGCGCCGGTCGGTGACTCGACCTCCCTGATCGACACCCTGGGGCGGCTGGCGGCCGAGTCGATCGACGAACTGCCCGAGGTCGTGCTGGTCCATGAACGGATCGGTCCCGTACCCGCACTCGAACTGATCCGGGAGGTGGCGCTCCGTTTCCCCGCCGTCGGGGTCATCCTGGTCACCACGGACGCGAGCCCCGTCCTGTTCTCGGCCGCGATGGACGCGGGCGCCCGCGGCCTGGTCGGGCTGCCGCTCTCGTACGAGGAACTGGCCCAGCGCGTCCAGGCCGCGGCCGGCTGGTCGGTGGGGGTGCGGCGCCATCTCGGGCAGGGCGGCGACGTGTTCACCGGCCCCGGCGGCACGGTGATCACCGTCAGCGGCTCCAAGGGCGGTGTCGGTACGACCCTCATAGCGGTCCAGCTCGCCCTGGCGGCCAGGGCGTCGGGCATGAACACCGCCCTCGCCGATCTGGATCTCCAGGCCGGGGACGTCGCCTCGTACCTCGATGTGCAGTTCCGCCGGTCGATCGTGGACCTCGCCACCATCCAGGACATATCTCCCCGGGTGCTCCAGGACGCGGTCTTCGTCCATCCGAGCGGTATCGGTCTGCTGCTGGCGCCGGGGGAGGGGGAGCGGGGCGAGGAGGTCAACGAACGGTCCGTACGGCAGATCGTCAGCGCGCTGCGCAACCGCTACGAGGTCGTCGTCATCGACTGCGGTACCCAGATGAACAGCGCGAACGCGGCGGCGATCGAGATGGCCGACACCACCCTGCTGGTCACCACGCCCGATGTGGTCTCGGTCCGCGCGGCCAAGCGCATGGTGCGGCTCTGGGACCGGCTCCAGATCCGCAAGGCGGAGGAGACCGTGTCGGTCGTCAACCGCTACAACAGGAACACCGAGATCCAGCCGCCGCTGATCGAGCGCATCACCGGCACACGGGTCTCCAAGGTGGTGATCCCGGCCAATTTCAAGGAGTTGCAGCCGGCGGTGGACGCGGGCCGGATGCAGGACCTGGAGTCCAAGTCCATGGTCAAGCAGGCCATGTGGGGACTGGCGGGCGAACTGGGTCTGGTGAAGGTGCCCGAAGGCAGCGAGAAACAAGGCAAGTTCAAGGGAGACCGCGGATCGGTCGGGGCCCTTCGCGGACGATCGAAGCCGTAGGACCGACGAGTCGGAGGGGGCACGTTGAACCATGAATGTCATACGAAGAGCAGCCGGACAGTACGGAGAGGGCCCCGACGCGCGGCCGGGTGACCGGTCGTACGACGACCGGGGCCAGGCCGCGATCGAGTTCACGGGCATGGTCCCGATCATCCTGGCCACCGTGATCCTGCTCTGGGAGGCGGCGCTGGTCGGCTACACGTTCTCGCTCGCGGGGAACGCGGCGGACGAGGCGGTGCGGGCCGCGACGGTCGCGGTGCCGGGTACGAGGGTCGCGGAGTGCACCGAAGCCGCCGAGAACAATCTGCCGGGGCCCTGGAACCTCGGGGAAATCGAGTGCGAGCCCGACGGCGATCTGGTGAGGGTGGATCTCACACTCGACCTCCCGCTGTTCTTCCCCGGCGTCAACATCCCGATCAATGTCCCCGCCCACGCCTCCGCGGTGAGGGAGAGCTGACCATGCGGACCACGCTGACCATGCGGACCACGAGGAAGCGCGCGGCGCGCGGCGAGGGCGGGCGCGGCCAGGCGGCCATCGAGTACGTCGGTGTGATCGTCCTGCTGCTCTTCGTGGCCCTCGCCGCGATTCAGCTCGGGATCGCCGCGTACGCCGTACAGCAGGCGGGCACGGCATCGCGGGCCGCCGCCCGCGCCGCGTCGTACGACGAGGCGACGACGGACCCGCAGACGGCCGGCGAGACCGCCGTGAGCGACTGGCTGGACGTCACCATCGACCCTCCGTCGTCGGCCGGCGACGAGATCACGGCCACCGCGCGCATAGAGATCCCGGCGATCCTGCCGGTCTTCACGTTCCCCGACGCCGAGAGGAGCACCACGATGCCCCTCGACTGACGGGACGGGACGGGCCGTACGTACGACGGCACCGAACCAGCACACCAGAGCACACCAGCACAGCCAGAGCACACCAGCACATCAGAGCACACCAGCAGAACCTGGGAGTTGAGGACATGAGCCTGCGGGCGCGCATCAACAGCCCCGAGCCGACGAACGGGCACAGCGAGGAGAGTCTCCTCGTCGGGGTCTACCGCGCCAAGCTCCTGGAGGAGATCGACCTCGCGGAGATGTCCGCGCTCGCCGCGGCGGAGCGCCGGGCCCGGCTGGAACGGGTCCTGAGCCACATCATCAGCAGGGAGGGCCCGGTCCTCTCGACCGTGGAACGCTCCCAGCTGATCCGCCGGGTGGTGGACGAGGCCCTCGGCCTCGGCATCCTGGAGCCGCTGCTCGAAGACGCCTCCATCAGCGAGATCATGGTCAACGGCGCGGAGCAGGTCTTCGTCGAGCGCGGTGGCCGGCTGGAGATGCTGCCGATGCGGTTCACCTCCAACGAGCAGCTCATGCAGACCATCGAGCGCATCGTCTCCACCGTCAACCGCCGTGTGGACGAGGCGAATCCCATGGTGGACGCCCGTCTCCCGTCCGGCGAGCGGGTCAACGTGATCATCCCGCCGCTCTCGCTGACCGGGCCGATCCTCACCATCCGGCGCTTCCCGAGGGCCTTCACCCTCCAGGAGATGATCAGTCTCGGCTCGCTCGACGAGCAGATGATGGTCCTGCTGGCCGGGCTGGTGCGGGCGAAGTTCAATGTGATCGTCTCCGGGGCCACCGGCACCGGCAAGACGACCCTGCTGAACTCGCTCTCCGGACTGATCCCCAACGGCGAGCGCATCGTCACCATCGAGGACTCCGCGGAGCTCCAGCTCCAGCAGTCCCATGTGATCACGCTGGAGAGCCGGCCCGCGAACGTCGAGGGCAAGGGCCAGGTCACCATCCGCGATCTCGTACGCAACTCCCTGCGTATGCGCCCCGACCGCATCATCGTCGGTGAGGTCCGCGGCGGCGAGACGCTCGACATGCTCCAGGCGATGTCCACCGGTCACGACGGCTCGCTCGCCACCGTCCACGCCAACAGCGCCGAGGACGCGCTGATGCGACTCCAGACCCTGGCCTCCATGTCGGAGGTCGAGATCCCGTTCGTGGCGATCAAGGACCAGATCAACAGCGCCGTCGATGTCATCGTGCAGCTCACCCGGCACGCGGACGGCTCGCGCCGGGTCACCGAGATCGCCATTGTCGACTCGCACGGCCGCGAGGAGTACCGGATCGTCTCCGTCTGCCGTTTTCTCGCCCAGCCGATGGCCACGGACGGCAGGATCTACGGGAAGTTCGAGTACTACCCGCTGCCCCGCAGGATCGCCGAACGCCTCTATCTGAAGAGCGAACCCGTGCCACCGGCCTTCGGGGTCGCCGATTCGGAGGAGAAGCTCGCCGTAAGGAAAACGGCGGCCTGACAACGCTGCCGTACCCCGCGCCCGCGACCTGGTCCCGCCCCCGCCGACCCGACCCGTCCCGCCTCCCCGGCCTCGTCCCGCACCCGCCGACCCCGCACCCGCCTCCCCCCGAACCCGTCCCCTTCCCGCCGCCATCCCCGTCCATCGAGAAGGTCCCCGCACGACATGGATAATCTCCCGCTCCTGACGATCGGCGTCACGCTGCTCACCTGTGTGTTCGCCGTCATCGGCGTGCACGTCTACTCGTCGGGCAAGGCCCAGCGGGAGGCGCTCGTCGAGCGCATGTCCCACACGGGACAGATCGCGAACGTGACCGGCCGGCGCCGTCGCTTCGTCGGTATCGACCGCCAGCTGCGCACCACCAAGCTGGGCAAGCGCATCGAACGCAAGATCGCCGCCACCGGCCTCGATCTGACACCGGGCGAGTACGCCGTCTACGTGGTGGCCGGTCTGCTCGCCCTGTACTTCGTCGTCGGCGCCATATTCGCCCCGTACTTCGGCGTACTGGCGGCGCTGACCGGTGTGTGGGGCGGCAACGCCTTCCTCAACTGGCAGCGGACGAAGCGTACGGAGGCCTTCATCAGCCAGCTCCCCGAACTGACCCGCGTCCTCGCCAACGCCACCCAGGCGGGGCTCGCGATGCGTACGGCACTGGCGATGGCGGCGGAGGAACTCGACAACCCCGCCGGTGAGGAGCTGCGCCGGGTCGCCGACCAGCTCGCCATCGGCCACTCCCTGGACGACGCGCTCGGTGAACTCGCCGACCGCCTCCCGTCCCGCGAACTGGTCGTCCTGGTCACCACCCTGGTCCTCTCCAGCCGCGCCGGCGGCCAGGTCGTCACCTCCCTGCGGAACCTCACGGAGACCCTGGAGGAACGCAAGGAGACCCGCCGCGAGGTCACCACGATGCTCTCCCAGGTCAAGGTCACCGCGCTCGCGGTCCCCCTGCTGGGCCTCGGCTTCCTGCTGATGATCAACGCGACCACACCCGGCGCGCTGGACAAGATGACGGGCTCGGTACTGGGCCAGTTCGGCACCGGCATCGCGTTCGCCCTGTACGCCGTCGGCTATCTCCTGATCGGGCGTCTGTCCCGGGTCCAGGTCTGAGGCGGGAGAAGAGAGATGACAGGACTTCTGCTCGCACTCGCCGTGGGACTCGCCGTGTACGGCGCCTTCCACGGCATCCGTATGTACCGCGCGGACGCCCGCCTTCCGGGAGATCTCGCGCTCGCCCTGGAGGTCGGCGCCACCCGTACGACCGCCGTGGGATCCGGTATCGACCGGCTCGGTATGCGCTGGGCACCCAGCGTGCTCAGCATGATGGGCCCGAAGAGGGTCGAGGCCCTGCGCCGCCGGCTGGACATGGCGGGCAACCCGGGCGGTATGACGGTCGACCGCTTCGCCGCCCGCAGGGCCGTCTACGGAGCCCTGGGCGCGCTCGCGGCGCTCGCGATGATCTCCCGGGGACAGACCGTGATAGCCGTGGTCGCCCTCGCGTACGGTCTGGTCTGGCCCGATGTGATCATCCGGGCCGCCATCCGCAGGCGCAGGTCGGACATCGAGCGCACTCTGCCCGACTTCCTGGACGTTCTCGCCGTCGTCGTCTCGGCAGGACTCGGCTTCCGTCAGGCGCTGGAGCGTGTCGCGGACAAGTACACCGGTCCCTGGTCCGACGAACTCAGCATCACCCTGCGCCAGATGGACATGGGCGTCAGCCGCCGCGAGGCCTTCGAGCAGTTGCGCAAGCGCAACGCGTCGGAGCAGGTGTCGATGTTCGTCACGGCGCTCCAGCAGGGCGAGGAACTCGGCGCCCCGATCGTCGACACACTGATCCAGATCGCCAACGACATGCGCCGCGCGGACGCCCAGAACGCCCGCCGCAGCGCCGCCCAGGCCGTACCGAAGAGCACGCTCGTGGTGACCATGGTGATGCTGCCCGCCACCATGATCCTGATCGTCCTGAGCTTCTACTACGGCTCCGATGTCGACTTCGGGAGCATTCTCTCCGGGTGATCCGACAGGGCGCCACCGCATAGCCGTCCGCACCGCCCGACCGCACAACCCATCCGTACCGCCCGACCGCACAACTCGTCCGCACAACCCGCCCGTACCGCCCGACCGCACGTCCGACCGCACTCGTCCGAAGGGGAGGTGATCTCCATGGGTCAGAAGACACTCACACTCACAGGCGGAAACACCAATGAGATGCCGCGCTCGGCCACGGCGGCCCCGAACCACGTGCCCTCGCTGCCGATCCAGGTCAACGCCCTCCAGGCGCTGTGCCGTCAGGTCTTCGGCTTCCGGCTGGCGATGATCGCGCTCGCCGCCCCCTTCGCCCTGGCCCGTACCGCGCCGGGCCTCGCGACCTGGCTCGTGGGCTCGGCCGTGCTCGTGACCTTCATGCTCTCCTACGTCCTGCTGCGCGACTGGGAACGCTTCGGGCCCGTCCTGCTGCGGCACCCCGTTCTTCTCGCCGTCGACATGTTCTTCGGCGCGCTGCTGCTCATCACGGCGTCGCCGGACTCGACACTCGCCTATGTCACCATCTGCACTCCGCTGCTCGCGGGACTGGTCTACGGCTGGCGCGGCGCCGCGCTCTTCGCCGTACTCCAGTCGCTGATCGTGGCCGCCGCCTATGTCGTCAACAGTGACGCGGACGCCGGCTTCAACGCCCTGCTCCTGCCGGGCCTCTGCGTGATCGCGGGTGCGATCGGCAGTACGTTGCGCAGTCTGATGCTGGGCTTCGGCACCGCCAGCCATGCCCTGACCGAGGCCCGCGCCCGGCTCGCGGTGCACGGCGCGGTCGAGGAGGAACGAGCACGGCTGGCACGGGAGATGCATGACTCGGTGGCCAAGACGCTCCACGGTCTGGCCATGGCGGCGGACGGTCTGGCGCATTCGGCGGACCGTATGGATCCCCTGACCGTCAAGCACCAGGCGGAGCTGGTGGCACGCTCCGCCCGGCGCGCCGCCGCCGAGTCACGGGAGCTGCTCTCCGATCTGCGGCGTGAATCGGGGCTGGACGGCGGGGTGGACGTACTGACCGAACTGCGCTCCCGGACCGAGGACTTCGCCCGCCGGCACAGCGTCGAGGCGACCTTCGGGCAGATCGGCGAGGTGTCCGTACCGCCCATTCCGCACGCCGTCGCCCGGCATGCCCTGACGATCGCCAGCGAGGCGATGGAGAACGCGCACCGTCACGCGAATCCGACGTATGTGAATGTCTCGGCCGGGGTGGTCCGCGATCTGCTGCGGATCAGCGTGTACGACGACGGGAACGGTCTGCCGCCCGGCACGACCCTCAACGACCTGCGCCGGGCGGGCCACTTCGGTCTGGTCGGCATGGTCGAGCGGGCGGCGTCCATCGGAGCGCGGATCCGGATCGGCAAGGGCCGTGCCGCGAAGGGCACGGAGGTGCGTTTGGAACTGCCGCTCACCGCTCTGCGACCTACCCATGAGGGTCAGTGGACCCCGCAGCCCGCCCCACAACTGAACTGACGCCGAAGGATCCACGTACCGCACAGCACAGATCCCATCCACCGTCCCCATAGACCTTGAGAGGAGGCCGCAGCCATGCCGGACGACATCTCCAGAAGCTCCGGGCAGCACTGGACACAGCAGTCCCATGTGTCCCAGCACACGTCCTCGCACGCCACACCGCTCAGCTCGGAACACACCGCGGGAGTCCCCACCGCCGGGCCGCCCGCGGCATCCGGAGAACTCCCCGACTTCCCCCTGACACCGCCGACCGCGCCGCCGATGCGCGTCGTGGTCGCCGACGACAACCCGGTGGTACGGGCGGGGCTCACCGTCCTGCTCTCCGGACGCGACGACCTGGAGGTCGTCGCGGAGGCCTCGGACGGCCGCCAGGCGTACGAACAGGCCGTGCGGCACCGCCCCGATGTCATTCTGCTGGACGTACGGATGCCGGGGGTCGACGGGATCTCCGCGCTGCCGCATCTGGTGCGGCTGGCACCGGTCCTGATGATGACGTACAGCCGCGAGAGCGAGATCGTCCACGAGGCGCTGAGGCTGGGCGCGGGCGGCTATCTCGTCCACGGTGAGTTCACGGCCGACCAACTGGTCCACGCGGTACGGGACATCAAGCAGGGCCGTGCCCACTTCACCTACTCCGCCTCCAGCGCGCTGCTGGCGACGGTACGCAACGGTGCCGGGCCCGACGGCGGGGCGGCGCGTCTGCCGGAGGGCCTGGGCACGGCGTTCACGGGCTCGGGCTATCTGCCCGCGGTACCGATTCAACCATCTGCACCTGCACATGCCACGATGCCGGGCCGGCTGCCGCCCTTCCCGGCAACCCAGGCTCCGCCAGGGCATGTTGACCAAGGGTTGAATTCACAACAATCTTCTTCAGGGTCTTTGCTTTCGCAAGCTGGTGTGGGATATTCTTCTCAGGGGCAGCAGACGGCGCTCCCTGAGGGGCTGTACTCCGAACTGAGCCAGCGGGAGGTGGAGATCATGGATCTGATCGCGTCGGGCATGACCAATCAGCAGATCGCCGCCGCCTGCTTCATCAGCCAGAAGACCGTCAAGAACCACATCAACCGCATCTTCGCCAAGCTGAACGCGGGCAGCCGCGGTGAGGCCATCGCCCTCTGGCACGGGATCACCCGGGGGAGGTCGGCCGACCATGGCTGAGCGCATAGGGGACTCCCGGGGCACGCGGACACCGGAGGGCAGGGCCCAATCCCCGTATTGGGCCCGCGGTTGGGCCCTGAGGCCCATGGCGGGAGATGCCTCCCCGGCGTACTTTTCTCATGTCGCCAGCGACACCGGCCAGGAGGAAGTCGGAAGCGCGAACGACATCAAAGACTCGTACGAGTCGGCCGGTAGACGGCCGGCCGACACCGGAGGAGAACACCATGTCGAACATCACGCTGAAGGCCGCCACCGCCACCAAGATCTACGTCGGCACCTGGGCGAACACGGCCGTCACGGCGATGAAGGCCCGTCGCGACAAGGGTCAGGGCGCCGTCGAGTACGTGGGTGTGATCGTGCTGGTGGCGCTGATCATCGCGGCCCTGGTGGGCTCGGGTGTGGCGGAGACCATCGCCGAGGGTCTGACCACTCGGGTCGGCGAGATCCTCGGTGGCGAGTGACCCACCGTTCGACCAGTGAGTCAGGGCAGGCCGCTCCCATCTACATCACGATGGTGGCGGGCCTGCTCTTTCTCGCGCTCGCGTTCTTCGCGGTCGGTCAGGCCGGTGCGACACGCAATGACGCTCAGGCGGCGGCGGACGCCGCCGCTTTGGCGGCGGCCCAGGAATCACGTGATCTGTTCCGTGGCGATCTCCTGGGGGGTCTGCTGGACCCGGGATTCCTCGACGATGTCTTCAACGGCCATCCGATCGGCACGTGGAACGGCTGCCAGGCCGCGACCCGCTTCGCCGAGGAGAACGGCGCCGATGTGCAGCCGGGCGAGTGCGGCTCGCTGACCGACGGCCGCTGGGGCTTCACGGTCGGCGTGGTCAGCCAGGAACCGATGGGCGCCAGCATCCTCCCGGGAACCGAGGACGAATACGCCGAGGCCCGAGCCACGGCGGTCGTCAACCCCCGGTGCGACTTCGATCCCGCCGAGGAGGAGCAGCAGCCGGAGGACGGGGAGGAGCCGGAGAACCCGGACGACGCCGAGCCGGTGTCACCGGGCACGCTCCGCTGCGACGGCGGCACGGACTGGGACATCGATCCGGAGCATCTTGACCTTCTCCCGGACATGGCCGTTCTATTCTCCGTCCGACTGGCCCAGGACTGACCGCGAGCGAACGCAAAGGAATGGCACTCATGAGTATGTGGCACGGAGCGAAGGCGCGCAGGGCTGCGGCGGTGGCCCTCGCGGCCACCGCGCTGACCGTCTCTCTGACGGCCTGCGGCGGTGGCGGGGGGGACGGCGCCACGGAGGACGGCGGAAACTCGGCGTCCGCCGAGCCGAGCAAGGAGACGCCGAAGGACGACGGCGCCGGTGGCGAGTCACCGGACACCAGCCAGGTCCTGGCGACCATGCGCGCCGCGAACGGACTCGAAATCGTCATCCACTCCGCCCAGCGCGACGAGGGCGGCTTTCTCACCGTGAGCGGCACCCTCACGAATACGAGTTCCTCTCAGCAGTACGCGCCGATCAGCTGGAACGGCAAGGAAACGCAAGTCGTGCGCACGGGAAGGTCCTTGGCGGGCTTCACGGTCGTGGACAAGGCGGAGAAGAAGCGTTACTACGTGCTGCGCGACACGGAAGGCCATCCGCTGACCACCACGGGGATCGTGGCGATCAAGGCGAATGAGAAGATTTCCATCTTCGCCCAGTTCCCGGCGCCTCCGGACTCCACGACCCAGGTCGACATCCAGCTTCCCCAGATGCCGAACGCCACGATTGCGATCTCCTGATGGGTGCCACGACGTCCCGCGTACGCAGGGTCTCCAGGCGTCCGGCGGTCACGGCTGTCGCCGCCGCCGTCCTCTTCACCAGTGTGCAGTTCACCATGGCCGCCGGCGCCCGCGCCGACGAGACTCCGAGTATTCCGCCGGGCACGGAGTCGACCTCGCCACCACCCGAGGTGGACGGCAACTCCCCCGGTCTCAAGCTCCGCAGCGGTGCCACGCTCGCCCCGGCCAAGGTGCTGGACATCATCTCGGTCGTCGAGTCCGAGGGCGGTGAGGAGCGTCGTGAGGACACCAACCAGACCGTGAAGTTCGCGCTCCAGGCCGAGGTCCTCTTCGGCAAGGACAGTGCCAGGCTGTCGCCGGCCGCGAACGACCGTATCGCCGCGATCGCCGACGAGATCAAGCTGCAGGGCGCGTCGAAGGTCCGGGTCTTCGGCTTCACCGACAACCTCGGCTCGGCCGCGCACGGCGATGTGCTCTCCAAGCAGCGGGCCGAAGCCGTGCACGGTGTGCTGGACCAGGAGCTGGCGTCGGCCGGGATCACCTACGAGATCCGGGGGTACGGCGAGCAGTACCCGATCGCCGACAACAGCAACGAGGAAGGCCGCAAGAAGAACCGTCGCGTGGAGGTCTCCTTCCCGCGCGGGGGGAGCGGCGGCTCGCAGAGCTGACGCTCCGTCATGGCACCTGTCACGCCCCAGGTGCCACGCCCCGTACGCGCATGCCACGGCCGAGGGGCCCGGTCCACCGCGAAGTCCGCGTGGACCGGGCCCCTTCGGCGTGCCGTGTCCGTGATCATGGCCCTTGCGCGGAAGGGGATTTGAGTCCCGACTTGGGCCCCAGGGCCCAAGACCGTACAGGAATGGACACATAACCTCCTTTCATGTCGCCACTGGGGGTAGTGCGTCGTTTTCGTCGTCGCGTACGGCGGGTCATGCCGCGTACGGACACGCGTCTGCTGGGACTGCGCGGAGCGCAGCGGGGTCAGGGAGCCATCGAGTACGTCGGTCTGGTGGTCGTCGTCGCCGCGATCGTCGGCGCGCTGGTGGCGACCGGGGCCGGGCCGGTCATCGCCGAGGGGATCAGCACGCAGGTGTGCCGGATCACCGGTGGGAGCGACTGCGGCGGGGGCGGGGGCGGGGACACCGAGGCCGTCGGCGAACAGGACGGTCCCGGCGCGGACGACCCGGCAGGCGACCCGGCCACCGACACCGGAGGCCCGGGTGGCACGGGTGGCACCGGCGGTACGGACGACATCGGTACGGGCGAGGGTGATCCGGGTGAAGGCGATCCCGGCGAAGGGGATCCGGGTGAAGGCGATCCGGACGAGACCGGCGGGAAGACCCCGACCCAGATCGACTACGAGGCCGCACTCAAGGAACTCCAGGACGCCCAGGCCGCCGAGCGGACCGACTCCGACAAGGCCAAGGAGGCCGCCGAGGAGCTGGCGAAGATCCTCGCCGACGAGCTGGGGATCACCGACGCCCTCGACTGTGTCACCAAGGGCGACATGGGCGCCTGCACGGAGACCCTCGTCAATGTGCTGCTCAGCCTTGTCGGCGGCGCCGTCGGCAAACTCGCGGCGAAGTACGGGGCGCCGTGGAAGTGGAAGAAGGCCGTCGAACTGGTCGGAAAGCTGAAGAAGCACGGCGGCGATCTGTACGACGGCATCAGGGGCCTGATCAAGAACCGCAAGCGGGTCGGTGAGGCGGAGGACAGACTCGCCGACGCGCAACGGAGACTCGACGCCGAGAACGCCGGGAAGGCCGGCGACAAGGACAAACCCGGGGACGGCGACAAGGAGAAGCCGGACAAGGAGCCCGTCGCCTGTCCCGTCCGCCACAGCTTCCTGCCCGGCACCCCGGTGCTGCTCGCCGACGGCCGCCGTATGGCCATCGACCGGATCCCGGTGGGCACCCGCGTCCTGGCCACGGACCCGGTGACCGGGGTGACACGGGCCCGGCCCGTCGTACGGACCATCACCACCCACGACGACAAGGACTTCACCCGGCTCACGGTCGCCACGGCCTCGGGCCCCGCGGTGATCACGGCGACCGACACCCACCCGTTCTGGCTGAGCGACCGGGCCCGCTGGGCCGACGCCGGCGAGATCGTGCCCGGTGACGAACTGCGTACCCCGTCCGGGGCGGCGGCGCGCGTCGTGGCCGTCGGCCGCTACACCGAGCCCAGGACCACCCATGACCTCACCGTCGCGGGCATCCACACGTACTACGTCTTCGTCGGCTCCTCGGCGGTGCTCGTCCACAACGACGACTGCGACATGTCGCCGGAAGAGGCCGAGTCCGCCAGGAAGCCGACGGTCGGCGAGGGTGACGCGAGGAAGTTCAAGGACCACTTCCTGCGCCACAAGAAGCTTGTCGAGGACGCCCTGGGCACCAGGTACAGGAGGCTCAAGGAGGACGGCCCGCGGTTCCGTGAGGACATCGCCGGGGCCATCGAGGACGGCACCTTCGAGCTCGTCGGCAAGGGCACGCTGAAGAAGGGCGAGCCGGAAGGGCTGATCTATCGTGGCAGGGGCGTGACCATCGTCCTGAGGGAGAACGGCGACTTCTGGACCGCGCTCCGGAGCGGTGAGGGACTCGATACCTCGATCGAGATCACCAAGAAGGCACCGGGGAAGAAGGGATGACGGGATGGACTGGGCAACGGGGCTGAGGAGGCCGCCGCGATGAGTGCGCGCGCGACGGTCGAGGAGGCACTCCGTGACCACCATGTCCGGGATGTCCTCGTCCCGGGCTGGATCGACCGGGACGGTGCCGTGGCCGAGTTCCGGCCCCAGCCGGTGGCCGTATGGCTGCGGCTGGACGAGGGGCTGCTGAGGTTCGAGTCGCTCGGCCAGTTCGAGCGGCTGGGCTGCGCGCGGGTGCCGTCCGTCGGCTGGGACGACATCGGGACGCTGGCCGAGGCCGAGGACGAGGTGATCGTCGCCTCGTACGGCGAACAGCTCTTCGGCGACGGCAGGGACGAACTGCGCTGCCTGCGCGTGCGCGTCCACTCCGCCCCCGGGGTGGAGTGCAGATGCCTGGCGCTGGACTTCGAGGGCGGCCGGACGCTGTTCCTCGACCCGACCTGGACGTTCGGCATCAGGATCGGCGACGAGGCCGACGAGAGGCGCTGGACCGAGCTGTACGGGAGCGACACCGTCCCCGCAGTGACCACGGTCCTGCGGGACGAGTGAGAGCCGGGTACGGGATCGCCGGGGGCCGGGTACGGGACCGCCGGGAGCCGGGAGCCGGGAGCCGGGAGCCGGGAGCCGCGAGCTGTGAGACGGGACCGGCGGGAGACGGGGCGTGGGACGAATGGGACCGGACTGGGTCCTGGGGCCCATGACCGCGTCGGGCGCGGCGCGTAGCGTCGCGCTTCCGACGAGGTTGTGTACGTCCAGGAACAGCATCCGCACGCTCCCGCGCACGCCGGAGCCGTTGACCGGGGGTACGTACCGTGATCTGCAATTTCCTGCTCAGCAGACGGCTGGAGCCGGCCGAGCTGACCCAGGCACTGGCCGACGTGGTGCGGGTGCCGCGCGGTCAGGTGGACGTCTGCGCCGGCCGGGACGACTTCGGCGAACGCGACTGGGAGGCGTTCGTCCTCTGTACGTACCGACCCGTGCGCGGCGACGTGGCGATGAGCCTCGACATCCAGGTCCAGCCGTCGACGGCCGCCCATGGCGCGCCCGTGACCGAGCCCGAGCTGGCCGTGGCCTTCGCGCGCGGGACCGGGGTCATGGTCCTCCATCCCGACGACCGCGTCGACCCGGAGACGTACTGGCTCACGGACCCGGCGGGCACGGTGACCAGGGCCCGTCTGCTGGCCTCGGACGACGAGCCGACGACGTACACCGTGGACGCCGTCGAAACGGCCGTCGCTGCCTTCCCCGGCGCCGAGGTGACACCGCTCGCAGAGATCCCGCACGCGTAGGACATCCCCGTTCCGCAGGGGTGCGCCGAGCGGGAAAGGGAGTTGCCGCTCACCGCCGCGACGGCGTTGGATGACGCGGACGGACGGACGGACGAGCGGGCAGGGGAGCGAGTGAACAAGCGGACAGGCGTCCCCTTCGGTGAGGAACTGCGGGCCACGCTGGGTGTTCCGCGCGGGGCGCGCGTGCTCGACAGCAGTCCGCGTTCACGGGTGTGGCGGGTCGAACTGTCCGGTGGCGGGCCCGCCGTCGTCAAACAGCTCCTCGGCGGACCCGAGGCCGCCGGGAGATACGCCCGTGAGGTGGCCGCGCTACGGCTCGCGGGCAGGGCGGCGCACCCCGTCGTACCACGGCTGCTCGGTACGGACGACGACGCGCGGCTGCTGGTCATGGAGCTGCTGGAACACCGGCCGCCCGCCGAGGGATGGGAGGTCGCGTACGCCGAGGCCCTGGCCCGGCTGCACGCTTCCGCCCCGGCTGCCGGACCCGTGGACGAAGTGGCCTCCGCGAGCGACGCCGGACCCGCGGACGAAGCCGAATCCGCGAACGAAGCGGCCCCAGCGAGCGACGCCGCCCCCGCGAGTGACGCCGCGCCCGTGGCCGAACTGGCCGCGCTGCCGCCCTGGTCGGGCCCCGGCGACGCCGACATCGACTCGTTCCTCACGCTCGCCCAGGTGCTCGGAGCCGCCGTCCCCGCCGCCGTCCGCCACGAACTCGGCGGCCTGGTCGAACGACTGGGCCGGCCACCGCTCCGCCCGGCCCTGCTGCACGGCGATCCCTGCCCCGGCAACGATCTCCACACCCCGGACGGGATCCGCTTCGTCGACTTCGAGCAGGCGTCCCTCGGCAGCGGACTGATGGAACTGGCCTACGTACGGATCGGCTTCCCGACCTGCTGGTGCGTCACCGCCGCCCCCGCGCCCCTGGTCGGCGCGGCGGAGGCCGCCTACCGTTCGGTCTGGCGCGACATGACGGGCACCTCGCCGGAGGGCGACCTCGCCGACGCGTGCGCCGGCTGGCTGATCCGCGGCGACGCCCTCGTCCGACGGGACCACCGGGGCGCGGTCGACCATCTCGCCAGGCTGCCGCGCCGGGACTGGAAGTGGGGCACGGCCTCCGCCCGCCAGCGGCTGCTGCACCGTCTCGATGTGGTCGCCCGGCTGACCGAAGAGAGCGCCGGCACCGCCGCTGACACCGGCTCCACCACCGCCGAAGCCGCCGACTCCAGGCTGGGCGCCGTTGGACGGCTCGCTACGGACATGGCCGCACGGATACGAGCCCGCTGGCCCCGGCTGGGTCCCGTACCGGTACGACGCCCGGAGTGAACGGGCGCGGGAACCGGTGAGCAAGGCGTACGGGCGTACAGGTGTACGGACGAGGCGTACCGGGCGTATCGGCATGAGGGCGCGGGTAGGGCCCCGCGGGCGCGTCTTGGGTCCGTAGGCCCATGCGTGCTGGAGAAAGCCGTTGCTAGCGTGCGGGAACAGCCGGCGCGCGGCAGGCCGCTGAGTCGCAGGTCCAGCGAGATGGGGGAACCGTCATGAGGACGCGCACCGCGGATATGCCGGTCATGTCACGTCGCGTCGTCCTGGCCGCGACGGCCGCCGCGCTGGCACTGGGACTCACGGGCGCCTGCGGAGGCGGGGAGCGGAGCGACGGGCAGACGTCGAGGAAGAGCGCCGACGCGAAGGCCGACGCGACGGCCACGGCCCCCGCCACGGCCCCCGCCGCCCCGACCGGCGAACCGTCCGAGGAACCGAGGCCCCGGCCCGGTCTGACCGGTATCGGCGCGAGTGACGGCAGGGTGCTCGGCCAGGACGAACTGGACCGGGCGGTGCTCACCGACGGCGATGTGTCCGGCTTCACGGTCGAACGGATGGCCGCTCCGCCGCCACGGGGCGAGACGGCGGGAAAGGCCGAGTGCCTGCCCCTGACCGCCGTGATCAACGGCAAACCGGAGCCGCTGGGCAAGGCCGTCGCGTACCGGCAGCTCGTCGGCTCGCCGAACGGCCGTCCCGCCGTCTCGGAGTTTCTCACCGCCCACGGCGGGCAGGGCGCGGGCACCGTGCTCAGCAGGCTCCGTACCGCCGTCACCGCCTGCGCCGACGGCTTCACGGCGACCGGTGGTGACAGCCCGTCGAAGTACACCGGAGTGAAGCTGCTGCCACCGGTCGAGGTGGGCGACGACGCGCTCGCCTACCAGGTGACGGGCGACTTCGAGGGCGAACCGGTCCCGCTGGTGTTCCATGTCGTACGGGTCGGCGGCACCGTGGCCACCTTCTACACGGCGAACCTGGAGGACGCCGGCACCCCGCGGATGCCCGCCGCGCTGCTCCAGGCCCAGGCCACCAAGCTCAAGTAGCCCCGGTCCGAGGCTCGTTCACGCCCCCGGTGCCACGCTCACCCTGGTGCCGGGCCGCAGGCCCCAGCGCGCCATCGCACCGGCCTCCGCCTCCAGTACGTGACGGGCCTTCCAGCGCGGCACGGCGAGCCGTCCCGGCCGCAGCGTATGGATGTCGACGACCGTCAACTCCTTGTCCAGATAAGCCACATCGATCGCGAAGCGCATCCGGAAGGTGTGCACGCTGTTGCACGGGGTGATCAGCAGCGCGCCGTCGATCCCGTCGCGCCCGAGCAGACCGCGCCGCCGTGTCCCGTACGACGCGGCGATCTCCAGATCCACCGGGCCGTCCTGCCCCGCGATCGTCAACTGTCCGGTGCCGTTCCGCCAAGTGCCCATGGCCGTAGACCGTAGCGCCCGGCGGCCGGACCATGTCCCGGGGCCGCCGCTTCTGGGTCCTGGGCCCTGTCCGGCGGCACCGGGAGTGGGCCCCTGGGCCCATGACCGGGCCCGGCCG
This sequence comes from Streptomyces sp. NPDC055025, assembly GCF_053608565.1. Classification (NCBI taxonomy): domain Bacteria; kingdom Bacillati; phylum Actinomycetota; class Actinomycetes; order Kitasatosporales; family Streptomycetaceae; genus Streptomyces; species Streptomyces sp. NPDC055025. The sequence continues at coordinate 123,681 of NZ_JBSGVS010000012.1, forward strand.
GCGGCTCTAGGGTCGGTGCTGTGTACGTCACGCTGATCGTCGTCGCCGCTCTCTGGGGCGGAGCCACCGGACTGCTGCTGCCACGAGCCGCGTACCGGCTCTCGGTCGAGCCGGAGCAGGCGTGGCGCGGCAGTTGTCCCGCCGGACACCCGATCACCGGTCCGGCCGGCGGATGGCTCGGCGGTACGCGCTGCGCGGGCTGCGACGCGGGCGTTCCCGCTCGTACGCCCCGTACGCCCGGTACGCCCGGTACGGAGGCGGAGCGCCCCGCGCCCGACACGGCCCACGCGCCCGCGCCCGCGCCCGACGACAAGGACGCGGCCCCGGCCCCGGCTCCGCTCGCCCCGGCTCCGCTCGCGACGACCCCGCCCGCGACCACGGAGGCGGTCACCGCCGCTGAGCCCGACGAACCGCGACCTCCCGTCGTCGCTGTCGCCCCCGCCGCCTACGCTCCCTCCGTCCTCATCCCTCTGCTCGCCGCCCTCTCCTGCGCGGCCCTCGCGGCGGCGACCGGGCCACGCCCCGAACTCGCCGTCTGGCTGCTGTTCACGCCCTTCGCCGTACTGCTCGCCCTGGTGGACCGTCATGTCCACCGGCTGCCGGACCAGTTGACGCTGCCCCTCGCCGCCGCGGCGGCGGTGCTGCTCGGTGCGGCGGCGCTGCTCCCCGCCGCCGGCGGCTCCTGGCCGTCGGCCCTGCTCGGCGGAGTGGCCCTCGGCGCCTGCTACTTCTTGCTCTTCCTGATCAACCCGAACGGGATGGGCTTCGGCGATGTGAAGCTCGCGCTCTCGCTCGGGGTCGCCCTCGGCTGGTACGGCTGGCGGGTCCTCTTCGTCGGCGCGTTCGCCGGGTTTCTGCTGGGCGCGCTGTACGGGCTCGGGCTGATCCTGCTGCGCCGGGCGGGCCGTAAGTCGTCGATCCCGTTCGGACCCTTCATGATCACCGGAGCCCTGATCGGCATCCTCCTCGGCGGCCTCGCCGCCGCGTGACGCGCGCGGAGAGCGGAGTCCGGACATCGAGCGGCGACCGGGCCTCATCGGAGCCGGGGCCTCCAGCGGCGACCGGGTCCCCACCGGAAGCCGGGCCCCAGTTCGCACACTCCGCGTCAAGCCCGCCGACCCCGGCTCATCGCTCCTGAGGGTTACGACGCGGCGTGGCTACTACTCGCCACGCCCGGCCCCGAACCCCTGTGAGCTCCGGAATTCCGGGCCCCGCGGGGCCTTCCGGCGCCTTCGGAGCGTCATCACGGCCTGTCGTGGCGCGCACCATCCCTTACGAAGGGTTATGGTGGAAACCCCCCCTCGGGCCGGTCCGTATCCCCCCCACGGACCGGCCCGTTTTCTTGTCCGGCCCGCCCCGGCACGTGAAGGCGGACCCCCGACGCACGTCGAATCAGACTCCAAACGACCGGACGGGCCGACCACCTTCCCGTCGGCCCGCCCGGTCATGGACCGCGGAGCGTCAGCCCCGTCCGGCCCAGATGTTCGTGCCCTCGGTGTCCACCGCGAAGCTGTCGATCTCCTTGAGCTCATCGGCGGAGAGCGGTGCCCCGGCCAGCGCCGCGACATTCTCCTCCAGCTGCTTCACGCTCGAAGCGCCGATCAGCGCCGACGTCATCCGGGGGTCGCGCAGCACCCAGTTCAGCGCGAGCTGCGCCAGCGACTGATCCCTTCGCCGCGCGATCTCGTCCAGCCCGTTCAACCGGCGCGTGACCTCGTCCGACAGCAGATCCGGGTCGAGGGACTTGCCCTGCGTGGCCCGCGAACCCTCCGGAATCCCCTTCAGGTACTTGTTCGTCAGAAGTCCCTGGGCCAGCGGCACGAAGGAGATACAGCCCATCCCGGCCGCCTCCAGCGTGTCCAGCAGACCGTCGTCCTCGGTCCAGCGGTTGATCATCGAATAGGACGGCTGGTGGATGAGCGCGGGAACACCCATCTCCTTCAGCAGCCGGGCCGCCTCCGCGGTCTGCTCCGCGGTGTACGACGACACACCGACGTACAGCGCCTTGCCCTGCCGCACGGCGGAGGCCAGCGCGCCCATCGTCTCCTCGAGCGGAGTATCCGGGTCGAATCGGTGCGAGTAGAAGATATCGACGTAATCGAGGCCCATCCGGTCCAGGGAGGCGTCGAGCGACGACAGGAGATACTTGCGCGAACCCCATTCACCGTAAGGTCCGGGATGCATGAGATATCCGGCCTTGGTGGAAATGATGAGTTCGTCACGATAGGCCGAGAAGTCCTGCGCGAAGATCTTGCCGAAATTCAGCTCGGCGGATCCCGCCGGGGGCCCGTAGTTGTTCGCCAGATCGAAGTGCGTGACGCCCAGATCGAAGGCGCGGCGCAGGATGGCGCGCTGCGAATCGAGGGTCCGGTCGTCACCGAAGTTGTGCCAGAGGCCGAGCGAGATCGCGGGCAGTTTCAGGCCGCTGCGTCCGCTGCGCCGGTACTCCATGGAGTCGTACCGGTCGTCGGCTGCGAGGTAAGGGGGAAAATCAGTCACGGTTCATTCCTTATCACGGACTTCTGACAGACCGGGTTGGGTCCCTGTGGGGGCCGCGCAGTAATGTGACGGCTTCGGGGTTCCAGGGCCGGCCCCAGGATCCCGCCGGCGGACGCGCCGGTCCCCATGGAATCGAGAGGTGGACTCAGTGAACTTGCGCGACCTGGTGTACGGGCTCTACGCACGCCGGGTGGAAGGCCGCCTCGATCATGCCCAGGTGCCCAAGCACATCGGCGTCATCCTCGACGGCAACCGCCGCTGGGCGAAGGCGTCCGGCGGCACGGCCGAGCAGGGACACAAGGCCGGAGCCAGCAAGATCCAGGAACTCCTCGGCTGGTGCTCCGAGACCAATGTGGAGGTCGTCACACTCTGGCTGCTCTCCACGGACAATCTCGACCGTCCCGAGGACGAGCTGATCCCCCTTCTCGGCATCATCGAGAACGCGGTCCGCGCCCTGGCGGCCGACGGCCGCTGGCGGGTCCATCACGTCGGCACGCTGGACCTGCTTCCCGGCCGTACGCAGATGGTCCTCAAGGAGGCCGAGCAGGCCACCATCGGCAACAAGGGAATACTCGTCAATGTCGCCGTGGGTTACGGCGGCAGGCAGGAGATCGCGGACGCGGTCCGCTCCCTGTTGACGGACCACGCGAACAAGGGCACCACCTTCGAGGAGCTCGCCGAGATCGTCGACACCGACCTGATCTCGTCCCATCTCTACACCCGTGGCCAGCCGGACCCCGACCTGGTCATCCGCACCAGCGGTGAGCAGCGTCTGTCCGGTTTCATGCTCTGGCAGAGCGCCCACTCGGAGTACTACTTCTGCGAAGTCTTCTGGCCCGCCTTCCGCAAGGTCGACTTCCTGCGCGCCCTGCGTGACTACGCGGCGCGCCACCGCCGCTACGGAACCTGACCTTCCGCTCCTTCCCGGCGCAAGGGCCCCGTACTAGGCTGTACGGGTCCTTTCGCGAGGCCTCGCGGCGCGTCGTTCCCGGGGGGCCCGCAGGGGCGTCCGGGCGCCGTCGAGGGCCGTGGCAGGCGCCCCGCGAGGGTCGCGCGGACCCCTCGCCGGGCCGTCACGCACCCGCTTCACCTGTGGTTCACCAGGCGTCCGTCATATGCCGTGGCATGGCCGCGCGTGTTCGAGGGAATACCTCCTCCAGGTCGATGTCCGAAAGCCAGGTCCGTGGATGTCGCATCTCAGCGGACGGCATGGGGCCGTCCGCCCGGGAGGCCCTTTGCACCAGGACGACCGTGCGGTCAGACGTACGGGCGACATGGAGGGCCGGAGCTCGGCCCGCGCATGGGGCCCGAGCCCGGCCCACCCGCCCGCGACGCCGTCGCACCCCGACCTCATTCGAGGGGGTACGTCCTTCCGTGGTGACCAGCACAAAGCGCCGCATGCCCGACAGGCGCACCTATGTTCTCGACACCAGCGTCCTGCTGGCCGATCCGAACGCCATGTCCCGCTTCGACGAGCACGAGGTAGTGCTGCCGATCGTGGTGATCACGGAGTTGGAGGCCAAGAGGCACCATCCGGAACTCGGCTATTTCGCCCGGCAGGTTCTGCGCCTGCTCGACGACTTCCGGGTCCGGTACGGCCGTCTCGACGCCCCCATTCCGCTGGGCGACCTGGGCGGCACGATGCGTGTCGAGCTCAACCACTCTGATCCCGGCATCCTGCCCGCCGGCTTCCGTCTGGGGGACAACGACTCACGGATCCTCGCGGTCGCGCGCAATCTCCAGGCCGAGGGGTACGACGTCACGGTCGTCTCCAAGGACCTGCCGCTGCGCATCAAGGCGTCGTCGGTCGGCCTCCTCGCCGAGGAGTACCGCGCCGAGCTCGCCATCACCGACTCCTCCGGCTGGACCGGGATGAGCGAGCTGACGCTCGCCGCGGACCAGGTCGACCTCCTCTTCACCGAGGAGTCGCTCTATGTGCCCGAGGCGAGCGAGCTGCCCGTGCACACCGGGCTGGTGCTCCAGTCCGAGCGCGGCAAGGCGCTCGGCCGGGTCACGGCCGAGGGCAATGTCCGGCTCGTCCGCGGCGACCGTGAGGCCTTCGGGATCCACGGCCGCAGCGCCGAGCAGCGCATCGCCCTCGATCTCCTCCTCGACCCCGACATCGGCATCGTGTCGATGGGCGGCCGGGCCGGCACCGGCAAGTCGGCGCTGGCCCTCTGCGCGGGCCTGGAGGCGGTCCTGGAGCGCCGGCAGCATCAGAAGGTGATGGTCTTCCGGCCGCTGTACGCGGTGGGCGGGCAGGAGCTGGGCTATCTGCCCGGCACCGAGGCCGAGAAGATGAGCCCGTGGGCACAGGCGGTCTTCGACACGCTCTCGGCGGTCGCGGGCCGCGAGGTGATCGAGGAGGTGCTGGGGCGCGGCATGCTCGAAGTGCTGCCGCTCACCCATATCCGGGGACGCTCCCTGCACGACGCGTTCGTCATCGTCGACGAGGCCCAGTCCCTGGAGCGGAATGTCCTGCTGACCGTTCTCTCCAGGATCGGGGCGAACTCCCGGGTGGTGCTGACCCACGACGTGGCGCAGCGCGACAATCTGCGGGTGGGCCGGTACGACGGAATTGTCGCGGTCGTCGAGAAGCTGAAGGGTCATCCGCTTTTCGCGCATGTCACCCTGACCCGCTCCGAGCGCTCGCAGATCGCGGCGCTGGTGACCGAAATGTTGGAGGACGGTCAGATCTAGGCCGTATCGCCACAGTTCACGCCGCCCGGCAGAGCGCAACAGCTTAGCCGGGCGGCGTTGTGCCGTGCGGCTCTTTCCTTTTTCTCCCCGGCCAAAACAGAGTGTGAGCTTTCCCACGCAACGAAGAATTGCCTCATGGCGTTGCCTTCCGGCAGAGTCTTGCTTCCGTCAGGCCCCGCATGCGGCACACGCGCACCCCCAGTGGTGCTGCACCACACAACTCCACAACTGCCGCCGTATGCCGCCCGTGCACCACGCGGCAGTCCCCGCAAGGGGGTTGCCCACCGGGCCCGTGTCTCCCGTGACCCAGTAGTGCGGAGGCCAGTGCCAGGGGCACGATCGCGTCCGTGAGGTCACGTACACGGGCGATGCTGGAAGGACACCGTGTGAGCCGGATCTCGGTCCGGGGATTCGCCGTGGCATCGGCCACCGCGGTCACCACCGTCGGCGCTGTCGTGGGTGTCGCCTCGGGCGACCCCCAGGTTTCGGGCGACAATTTCGAGGCGGCCGCAGCCGACACGACGCTCCTCGCAGACATTCCCGCGGGCCAGCAGGCGCAGGTGCAGACCGCGTCGTTGACCCAGCAGGCCGACGTGCAGGCCGCGGCGGCCGACGCGTCCGCGAAGAAGTCCGCGGAGGAAGCGGCCCGTATCCAGGCCGCCAAGGACGCCAAGGCGAAGAAGGAGGCCGCCGACGACGAGGTCGAGCGCGAGCGGGAGGCCAAGGAGGCGGCCGAGCGCGCGAGCCGTGACGAGGTGCGTTCCGCCTCCTCGTTCGCGGCGCAGAGCTCGTACACCGTGGCCCAGGTCCAGGCGATCGCACGGCAGATGATCCCCGCCGATCAGTTCCAGTGCTTCAGCAACATCGTGGACCACGAGTCCGGCTGGAACTACCAGGCGCAGAACCCGTCCTCCGGCGCGTACGGTCTGATGCAGGCGCTGCCCGGCTCGAAGATGTCCTCGGCCGGCGCCGACTGGCAGACCAACCCGGCCACCCAGATCAAGTGGGGCCTGAGCTACATGAACTCGGACCGCTACGGCAGCCCCTGTGCCGCCTGGTCGTTCTGGCAGGCCAACAACTGGTACTAGCCGAGCACACCGGTTCCGCCCGGCGCTCAACCTCATGAAGCCCCCCGCCGTCCTACGGCAGGGGGCTTCACCCTTGTATACGGCTTCACCCGTGTACGGTCGATTCGAACATCTTCGGGGAAGCACATGGGGCGAAGGACGGGGGGAAGAGGAAACATCATGTCGAGAGTGCCGGCGTGGCTCAGCCAGATGGGTACGGGACTGACGCGAATGGGTGAGCAGCTGGAACGGCGCAGGGCCGCGGCCGCGGCCGACGAACCCCCGGTGCCGGTCGCCGTGCCCGCCCCCGCCCCCGCGCCCGAATCCGTCCCGCCGCCCCCTTCGTACGCCCCCGCCGTCTCCGCCAAGCCCGACCCCGTCTCCGCCATCCCCTGGGGTATGCGGGTCGCGGGCGAGGCCGCCTGGCGGCTGCTCGTCCTCGCCGGGACGGTCTGGGTGCTGATGCGCGTCATCAGCGCCGTACAGCTCGTCGTCATGGCCTTCGTCGCCGCCCTGCTCATCACCGCGCTGCTCCAGCCCACGGTCGCCTGGCTCAAACGGCTGGGGGTGCCGCGCGGAGTGGCCACCGCCCTCACGGCGATCGCCGGATTCGTCCTCATGGGGCTGGTCGGCTGGTTCGTCGTGTGGCAGGTCGTGGAGAACATCGACGATCTCTCCAACCGGGTCACGGACGGTATCGAGGAGCTGAAGCGCTGGCTGCTCAACAGCCCGTTCCATGTGACCGAGGACCAGATCAACGACATCGCGAAGAGCCTGAGCGACGCCATCGGCTCCAATACCGAGGAGATCACCTCCGCCGGGCTCCAGGGCGTGACGGTGATCGTGGAGCTGCTGACCGGTATCTTCCTCGCGATGTTCTCGACGCTCTTCCTGCTGTACGACGGCAAGAAGGTCTGGCAGTGGTCGCTCAAGCTGGTCCCGGCCCAGGCGCGTGAGGGCGTCGCGGGAGCCGGGCCGCGCGCCTGGCACACCCTGACCGCCTATGTGCGCGGCACGGTGATCGTGGCGCTGATCGACGCGCTCTTCATCGGGCTCGGGCTCTACTTCCTCGAAGTCCCGCTGGCCGTCCCGCTGGCGGTAATCATCTTCCTCGGGGCGTTCATCCCGCTGGTCGGGGCGGTGATCTCGGGGGCGCTGGCCGTGGTCGTGGCGCTGGTGACGCAGGATGTGTTCACCGCCCTGATGGTCCTGCTCATCGTGCTCGGGGTGCAGCAGATCGAGGGCCATGTCCTCCAGCCGTTCATCCTGGGCCGCGCGGTGCGGGTGCATCCGCTCGCGGTGGTCCTCGCCGTCGCTGCGGGCGGCCTGGTCGCGGGTATCGCCGGGGCGGTGGTCGCGGTGCCGCTGGTGGCGGTCACCAACACCGTTGTCGGTTATCTCCGCGCCTACAGCGCGGAACGGGACCTGCGGCACCCGGCGCCGCCGGCCGACACGGCGGCGCGGGAGCCCGAGCCGGTCATGGCGTCCGCCGCGGCGCCCCCGAGCACACCGGCGGTCGCCGAGGGCACGGACGGCCGGGAATGATCTCCGAGCCGGAACTGGAAGGCACCGGGGACGATCCGCCGGACGGCCCGTCCCGGGCCACGCCCTCCGTACCGGCTCCCCGGACGGGCGATGACGCACCGCCGCCGGCCTCCGGTCCCGGTGCCTCGTCCGGCCCCGGCACCGTCGGTGAGTCCGAGACGATCGTCGGCCGGAGCCCGTCCCGGCTGCTCCAGCTGCCCCGTCTCTCCCGGCTGCCGTCCCAGCGGACGCCCTGGCCGTGGGCGCTCGGCGGCGCGCTCGTCGCCTCCGCCGTCTGGGCCGCCGGACTGTACGCGTACGGCGGGACCGAGCCGGATCTGGGCGGTTACCAGGTCAGCCGTGATCTCTGCCAGGACGCGGAACTTCCGGCCATGTCGGCCCTGCTCGGCAAACGGCAGTTCCCGAGGGCGGCGGTGGACGAACAGCTCGCGATCGACCGGGCCTTCTGCAGTCTGACACTGATGGCGGGCCGGCGGAACGAGGTCAAGAACGACTCCCGTCCGGTCGCGTACGTCGGCGTCGACATCGACTACTCGCTGCACAAGCGGACCGATCCGGGCCCCGAGTTCGACGCGACGGTGACGCGGCTCGCTCCCGACGGAGCGCTGGAGCGGCGGGTCATGCGGATACCGGACCTGGGCGAGCGCGCCTATATGGTGACGGACCCCTCGGGTGATTCCCCGGAGCTGAAGGTCCTCGACGGCCAGGCGGTGCTCACGATCACGGTCAGCCAGGCCGTCAACTATGCCGTGAACCCCGCCACCGGCGATCTCAAGGCGCCCGGTGCGATCGACTTCTCCGGTGTCCAGCCCGCCATGGTCGAGGACATGAGGGACCTGATGGACGCGCTCAAGCGATAGCACCGGCGGGCGCCGGAGCCGTACGGCCGGTACAGCGCCGGAGCCGTACGGCCGGTACAGCGCCGGAGCCGTACGGCCGGTACAGCGCCGGCCCGTACGTACAGCCCGTACAGCCCGTACAGCTCGAAGGGTCCCGAGGACACCCTCCTCGGGACCCTTCCGCGTACTCCCGGCCACCGGGTCGCCCGACCCGGTCGCCCGGCCCCACTCCGCTGACGCGTCCTACCCGCCCGCGCCCTCGCCCGCGCCCGCGGCTTCGGCCTCGGCGAGTACGGCCTCCGCGTCCAGCGTCGTACCGACCGCCTGGATCACCGATGCGATCTTGAACGCCTCCTGGACCGTCTCCCGGTCCGCGCCCGCCTTGCGCAGCGCCCGCTCGTGCGAGTCCAGGCACTGACCGCAGCCGTTGACGGCGGAGACGGCGAGCGACCACAGTTCGAAGTCGATCTTCTCCACACCCGGGTTGCCGAGCACATTCATCCGCAGCCCCGCGCGGAGCTTCCCGTACTCGGGGTCCGACAGGAGATGCCGGGTCCGGTAGAAGACGTTGTTCATCGCCATCACGGCCGCGGCCGACTTGGCGGCGGTGTACGCCTCGGGGCTCAGCCGGGCCCTGGCCTCCGGCTCCAGCGCCAGGAGCACCGCCCGTGAGCGCGAGGCGATCGCACAGACCAGCACCGTGCCCCAGAGCCGCTGCGGCGGCAGCTCGCTGTTGCCGATGACCGAACCGAGGTTCAGCCGCAGGTCCTTGGCGTACTCCGGTATGGCCGCCTTGAGTTCGTCGAGTCCCACAGGGATCACTCGCCCGACAGGAGCGCGACGGGGTCGAGGGTGTCCTCGCCCTTGTTCCAGTTGCACGGACACAGCTCGTCGGTCTGGAGGGCGTCGAGCACCCGCAGAACCTCCCTGGGGTTACGGCCCACGGAACCGGCGGTCACCATCGTGAACTGGATCTCGTCGGACGGGTCGACGACGAGGACGGCGCGCCGCGCGAAGCCGTTCTCGTCCTCGATGCCCAGCGCGCGCATCAACTCGTGCCTGGAGTCGGCCATCATCGGGAAGGGCAGATCGCGCAGGTCCGTGTGGTCCTTGCGCCAGGCGTGGTGCACATACGCGGAGTCGCCCGAGAAGCCGAGGACTTGGGCCTCACGGTCGGCGAACTCGTCGTTCAGCCGGCCGAAGGCCGCGATCTCCGTCGGGCACACGAAGGTGAAGTCCTTGGGCCAGGCGAAGTAGATCTTCCACTTGCCCTCGTAGGTCTTGTGATTGATCTCCTCGAACTCCTTGCCGCTCTCCAGCGAGACACAGGCGGTCAGTTCGAACGAGGGGAACTTGTCACCAACAGTGAGCACACACTCTCCTTGTGGGGGACGGAAATACCGTTTTGGGGTCTTCCGGAGGGTTGTACGGATCACTGATGGTGGCACAGAGGACATCGATCACAGAAATGGCCGAACCGGTGCGATCCCGGACGGCCGGTCACTCCGACCGCAGTCCCTCCGGCCGTGTCATCCGCCACAACGGCGGCAGACTCGCCAGGGTCACCAGCAGGATCACCGCGGCGCCCGCGCCCGCGAAGGGCAGGAAGACCCACCAGTCGGTGAACGGCTTGGCGACCATACGCAGCAGGACGGCACCGAGCGTCAGCCCGCCCGCGGTCGCCAGCACCGTGCCGAGCACCACCGGCACGGCGGTCTGCCACAGCACCGACCAGGCGAGGGTCGAGCGGCGCGTGCCGAACGCGACCAGCACCGACATCAGCCGTCTGCGCTCGCGCAGCTGCTCGATCTGCGAGACCAGCATGCTCGCCGCGATCAGTCCCATCGTGGCGGTGCCGCCGATCAGCAGCCCCTTGCGCACACTGGCGTACTTGGCGTCCCGTTCCACCGCCCTGACCGTCCGCACCCGCGCCGTCGGATCGAGACGCGCCGCCGTGTTCCGTATGTACTCCTCGGCGTCCGGCACCCGGTCGTCGGTCCGGATCGTGGCCCTGGTCGTGGCCATGGCCAGCAGCTCGGTGCCGATGGAGCCGGGTGTCGCCAGGATGCCGTCGGTCTCCCGGCCCACCGGGTCCTTCCGCGCCGGCACCGTACGGGCCGACGCCGGCAGCGTCCACAGCAGGGATCCCGAACCGTCGTCCACGGACCGGGGATTGAGATCCACCCGCTCGCCGGGGCGGGCCGTCCTGTCGGTCCAGTCGTTCTGTTCCCTCCGTCCCGTCAGATGGGAGACGAAGGCGTCCCCGTCCCGGCAGGACGGCAGTTCGGCGAGTTCGCGCAGGGTGGCGCAGCTTCCGACGGTCAGCGAGGTGGTGGGCCGGATCTCGTCCGCGGCCACGCGCCCCGGCCGGATCACAAAGCTCTCGACGGTGCCGACGACCGCCTTCACGCCCGGGGTGTCACGGAAGCCGTCGATCATCCGCTGGGCCAGCTCCCCGCTGCCGTACGACGCGGTGACCGCGATGTCGGCCCGCGCCGGGTCCTCCCCGGTGGGGTGGAGGAAGGCCTGATGGACCCCGGTGGACACCATCTGGAGCGCGATGGCCCCCGCCACCGCGACGGTGATGCCGCTGACCGCGCGCGCCGCCGAGCCGCTGCCGAGCTGGAGCCGGCGCACGGCGAGCTGCCAGGGCACGGGGCCGCCGCGCAGCCCGCCCACCACCGCCTCCACCAGCCAGGGCAGCAGGGTGGTCAGACCGACCAGCACCAGGATCGCCCCGGCGGCGATCGGATACGGATCGACCGCCACCGAACTCTCGTCGACGGTCCCGACCCGGGCCAGGACCACCACACCGGCGACCGGCGGCAGCAGCCGCCACCACAGCCGGCGGCGCCGGGGGACGGTGCTCCGTACGACGCCCAGCGGCTCGATGGTCACCGAACGCAGCGCGACCAGCGTCACCGCGACGGCCGCGGCCGGTACGCCCACCGCGACGAGGGCGCCGAGCGCCGGTACGGGGACCAGATCGGCCGGGAAGGCGCTCAGACTCCACAGCCGCACCCCGCCCGCCGACGGCCGGGCGGCCAGAAAGAGCAGAAACCCCGTCAGCACCCCCAGCACCGCGCCGAAGAGGGCCTCTCCGGCGGCGATCCGCCGGGTGGTCCTGATGTCGGCGCCCACCAGCCGCAGCGCGGCGAGCCTGCGGTCCCTGCGCTCGCCGCCGAAGCGCACGGCGGTGGCGATGAAGATGGTCACCGGCACCAGCAGGACGACGGCGATCAGTACGACCAGGACCACCAGGAGGGGTTCCATCGGGTCGGGCGCCCTGTCGTCGCCGTAACCGGCCGTCCGCCGACCGCCCCTGTCCACGGTGAGTGTGTCGCTGCCCGCGTAGAAGTACAGCTCCTCGGGGTCGAGCAGACCGGGGTCGCCGATGGTGCCGGTGATCCGGTGGCCGAGCCGCTCCTTGAGGAGGGCGCCGCCGGGCGAGGCGAGCAGCTCCCGCAGGGCGGGCGAGACCAGCATCTCGTGGGGACCGGGCGGCTTCGTCACACCGGGCGGCAGGGGCGGGTGCGCGCCGTCCGGGCGCAGGAACCGGCCGCCCACGCTCTCACCCCGGTACTCGGTCCCGGCCTCGGTCCACACGAGGGTGGTGTCCGAGCGTTCCACCGGGGTGCCGGAGATCTCCTCCAGCGTGGCGCGCGCATGGGTTCGGGCCTCGCGCGCGTCGATCGCGCGCGGTACGGAGGCGGCGAAGAAGAGCAGGGCCACGCCGAGCCCGACGCCGAGCGCGGTCAGTGCCGTACGGGCCCAGCCCTCGCGTCCGCCCGCCGCGGCGAAGCGTATGCCGAGCCCGAGATCCCGTATCCAGGAGCCGGGACCAGGCGCCCGGACCGTCCCGGGACCGGGCGCCCGGACCGTCATACGGTGTACTCCGCGTCGCGTGACTTCCCGTCGCGTATGACGACCTCCCGGTCCGAGTAGGCGGCGACCCGCGCCTCATGGGTGACGAGTACGACGGCGGCGCCCGTGGATCGGGCCGCTGCCGTCAGCATCTCCATCACCCGCTCCCCGCCGTAGGAGTCGAGCGCGCCGGTCGGCTCGTCGGCGAAGATCACCCGTGGGGAGGTGACCAGCGCACGGGCGACCGCCACCCGCTGCCCCTGTCCGCCGGAGACCTCGCCGGGACGCTGGTCCCTCAGCTCCGCGACCTCCAGCCGCTCCAGCCACTCCAGGGCGGCGCGCTCGGCGTCCTTGCGCCGGGCGCCGCCCAGCCGCAGCGGCAGCGCGACATTCTCCACGCAGGTCAGTTCGGGCACGAGTTGGCCGAACTGGAACACGAAGCCGAAGTCCGTACGGCGCAGGGTGCTCAGCTCGGCGTCCGGCAGACCGGTCAGGGCGCGGCCCCGATAGGTGATGCTGCCCGCGTCGGGCCGGACGATCCCGGCGAGGCAGTGCAGCAGGGTCGACTTTCCCGAGCCCGAGGGGCCCATGACGGCGACGACCTCACCGGGGTGGACCGAGAACGAGACGCCGTCGAGCGCGGGGGTCGGACCGTACGACTTGCGCAGCTCCTCGGCGGCGAGCAGGGAGCCGCCGGGCGTCACGGCCTGACCGCCGCGGCGAGCTTGTCCAGCCGGGTGGCGGTCAGCTCCAGCCAGCGCAGATCCGCCTCCAGATGGAACAGGGCGTGGTCGCAGATGAGCTGGTCGGCGAGATCGCCCTCGCGTTTGCGCGCGGTGAGGTCACGCATCATCCGCAGATGCTCGGCGCGCTGGGTGTCGAGCAGCTCGGCGGCGCCGCGGCCCGTCAGCAACGCGATGACGATCTTCGTGTAGAGCACCGACTGAAGATACGGCTCGGGCTTCTCCGGCTGCCCGAGCCACCGCTCGACATCGGTGACACCGGCGTCGGTGATCGCGTACCGCTTGCGCTCGGGGCCGCCACCGGTCTCCACGCCGTCGACGGCGACGAGCCCGTTCTTCAGCAGCCGGGACATGGTCGAGTAGACCTGACCGTAGTGGAGGGGCCGGTCATGACCGAACCGCTGGTCGAAGGCGCGCTTGAGGTCGTAGCCATGACGCGGCCCGGACTCCAGGAGCCCGAGAAGGGTGTGCCCGATTGACATACGAGCACTATACGCGCTGTGTATAGCGGGTAGGCCTCCCGGTGGAGTCCGCCGGGAGGCCTGCCGCGGTCACCCGTCCTGGCCGGGCGGCGAGGGGGGTGGTGTCGCCTTCGGGGGGCGGCCCCGGCGGGGGATCGGAGCCGCGTCGCCCGGGAGGCGGCCCGCGTCCGCCAGGGACCGGCGGAGCAGGAACTCGATCTGCGCGTTGGCGCTGCGCAGTTCGTCGGACGCCCAGCGTGCCAGGGCGTCGTACACCGCCGGATCCAGTCGCAGGAGCACCTGCTTGCGTTCGGTCACTGGTAAAGCGTGCCCGTGTTCACGACCGGCTGCGCCGAGCGGTCCCCGCACAACACCACCAGCAGATTGCTCACCATCGCGGCCTTGCGCTCCGAGTCCAGTTCCACGATGTCCTGCTCGGTGAGCCGGGTCAGCGCCGCCTCGACCATGCCGACCGCGCCGTCCACGATCTGCCTGCGGGCCGCCACGACCGCGCCCGCCTGCTGGCGCTGGAGCATCGCCGAGGCGATCTCGGGGGCGTAGGCGAGATGTGTGAAGCGGGACTCGATGATGTCGACACCGGCCGCCTCCGCCCGTGCGCGGAGTTCGACGGCGAGCTTCTCGGTGATCTCCTCGGCGTTGCCGCGCAGCGACAGGCCTTCCTCGTCGTGGTTGTCGTAGGGGTACTCGATGGCGATGTGCCGTACGGCGGCCTCGGTCTGGGTGGAGACGAACTCCAGGAAGTCGTCCACCTCGAACAGCGCCTGCGAGGTGTCCTTGACCCGCCAGACCACGACCGCGGCCAGTTCGATCGGGTTGCCGTAGGCGTCGTTGACCTTGAGGACCGGTGTCTCGTGGTTCCGTACCCGCGTCGAGATCTTGACGCGGGTGGTGAGCGGGTTCACCCAGCGCAGTCCGTCGGTGCGGACCGTGCCGCGGTAGCGGCCGAAGAGCTGGACCACCCGGGCCTCGCCCGGCGCCACCATGTTCAGTCCGCACAGGACGAGCACCGCGGCGACCACCACCAGCGAGCCGGTCACGATCACCGCCGACTTGGCGCCGGCCGAGTCGAGCAGCGCGCCGAAGATGATCAGGAGCGTGCCGGCGGCGAGGCCGAGCAGTCCGAGCAGCAGCGCGAGGGCGCCCCCGCTGCTCTGGGCCGAGTACTCCCGCACCTGCGGGTCCGGCATCTCCGGCAGATCGTCCACCGGAGTCTTCGTACTGGTCAGAGTCATCCCTATGCCCCGTTTCCGTGCTGGTCCGCGATCGTGCGGTAGCTAGCATTGTGCTAGCACATTATCGATTCTGGCAACCCTCGGGCCGTCTCATGAGTCGGTTCCATCGGGATGGGTGCGGATTGTCACGTCCGGAAAGTCAGGATCAATGCTCTTTGTCACAGCGGGCGGTGTTAGTTTTCTGAGCTGATCCCGATGAGCGAGCGTGAGTCCTGACCGATACGACCTGAGAGCGGAGCGACACGGCGATGGGCCGAGCTGAAGCCGGACGGGCGCGGGGGCGTGGCACGCGCCGGGCGCCGAAGCAGGGCGGCATACGCCGCTTCCTCACGCCGAAGAAGCTGCTCGGCACCTTCTTCGGGCTCTGCCTGCTCGGCATGGGCGGGTTCGTCGTGATCTATCTGCTCGTCCCGGTGCCGAGCGCCAACGCGCAGGCCGAGATGCAGAGCAACGTCTACAAGTACAGCGACGGCACGATCCTGGCCCGTACCGGCAAGATCAACCGCGAGATCGTCGGTCTGGAGCAGATACCCAAGGAGGTCCAGCAGACCTTCGTCGCCGCCGAGAACAAGACCTTCTACCAGGACGCCGGCGTCGACATCAAGGGCACGGCGCGCGGTCTGATGAACACCATCTCCGGCAAGGGCAAGCAGGGCGGCTCGACCATCACCCAGCAGTACGTCAAGAACTACTACCTCAACCAGGACCAGACGGTCACCCGCAAGCTCAAGGAGCTGGTGATCTCCCTGAAGGTGGACCGGAAGAAGGACAAGAACGAGATCCTCGCCGGGTACATCAACACCAGCTACTACGGCCGCGGCGCCTATGGGATCCAGGCCGCGGCCCAGGCGTACTACGGCGTCGACGCGGTCCGGCTGAATGTCGCCCAGGGCGCGTATCTCGCCGCGCTGCTCCAGGCCCCCAGCCAGTACGACTGGGCCGTGGCGGGCGACACCGGCAAGCGGCTGGTGACCGAGCGCTGGAACTATGTCCTCGACAACATGGTCGAGATGAAGTGGCTGGACGCGTCGGCCCGCTCCGGTCTGAAGTTCCCCGTACCGCACGAGCCCAAGGCTCCCCGTGGCATGGAGGGCCAGACCGGTTATCTGGTCGAGGCCGCCGACGACGAGCTGGCACGCCAGGGGGTCGACAAGGCGGACATCGACGCGGGCGGCTGGACGATCACGCTCAATATCGACAGGAAGCGGCAGCAGCAGCTGGAGAAGTCGGTCGACAAGGAGCTGGAGAGCAAGCTCGACCGCGAGAACAACAAGACGGACGCGACGGTGCAGGCGGGTGCGACCTCCGTGGACCCGAAGACCGGACGGGTCGTGGCGCTCTACGGCGGCACGAGCGCCACGAAACACTGGATCTCCAACGCCACCCGCGCGGACTACCAGCCCGCGTCGACCTTCAAGCCGGTCGTGCTCGCCTCCGCCCTGGAGAACGGCTCGAAGACCCAGGACGGCGAGAGGATCGGCGTCAACACGCGGTACGACGGCACCAGCAGACGGCCGGTCGTGGGCAGCGACACCCCCTTCGACCCGCAGAACGAGGACGACCAGGACTACGGCTGGGTGAACGTCCAGACCGCCATGAACAAGTCCATCAACTCCGTCTTCGCGCAGATGGTGGTCGATGTCACCCCCGCCAAGGTCAAGCGGACCGCGCTGGCCCTCGGAATGCCGGACGGCAAGGCCTTCCCCGAGCGCCCCGCCATCACACTCGGCACGATGAACGCCTCCACCTGGGACATGGCGGGCGTCTACGCGACGCTCGACAACCACGGCAGGAAGGTCACCCCGGCGATCGTGAAGTCGGCCTCGCACAAGGACCGTACGGTCGAGCTGCCCGACCCGGTCGGCAAGCAGGCGGTCAGCCGGGAGACGGCCGACACCGTGACCCGTGTGCTGCAAGGCGTCGTGGACAACGGCTCGGGCTTCGAGGCCGATACGTCCGCCTATGACGCGGCGGGCAAGACGGGTACCTCGGAGAAGAACAAATCCGCCTGGTTCGCCGCCTACACCCCCCAGCTCACCACGGTCGTCGCGCTCTTCGGCGAGTCCACCAAGGAGGGCGGCGAGCAGGTCAGTCTGACCGGCACCGCCAACAGCGGCCGTGCCAACGGCGGCGGCTTCCCCGCCAGGATCTGGGCGGACTACACGCTCGGCGCGCTGGACGGCGGCTCGGACGCGCGGTTCGATCTGCGGATCACCGAGCCCGTACGCGAGGAGCCGACGATGACGCCCAGCGAGACGGTACCGAGCGAGACGCCCAGCTCCGAGCCGCCGTCACCGTCCGAGCCCCCCGAGCAGGAGCCGCAGCCGCCGGCGGAGACCCCGAGCGAGAGCGCGCCCCAGACGCCCGAGGAGAGCCCGCCGGCCAGCGAGCCCGGTCCCGGGGAGTCCAGCAGCGGCGAGCCCGACGGCGGGGAGACCGGCGGTGTCCCCTCCGGCGGCGTACACACCCCGCGGATCCGTCCCACGCGCTGACCGAGGGCGGCCGACGCGGCTCGCGGAGGGCGGCCGAAGGGCTGACGGAGGGCGGCCCATGGGGGGCCGCCCTCCGCGTCGGATGTGTCTGCCGGAAGGCCGGACGCGCCGGTCAGCCGCCGTTCATCTTGTTGGCGATGCGGTCGCCGATCACCTTGTCGATATTGCGCCAGTACTGGATCGCCCGGTCGAGCACCGGCCGGGACACGCCCTGGGCGAGATGCCCGCTGACGTTCGACACCAGCCGGTCGCGCGCGGCGTCGTCCAGGACCTCGCGGACCTGTGTGCCCGCCTGGCCCCAGTCGTCGTCCTCGCGGTGCAGCTTGTACGCCTCGCGCACCATCTCGCCCGCCGCGGCCCAGCCCGCCGGGTCGCCGAAGCGCTCCGTGTCGGCCGCGGGACCGCCGTACGAGTTCGGCGCGTACGGCCTGGCCGCCGTCGACGGCTCGTACCGCATCGGTCCGTCCTTGGCGTACGAGCGCACCGGCACCCGCGGCCGGTTCGGCGGGAGCTGGGTGTAGTTCGGGCCGATGCGGTAGCGGTGCGTGTCCGGGTACGAGAAGAGCCGCCCGAGCAGCATCTTGTCCGGCGACGGGCCGATGCCCGGCACCAGATTCGAGGGCTCGAACGCCGCCTGCTCGATATGGACGAAGTAGTCGTCCGGATTCTTGTCGAGCGTCATCCGGCCCACATCGATCAGCGGGTAGTCGGCGTGCGGCCACACCTTGGTCAGATCGAACGGATTGAACCGGTAGTCGGCCGCGTCCTCGAACGGCATGATCTGGACCTTCAGGCTCCAGGTCGGCGCGTTCCCCGACTCGATCGACTCGTACAGATCGCGGCGGTGGTGGTCCCCGTCCGTACCGGCCATCAGATCGGCGTCGGCCTGGGTGAAGTAGTCGATGCCCTGGTCGGTCTTGAAGTGGTACTTCACCCAGAACCGCTCGCCCGCGCCGTTCACCCACATATAGGTGTGCGAGCTGTAGCCGTTCATATGCCGGAAGGACTTCGGAATGCCCCGGTCGCCCATCAGCCAGGTGACCATGTGCGCGGACTCGGGGGAGAGGGTCCAGAAGTCCCACTGCATGTCGTTGTTGCGCAGCCCGGTGGCCGGGTGGCGCTTCTGCGAGCGGATGAAGTCCTGGAACTTGCTCGGGTCACGGACGAAGAAGACCGGCGTGTTGTTGCCGACCATGTCGTAGTTGCCCAGTTCGGTGTAGAACTTCAGCGCGAAGCCGCGGGGGTCGCGCCAGGTGTCGGGCGAGCCCATCTCGCCGGCCACCGTGGAGAACCGGGCCAGCATCTCCGTGCGCCTGCCCGGCTGGAACAGATCGGCCTTGGTGAACTGGCTGACGTCGTTCGTCACCTCGAAGACGCCGTACGCGCCCGCGCCCTTGGCGTGGACCACGCGTTCGGGGACCCGTTCCCGGTTGAACTGGGCCATTTTCTCGATCAGATAGTGGTCTTGCAGCAGGATCGGCCCGTCGGGACTGATGGTGAGCGAGTATTCGTCGCTCTCCACCGGGATGCCGACGTTGTTGGTGGTGTAAGCCGTCCTGGGGGATGACCCGCTCACGAACGTCCTCCCGTCGATTGCAGGCCCGGGAAACCGGGGGCGCCCCGGGGAATGGCAGCGTTCATTGAGAGCGCCTTCCCCAGTCAAGCCCTCCCACACCATGTCGGCAACATCTATATTTGTCCTTCTTGGTCCCTTTGGTGGTCTTTGTCGTTTCTGATCGGCATCGGTGCCGGCCGACTTATCCGGATCACATCCGGGTCGGCAGCTCGAACCAGACCACCTTCCCGGTGGACAGCCGCGTGGCTCCCCAGCGCCGCGCCAGCCGGTTGACCAGGAACAGTCCCCGTCCGCTCTCGTCCGTGTCCCGGGCCCGCCGCTGCCGGGGGAGCTGCGGCGAATCGTCCCCGACCTCACAGCGCAGTACATCCGTACGGAGCAGCCTCAGGGTCACCGGACGCTCGGCGTACCGCACGGCATTGGTGACGACCTCGCTGATCAGCAGCTCGACCGAGTCGCTCAGCTCCTCCAGGTCCCAGCGGGCCAGCGCCCTCCTGGCCAGCCGCCGGGCCCGTCCCGGAGCGGCGTCCTCCGGGTCCAGGAACCAGTACGCCACATCGCTCGGCGCGATCCCGTCGAAGCGGGCGGCGAGCAGCGCGATGTCGTCGTCACGGTCGCCGGGGCCCAGGACGTCGAGGACGTCGTCGCAGAGCGCCTCCAGCGGCGGCGAGTGATCCGGCCCGGTGAGCTGCGCGGCGGCCGCGAGCCGCTCCCGGAGCTGCTCGATCCCCGTCCATACGTCGCGCAGCCGCGACTCGACGAGCCCGTCCGTGTAGAGCAGCAGGGTCGCCCCGGCGGGCGCGTCCAGCTCGACGGCCTCGAAGTCCACCCCGCCGACGCCGATCGGCGCACCCGGCGGCACCCGGAGCACCTCGGCCCGGCCGCCGAGATGCAGCAGTATGGGCGGTGGATGGCCCGCGTTGGCGATGGTGATCCGGTGCGAGACCGGGTCGTAGACCGCGTAGAGGCAGGTCGCCATCCGGTCCGAGCCGAGCCGCTGCGCCTGCTCGTCGAGATGGTGCAGCACCTCCTGCGGCGGCAGATCCAGACCGGCGAGGGTCTGCGCCGTCGTACGGAGCTGGCCCATGATCGCGGCGGAGGTCATGGAGTGGCCCATGACATCGCCGACGACCAGGGCGACCCGGCTGCCGGGCAGCGGGATCGCGTCGTACCAGTCACCGCCGACCCGGGCGGTCTCGGCGGCCGGGAGATAGCGGGAGGCCAGCCGGACCCCGGTGGGCTGCGGCAGATTCTCCGGCAGCATCGTGCGCTGGAGCTCGTCGGCGATATACGCCTCGCGCCCGTACAGCACCGCCTTGTCGATCCCGAGCGCCGTGTGCGTGGCGAGCTGCGCCGCGACCAGCAGATCGTTCGGCTCGAAGGCGGCGCGGTCGGGCCTGCGCAGAAAGACGGCCGCGCCGATGACGCGCCGGCGTCCGCGCAGCGGCGCGAGGATCGCGCGGTGACCGGTCGGTACGGTGCGGTCGGCGCCCAGCAGCTCCGGCAGCGCGGCGCGGGCCGCGGCGGAGTCGCCGAAGACCGGGCGCACGCCCCGCAGGACCTCGGAGAGCGCACCGCCCGAGCCGACCTCGCACAGCTCCGCGGCCGGCATCACATCCGACTGGGGGTCGAGGATCGGCAGCCGGAGCGCGTCGCTGACCTGGAGCGGGATACCGCCGGTCTCGGTGTCCTCGTCGGTCAGCCGCAGCCGGTCGGTGCGCCGCAGCCGCAGGACGAAGGGCGACACCGGGCGCTCGTCGCCGACGGGCAGCGGATCGCGGAGATAGACGAGTATGGCGTCGGAGAACGTCGGCACGGTCGCGCGGCAGAGTCCGAGCACGATCTCGTCCAGGTCTATGCCGCGCGCGATACGGCGCGTCGCGGCGCCCACGAAGCGCAGCCGGTCGCCCTCGCGGCGCGCCGTCGCCGTGGGGTCGGGCGCGGGCGCGGGCGGCGGCACGGAGGGCCCCGGCATCCCGGAGGCGCCCGCCTCCTGCCGCGGGCGCGTGCGTTCCTGCGGCCGGGCAGCCAGCGGCTGCCTGCCTTCGTGGGAGGGTGGGTGCTCCGTCACGCGTGGGATTCCGTCCGTCCGGGCCGGTGGTGCGATGCGGTCACTGCGACCGGGTCGGACCCCGGCCGTGCCGTTTCCCGCCGGGGTCTGCGCCCGGACCGTGTTCGGTGTCCGGTGCGGCTCGGGACACCCGGGGGCGTCTGGTGGTTCCTGCTGGGCCCGCGGCACATGGCTCCTCCACCCCCTCGTAGTGACTCACGGTCGTCATGACGTGCGGTCGTAGCGGCTAACGGTGTGACGTCTGGTGACATGCGGTGTGACTAGCGGTCAGGCCGGTTGCTGTGCACACCCGTTGCCCCGGTGCAGTCTTCCGGAGGACGATCCTACGTTTGAACCCTGGGGGCACATCAAGGGTCTCATGACGTCGGCTGCGACGCCCCTGTGATCACGGTCTTGGTCAGCACGGTTCCAGCCACGCGGACCGCTTCCGGCCATGTCTTTGGTCATGTCTTCGGCGGTAAGGAGAGCTGTCCGTACGACTGTACGAAGAGCTGTGCGGGCAGCCGCGCGGCGGGGCGCTCAACGGGCCTGTACCCGGGCGCACTCCGGAGCCCGGTCCCAGTCGTCGGGCAGCTCGGGCACCGGCCAGTGGGGCTCGGGCCGCCAGTGCTCCCAGCCGTCGCGGAACGGCGCGCCCCAGCCGTTGACGACCTCGATCGCCGCGAGCCCCGCCTCCCTGACCCGGCGTGCCTGGGCGGGCCCCATCAGCCCGTCCTGCTGGGCCTGGGCGAACTCGTCCTCGTCGCGCCACCGCCAGCTCCGGTCGGGGAAGACGTCGATGTCGAGGAAGTGGTCCTCCGAGTCGACGCCACCGGCCCAGCGGGTGCGGGGCTCCTCCAGATTCACGTACCAGTTCTGGAACCGCCAGTCGCGCTCCCACCACAGCCACACCGACCATGGCTCACCGGGCCGCGCCAGCTTCAGCACGCCCATTCCGTACCACCGGTCACGCACCACCGTGCGCGGTGTGGTGTAGCGGGTCGCCAGCGGCTCGTTCTGGATCGGCGAGCCGTCCGCGAGGGCCGGCTTCATACACGGTGTGTCCGGCGCCAGCCAGGCGGCGAGCAGTTCGGCGGAGTCCTCGACGACCGTGACGGGACGGCAGATGTGCACCCGATCACCGGCGTTCTCCCGGTACCGCCACAGAATCTGTGTGCCGGGCGCCCAGTGCCCGGCCGCCGCCGTCTCTGTCATGCGCAGATCCTAGGCCCGCTCGCTCACGGGCGGGTCATCCGCAGTACGTCCAGTGCCTCGTCGAGCTGTTCCAGGGTCAGATCCCCGCGCTCCACATAGCCGAGCTCCAGGACCGTCTCCCGGATCGTGCGGTGTTCGGCCAGGGACTTCTTGGCGACCTTCGCCGCCTCCTCGTACCCGATGTACTTGTTCAGCGGGGTGACGACGGAGGGCGACGACTCGGCGTACCCACGGGCCCGTTCGACGTGCGCGACGATGCCGTCGACCGTACGGTCCGCCAGCAGCCGGGACACGTTGGCCAGCAGCCGTACGGACTCCAGGAGGTTCTTGGCGATCACCGGGAGCATCACGTTCAGCTCGAAGTTCCCCGCGGCGCCGGCCGCCGCGACCGTGGCGTCATTTCCGGTGACCTGCGCCGCGACCATCAGCACGGCCTCCGGGATCACCGGATTGACCTTGCCGGGCATGATCGAGGAGCCGGGCTGGAGATCCGGGAGGCTGATCTCGGCCAGTCCGGTGCGCGGTCCCGAGGCCATCCAGCGCAGATCGTTGGAGATCTTGGTGAGGGAGACCGCCAGCGTACGGAGCTGTCCCGAGGTCTCCACGAGCCCGTCGCGCGCCCCCTGCGCCTCGAAGTGGTTACGGGCCTCCGTCAGCGGCAGTCCCGTGGCGCGGGCCACCTCCGCGATCACCGCGGCGGAGAAGTCGGGCGGGGTGTTGATACCGGTGCCCACCGCCGTACCGCCGAGGGGCAGTTCGGCGAGCCGGGGGAGGGATGCGGTCAGCCGCTCCACCGCGTATCGGATCTGCGCGGCGTAACCGCCGAACTCCTGGCCCAGCGTGACGGGCGTGGCGTCCATCAGATGCGTACGGCCCGACTTGACCACCGAGCCGAACTCCCCGGCCTTGCGCTCCAGGGCGGCGGCCAGGTGCTCCAGCGCCGGGATCAGCTCGCCGGTGACGGCGGCGGTCGCGGCGATATGGATGCTGGACGGGAAGACGTCGTTGGAGCTCTGCGACGCGTTGACATGGTCGTTCGGATGGACCTCACGGCCGAGACGCTCGGTGGCGAGTGTGGCGAGCACCTCATTCGTGTTCATGTTCGAGGAGGTACCTGAGCCCGTCTGGAAGACGTCCACCGGGAAGTGCTCGTCCCAGCGGCCCGCGGCGACCTCGGCCGCCGCGTCCTGGACGGCGTCGGCGATGTCCTTGTCGATCACCCCGAGATCGGCGTTGACCTTGGCGGCGGCGGCCTTGATCCGGGCCAGGGCCTCGATATGGGCACGCTCCAGACGCTGGCCCGAGATGGGGAAGTTCTCCACCGCGCGCTGTGTCTGGGCGCGCCACTTGGCGTGCGCGGGGACCTGTACCTCACCCATGGAGTCGTGCTCGGTGCGGTACTGGATCTCGTCGGTCGTCATCGTCGTCGTACCTCCTGCAAGAAGAGCGTCCGGCCGCACCGTGGTGTTCCCGGGAAGCGTTCCCACGAAAGGGTGACGGCGGGCCGGGGCGACGGCACGGCGGGGCGGGCCGGGGTCAGACGAGCCCGGGGCCGCGGACCGGAATGCTGGTGAACGTGGGCGCCGGAGCCGGTTCGGTGAAGAAGTCGTTCCCCTTGTCGTCCACGACGATGAACGCGGGGAAGTCCTCCACCTCGATCCTCCAGACCGCCTCCATCCCCAGCTCCTCGTACTCGACGACCTCGACCTTCTTGATGCAGTCCCGCGCGAGCCGCGCCGCCGGGCCGCCGATCGAGCCCAGGTAGAAGCCGCCGTGCGCGCCGCAGGCGTCGGTGACCTGCTTCGAACGGTTGCCCTTGGCGAGCATCACCTTCGAGCCGCCCGCCGCCTGGAACTGCTCCACGTACGAGTCCATCCGGCCGGCCGTCGTCGGGCCGAAGGATCCCGACGCGTACCCCTCGGGCGTCTTCGCCGGGCCCGCGTAGTACACCGGGTGGTCCTTCAGGTACTGCGGCATCTCCTCGCCCGCGTCCAGCCGCTCCTTGATCTTGGCGTGCGCGATGTCACGGGCGACCACGAGCGGCCCGGTGAGCGAGAGCCGGGTCTTGACCGGATACTTCGTCAACTCGGCGAGCACATCGTCCATCGGACGGTTGAGATCGACCCGTACGACGTCGCCGCCCTCGTCCAGGTGCTCGTCCGTGGTGTCCGGCAGGAAGCGCGCCGGGTCGGTCTCCAGCTGTTCGAGGAAGACACCCTCCGCGGTGATCTTGGCGACGGCCTGGCGGTCGGCCGAGCAGGAGACGGCGATCGCGACCGGCAGCGAGGCACCGTGGCGCGGCAGGCGCACCACCCGTACGTCGTGGCAGAAGTACTTGCCGCCGAACTGCGCGCCGATACCGATCCGCTGCGTCAGCTCGAAGACCTTCTCCTCCAGCTCCTTGTCACGGAAGCCATGACCGGTCGGGGAACCCTCGGACGGCAATTCGTCCAGATAGTGCGCGGAGGCGTACTTCGCGGTCTTCAGGGCGAACTCGGCCGATGTACCGCCCACGACGATCGCCAAGTGGTAGGGCGGGCAGGCGGCCGTACCCAGCGAACGAATCTTCTCCTCCAGGAACTTCATCATGGAGGCCTCGTTGAGAACCGCCTTGGTCTCCTGGTAGAGGAACGACTTGTTGGCGGAGCCGCCGCCCTTCGCCATGAAGAGGAACTTGTACGCGCCGCCGTCGGTCGCGTACAGCTCGATCTGCGCGGGCAGGTTCGAGCCGGTGTTCTTCTCCTCCCACATGGTGAGCGGGGCCATCTGCGAATAACGCAGATTCAACTTGGTGTACGCGTCGTAGATACCGTGCGAAAGGGCTTCCTCGTCGCCGCCCCGGGTCAGTACGTTCTGTCCGCGCTTGCCCATCACGATCGCCGTACCGGTGTCCTGGCACATCGGGAGAACACCCGCCGCCGCGATATTCGCGTTCTTCAGCAGATCGAGCGCCACGAACTTGTCGTTCGACGACGCCTCGGGGTCGTCCACGATCCGGCGGAGCTGGGCGAGATGGGCCGGGCGCAGATAGTGCGAGATGTCATGCATCGCCTCGGCGGCGAGGGTGCGCAGCGCCTCCGGCTCGACCTTGAGGAACGTACGCCCGTCGGCCTCGAAGGACGAGACACCCTCGGCGGTCACCAGCCGGTAGGGCGTGGTGTCCTCTCCCAGCGGCAGCAGATCGGAGTACGCAAACTCTGGCATTACGGCCATTCCTCACTCGACAGACGGCGGCGCGGCCTCCATTGGCGACGCGCCCTCCAGCGTAGGGCGCCGCATGGACACCGCGCTTGTGAGGTAGGGCTCAGTGCGAGGGGCCGGCGCGGCGACCGAGGCCGGCCGGCGTGGTGTTGTGGCGGCGGCGCGGCGGCTGCGGCGGTCGGTGCGGCGGCCGCGGGACTCCGCGCCGTGACTCGGACCGGACAAGCCCTAGGGCCTCTCGTTTGGATCTTGCTGGGCTCGCGTGCCCTGGTGCCGCGCCTCGCCGCGTTGTCGTCGGTCGCCTACGCTCCGCGTGGGCTCCCTCCTCCGCCTTGCGATCCAC
>NZ_JBSGVS010000013.1:0-147148 GCF_053608565.1 Streptomyces sp. NPDC055025
CCCGCGTATCGTGTCCGTCCGCCGCGCTGGGCGGCTACGCCGACTTCTCGTGGCGGCCGTCGTTCTTCACGATCCTCGGCTCCCGCGGAACCAGCGTCGGGTTCACATTGTCCCGGACGACCTCCGCCGTGATGACGACCCGGGCCACGTCCTTGCGGGACGGGACCTCGTACATCACCGACTGGAGCACCTCTTCGAGGATCGCGCGCAGACCGCGCGCGCCCGTGCCGCGCAGGATCGCCTGGTCGGCGATCGCCTCCAGGGCCGGGCGGTCGAAGTCCAGTTCCACACCGTCGAGTTCGAAGAGCCGCTGATACTGCTTCACCAGCGCGTTGCGCGGCTCGACCAGGATCTGGAGCAGCGCCTCGCGGTCCAGGTTGTGGACGGAGGTCAGCACGGGCAGACGGCCGATGAACTCCGGGATCATCCCGAACTTCACCAGGTCCTCCGGCATGACCTCCTGGAACTGGTCGCTCGCCTCGATCTCCCGCTTCGAGCGGATCGTCGCCCCGAAGCCGATCCCCTTCGCGCCCGCCCGCGACTCGATGATCTTCTCCAGACCGGCGAAGGCGCCGCCCACGATGAAGAGCACGTTCGTCGTGTCGATCTGGATGAACTCCTGGTGCGGGTGCTTGCGTCCGCCCTGCGGCGGTACGGAGGCCGTCGTGCCCTCCAGGATCTTCAGCAGCGCCTGCTGGACACCCTCACCCGACACATCACGGGTGATCGACGGGTTCTCGCTCTTGCGGGCGACCTTGTCGATCTCGTCGATGTAGATGATCCCGGTCTCGGCCTTCTTGACGTCGTAGTCGGCCGCCTGGATCAGCTTCAGCAGAATGTTCTCGACGTCCTCGCCGACATAGCCGGCCTCCGTGAGCGCCGTCGCGTCCGCGATGGCGAACGGTACGTTCAGCATGCGGGCGAGCGTCTGGGCGAGGAGCGTCTTGCCGGAGCCGGTCGGGCCCAGCAGCAGGATGTTCGACTTCGCCAGCTCGATCGCGTCCTCACGTCCGGACGCGCCACCGGTCTCCCCGGCCTGCACACGCTTGTAGTGGTTGTACACCGCCACCGAGAGGGCCTTCTTCGCCGGCTCCTGGCCGACGACATAGCCCTCCAGGAACTCGTAGATCTCACGAGGCTTGGGCAGTTCCTCCCACCGCACCTCGGAGGTCTCCGCCAGCTCCTCCTCGATGATCTCGTTGCAGAGATCGATGCACTCGTCGCAGATGTACACACCGGGACCCGCGATGAGCTTCTTCACCTGCTTCTGGCTCTTCCCGCAGAACGAGCACTTGAGCAGATCGCCGCCATCACCGATGCGTGCCACGAGGTGCTTCCCCTTCGCCTGGGAGCAGCTTGGTTCAGCGGCTCCTGTGCCTCATATCCGACGGTACCTTGCTCGGGCCCCCGTTCGGGCCCCCCTTGGCGCGGTTCACATGGTCGAGGGGTCTCGTCCCGGTCTCGTACGGACTCGACGGGACGATCCGACAGAACTCATGCGCGCACCGCGCCAAGGGCGCCGGGTGTGTCAGGCGGCCGCAGCGGCCGTGGTCTTGCGGGTCGACACGATCTGGTCGACCAGGCCGTACGCGAGCGCGTCCTCGGCGGTGAGGATCTTGTCGCGCTCGATGTCGTCGCGGACCTTCTCGATCGGCGTGGTGGAGTGCTTGGCCAGCATGTCTTCGAGCTGGGCACGCATCCGCAGGATCTCGTTGGCCGCGATCTCCAGGTCGGAGAGCTGCTCACGGCCGGTCTGGCTGGACGGCTGGTGGATCAGCACGCGCGCGTTGGGCAGGGCGAGCCGCTTGCCGGCGGTACCGGCGGCGAGCAGGACGGCGGCGGCCGAGGCGGCCTGGCCCATGCACACGGTCTGGATGTCGGGCTTCACGAACTGCATGGTGTCGTAGATGGCCGTGAGGGCCGTCATCGAGCCACCGGGGCTGTTGATGTAGATCGAGATGTCCCGGTCGGGGTCCATCGACTCCAGGCAGAGGAGCTGCGCCATGACGTCGTTGGCGGAGGCGTCGTCGATCTGCACACCGAGGAAGATCACTCGCTCCTCGAAGAGCTTCGCGTACGGGTCGTACTCCCGCACGCCCTGCGAGGTGCGCTCCACGAAGCGCGGGACGACGTAACGGTTGTCCACCTGAGGGCCGGTGTAGAGGCCGCTCGCGGAGTAGTTGTTCATGTGCATGTGGGTGTTCACCATCCTGTGGCGTTCGGTGGTCTTGGCCGGCTGGTACGGGGCGCGGTGCTGCTCAGGCCCCGGTGCCGCCGCCGCCCGGAACGCCCGAAGCAGCGGAGATGATCTCGTCGATGATGCCGTAGTCCTTGGCCTCCTCGGCGGTGAACCAGCGGTCGCGGTCACCGTCGCGGATGATCGTCTCCTCCGACTGCCCGGTGTGGTGGGCGGTGATCTCGGCCATGCGCCTCTTGGTACGCAGAAGCTGCTCGGCCTGGATCTTGATGTCGGAGGCGGTGCCACCGAGGCCCGCGGAGCCCTGGTGCATGAGGATGTCGGTGTGCGGCAGCGCGAAGCGCTTGCCCGCCGTGCCACCGGTCAGCAGGAACTGGCCCATCGAGGCGGCGAGACCCATACCGATGGTCACCACGTCGTTCGGGATGTACTGCATGGTGTCGTAGACGGCCATACCGGCCGTCACGGACCCGCCGGGGCTGTTGATGTAAAGGAAGATGTCCTTCTCGGGCTCGGCCGCGAGGAGGAGGAGCTGCGCCGTGATCTTGTTCGCGATGTCGTCGTCGACCTGCTGGCCGAGGAAGATGATCCGCTCTCCGAGCAGCCGGCTGTAGACCTGGTCGCCGAGGCCACCACCGAGGGACGGCTCACCGGCGGCGTAAGGCATCAGATTCGTCACGTATACACCTGCTCGTCTCTGACGGCTTTGGCCGTCTCAGCGTCTTCGTACCGGGGACGGGAGACTCCCCAGCCCTCGTATTCATGGACCCTAACGCGCTGGTCGGCGGGCGCCATCCCGGTTCCGTGGCTGTTCGCTGGGAGCGCAAGGTAGTTGAAGGTCGCGGGGCTCTGTACGGCTCTGTACGGGCCTGGGCACGGACGGGAAGGGCCCCGGGGTCGCGTGGCGCGTCCGGGGCCCTTCCTGACGTTCGGAGCGGTGCGCGGGGCGGTGTCCGGAGGGACATCAGGACCGCCGGACCTCGGGAGCGCCGGGACCGACCGGCTGTCCCTCCGCCCCTTCCGCCCGGCCGTCGTGTCGGCCGTCCGGCGTCGGTCAGGACGCCGGAGCGGCACGGCCCGGCCGGGTCTCAGCCGACCGGCCGGGCCGTACGGCTCGGAGCGGTACGGCTCAGGCCTCGGTCTTGTCGCCCTTGTCCTCGCCCTTGTCCTCGGCGGCGGCCTCCACCGTCCCGGTCTCGGTCCCGGCGGCCTCGTCGTCCTCGTCCTCGTCGCTCAGGTCGACCAGCACACCGTTGGTGTCGGTCACCTTGGCGGCCTCGACCACCACGGCGAGCGCCTTGCCGCGCGCGACCTCACCCACGAGCATCGGCACCTGGCCACCCTCGACGACCGCCTTGGCGAACTCGTCGGGGGACATCCCGGAGGACTGCGCGCGCCGCATGAGGTGCTCGGTGAGCTCCTCCTGGTTGACGTTCAGCTTCTCCTTGTTGACCAGCTCATCGAGGATGAACTGCGTCCGGATGCCCTTCTCCGCCTGCTCCTTGGTCTCGGTCTCGAACTCCTCCTCGGTCTTGCCCTGGATCTCCAGGTACTTCGCGAGGTCGAGTCCCATCTGGCCGAGCTGGTGGTGCTCCAGGTTGTGCTTACGGGTGTTGATCTCGTCCGCGAGCAGCTTCTCGGGGATCGGCACCTCGGCCAGCTTCAGCAGCTCTTCCAGGACCCGCTCCTGGGCCTGGGTGGCCTGGTCGTACTGGCGGTTGCTCTCCAGCCGCTTGCGGCTGTCCGCGCGCAGCTCCTCCAGCGTGTCGAACTCGCTCGCCATCTGCGCGAAGTCGTCGTCCAGCTCGGGCAGCTCGCGCGAGGCGACCTGGCTGACCTTGACGGTGACCTCGGCCTCCTTGCCCTCGGCGGCGCCGCCCTTGAGCTCGGAGGTGAAGGTGGCCTCGCCGCCGGCCTCCAGGCCGATGACGGCCTCGTCGATGCCGTCGAGCAGCTCGCCGGAGCCGATGGTGTACTGCACACCGCTCGCGACACCGTCGGGCAGCACCTCGCCGTCGACCTTGGCCTCCAGGTCGACCGTCACGACATCGCCGTCGGCGGCGGCGCGCTCGACCGGGTCGGTGGAGGCGAAGCGGTCGCGGAGCGCCTCGACGGCCTTGTCCACGTCCTCTTCGGTGACCTCGACGGAGTCGACGGTGACCTCGATGCCGGAGTAGTCCGGGATCTCGATGACCGGGCGGACGTCCACCTCGGCGGTGAAGGCCAGCAGCTCGCCGTCCTTCAGCTCGGTGATGTCGACGTCGGGCTGGCCGAGGACATTCAGCTCACCCTCGTTGACCGCGTCGGTGTAGAACTTCGGGAGGGCGTCGTTGACGGCCTCCTCCAGCACAGCACCACGCCCGAACCGCTGGTCGATGATCCGGGCCGGGATCTTGCCCTTGCGGAAGCCCTTCACCGTGACCTGCTGGTTGATCTTCTTGTACGCCGCGTCGAGGCTGTCCTTGAGCTCCTCGAAGGGCACCTCGACAGTGAGCCGAACCCGAGTCGGGTTCAGGGTCTCCACGGCGCTCTTCACGGTTCGGTCTCCTTGGTGGCTGATTCTGGGGTTCTGCTGTGTCCGCCGCTCTCCGGCGGCCCAGCGGATCGGCCCGGCTCATCAGAGACTCTTCAGACACACGGGCACGCAGCTTGCATAGTAACCGCAAGCGGGAAGGCCCCCACAATGCGCTTCGGCGCTGCGATCTTGTCTGAATGGTCGGGGTGGCCGGATTCGAACCGACGACCTTCCGCTCCCAAAGCGGACGCGCTACCAAGCTGCGCCACACCCCGTCGGTGCGACACGTAGGGTACATGCCCGCGGGCACCGCGTCGGCCCCTTTGCCCGGCGTAAGCCCGAGGTGAGCCTGATGCGTGCCCAGTGCCGCGGCCGGTGCGCGACTGCTGTACGCCTGCCGTACGCCTGGTGTGCGGCGAACAGCCCGGACCCGCTACGATGTTGTCCGTGCCGGGGTCCCACGGGCTTGCGGCACACGCTGTGCGGGCGTAGCTCAATGGTAGAGCCCTAGTCTTCCAAACTAGCTACGCGGGTTCGATTCCCGTCGCCCGCTCCATAGGCCTCCGGCCCGACCGTGTGCGTACGCCACCGGTCGGGCCGGAGGCGTTTTTGGGCACGACGGGGCTTCAGATACGGGTACGCGGGATCACGTGCGTGCCAGGCGCGAGGCGTTCGGGGCGAGGCGTTCGGGGCGCTAGAAGCTGATCTGGTTGATCGTGTCGGCTATCGAGTTGAGGAACCGGTTCACCGACGGCGCCATATTGGTGGACGCGAGGAAGAAGCCGAAGAGGATCGCCACGACCGCCGGGCCGGCCTTGAGTGAGCCGCCGCGGATCAGCACCACCATGATGATCGCCAAGAGAAGCACCACTGACAGCGAAATGGCCACAACTGATCACACCCTCGGTCGGTCCGCCTAGCCCTGCCGCGCGGGAGCGCGCGACACCTCACACCTCGCCTCACACCCGCCCGACCATGGTGCCATCAACCTCCGTATGGATGGCGTCGGGTGACGGTTCATCGCCATCGGAATCGCGCCATTCGCGCGCCTGGCGCGTCGCACTCGTACCGCCCCTCACGCCACCCGGATTCCCAGCTCACGGTGGACCACCGGAACAAAACACCCCGCCGTCCGCAGTGGCCGACACGCCGAGACCCGACCGGCGATCACCAGCCAAACCACCACCTCCGGACGTCCACCGGCAGCCAAAAGTTGCTCAGTAAATCGTTTGGTAAACTAATTACTGACGATTTCTTGACACTTACTTGACCGACCGAAGACGGATCCCAAGACGGACCTGAAGACGGAGGAGCGATCCCATCGGACACGCGGAGACCCTCATAGCCATGGGCGGCGCCTTCCTGGCCGCCGCCGTGCTCGCCCGCCTCGGCAGCCGGATCGAGCTGCCCACGATCCCCCTGTTCATCCTGGCCGGGATACTCCTCGGCCCTCACACCCCCGGCATCGTGCTGGTCTCGGACCCGCACGACCTGGAGATGCTCAGCGCCCTGGGCCTGGTCCTGCTGCTCTTCTACCTGGGCCTCGAATTCCATCTGGACGACCTCAAGGCGGGTGGCCGGAAGATGGCCCTCGCCGGCGGCACCTATCTGGCCCTGAACGTCGGCGCCGGCCTCGGTTTCGGCTTCGCGCTCGGCTGGGGCACGAGCGAGGCGCTGGTCCTCGCCGGAGTGCTCGGTATCTCCTCGTCCGCCATCGTCACCAAGGTCCTGGTCGACCTCGGCCGGATCGGCAACCCCGAGACCAAGCCCATCCTCGGCATCATCGTCGTCGAGGACATCTTCCTGGCGCTCTATCTCGCGGCCCTGCAACCGATCCTGTCGGGCGCCGACAGCCTCTCGGCCGCGGTGATGGACGGCGCGAAGGCCTTCGGCTTCCTGCTCGCCCTCGCGGCCGCCGCGCGGTACGGCACAAAGCTGGTGGGCCGGTTCATCGCCACCAAGGACGACGAACTGCTCGTCATCTCCTTCCTCGGCATCGCGGTCTTCGTGGCGGGCGTGTCGGAGTGGTTCGGGGTCGCGGACGCCATCGGCGCGTTCATGGTCGGCCTGATGCTCGGCGGTACGACCTCGGGCGACCGGATACGCGGACTCGTCCACCCCCTGCGCGACGCCTTCGGCGCGATCTTCTTCTTCGCCTTCGGCCTGTCGATCAACCCGGGCGATCTGCCGACCGTCCTGTGGCCGGTGCTGGCCGCCGTGGCGGTGACGCTGGTCATGAACATCGTGGCGGGCATCTCCGCCGCCAGGATCAACGGATTCGGCGCCGGACCGGCGGCCAATATCTCCACCACCCTGCTGGCGCGCGGCGAGTTCGCCCTGATCCTCGCCACCATGGCCGCCGGGGCGGGCCTCGACGCGCGGCTCGCCCCCTTCATCGCGGGTTACGTGCTGATCCTGGCGGTACTGGGCCCCCTGGCGGCCGGCCGTTCGCACTGGCTGGCCCGCGTGCTGCCGGGCGGACGGGGTGCAGGGGGCCGTGGCGGCGCCGGTGGCCGTGGCGGTGGACTGCCGGGGGAATCCGGCCGCTCGGAAGAGGTCCCGGAGGTCCCGGAGGCATCAGCCGTGCGCTGAATCCGGCTCCCGCGCCTTCGCCTCGCGCGCGAACCGGACCGTCTCCCCGCCGCCCGTCCGCGGAGTCACCCCCCACCGGTCGGTCATGGCCTCGACCAGCAGCGGCCCCCGCCCGCGCTCGGTCTGCGCCGCCGTCGCCGTACGCGACTCGAAGACCCCCAGGGCCCGGCCTCCGCGTCAGGCGATCGTGCTGACCGTCTCCCTGACCCTGGCGGCGAGTTCGGCGGGCAGCGGGGCGTATCCCCTTTCGCGGATGGCCTGCTGGCCCTCCTCGCCCGCGGTGTAGGTCAGGAAGGACTTCAGGGCGCCGAGCGTGCCGGGCAGGTTGCCCTTGTCGCAGACGATCTCGTACGTGACGAGCAGGAGGGGGTACGCGCCCTCGGCGCTGGTCGTGTAGTCGAGGTCGATCGCCAGGTCCTTGCCCGTACCGACCTCTCGGGAAGCCGCGATGCCCTGGGAGGCGGTGTCCACGGTGGGTTCGACGGGCTGGGCGGCGCCGGTGCGGAGACTGACGGTGTCCAGGCCGCCACTGATCGCGTAGGTCAGTTCGACGTAACCGATCGAACCGTCCACCTGCTTCAGCTGTTCGACCACGGCGGAGGAAGTCTGCGCCCCCAGGCCGCCGGGGGCGAGCCAGTCGACGCCGGGGGTGTAGGGCCAGTCGTCAGGCCCGGCGGTGGCGGACAGGTATCTGCTGAGTGTCTGGTTGACGCCGGAGGCGGAGGAGCGGTGGAACGCCTGGACGGAGGTGGCGGGCAGGTCGACGTCCGGGTTCAACTCCCTGATGGCGGCGTCGTTCCACCGCGTGATCTTCCCCGCGTAGATCTTGGCGACGGCCGGGGCGTCGAGGACGAGGTCGTCCACGCCGGGGAGGTTGTGGACAAGGGCGACGGGGTTGCCGAGCATGGGCAGATCGATGCCTCTGCCACCGCCCTGGCAGATGTTCCTGGACTGCTCGACCTCGGCCGGCTTGAGCGCGGTGTCGGAGCCCGAGAAGGCGGTGAGGCCCCGGACGAAGTCGGAGACACCGGCTCCGGAGCCGGAAGGCGTGTAGGTGATCCGGGTGTCGGGACAGTCCGCGGTGTAGTTCTTGATCCAGATGTCCATGGCGTTCTGCTGGACGGACGAGCCGGAGGCCACGAGACTCCCGCCGCTGTCGTCGCACACGGGGGCGAACGACAGGGCCCCTGAGACGTCGGGGGTGCCGGAACCGGAGGTCTGGGCGCCCGGGTTCTTGAAGGTGGGCTCGTCGGTGTCGTTCCGGCCGGAGATCGCGTCGTTGGCGAGCGGGGTGAGGGAGGCGACGGCGGCGACGGCGAGGCCGCCGATCAGCATCTTGGTGCGGTGCTTGCGGGCCCAGGACGGGGGGCGGGCCGGGGTGGCGGGCGGGTGGGGGACGGCAGCGGAAGCGGGCGCGGGCCGGACGGGCCCGGGAGCTGCTGGAACGGGCTCGGGACCGGCCGGGGCGGGCTCCGGCTCCGGCTCGGGCGGGACGATCCTGGGGTCGGCCGGGGCCTCGGGCCCGGGGCCGGCCGGGGCCGTAACCGAGTGGTCGACGCGGCCGACGGCGGCGGCGAGGGGGGACGGGAGCCAGGGGGACTGTCTGAGGGCGAGGGCGAGCGTCCGGGCGCGGTCGTCCGCGGTCACCGCCGCCGTCGCCGCCGCGTCCGGGCCGGTCCGGGGGTCCGCCGCGACAAGTGCGGCCAGTTCATGGAGGAGTTGGGGAACGGTCGGCCGGACGTCGGGGTCCTTGGCCAGGCAGCGCGCCACGATGTCCCGTACGCGTACGGGGAGGCCGGCCAGATCCGGTTCCTCGTGGACGACGCGGTAGCCCATGGCGTGAGCGGAGCCGGTCCCGAAGGGGCCGTGCCCGGTGGCCGCGAAGGCCAGTACCGTGCCCAGGCAGAACACGTCGGCGGCGGGTCCGACGGTCCGGCGGGTGAACTGTTCGGGCGCCATGAAGCCCGGGGTGCCGATGATCAGTCCGGTACTGGTGAGGGCGTCGGCGCCGGCCTCCATGGCGATGCCGAAGTCGATGACGCGGGGTCCGTCGGGGGCCAGCAGGACATTCGAGGGCTTGAGGTCACGGTGGATCAGCCCGGCGGCGTGGATGGCCTGCAAGGCTTCGGCGAGCCCGGCGCCCAGGGCGTACACCGACCGTTCGGGCAGGGTGCCGTGCTGCCCGACCGCCTCGGCGAGCGAGAGGCCGGGTACGTACAGCGTGGCCAGCCAGGGCGCCTCGCCGTCCGCGTCGACGCCGACGACGGCGGCGGTGAAGGCCCCGCTGACGGCCCGCGCGGCGGACGCCTCGCGGGCGAACCGTTCCCGGAAGCCCGGCTCGTCGGCCAGCTCCGGCCGGATGACCTTCACGGCCACCTGCCGCCCGCCGGGGGAGGCCGCGAGATAGACCCGCCCCATCCCGCCGACGCCCAGCCGGCCCGTGATCCGGTACGGCCCGACCTGTTCCGGATCGTCGGCCGTCAGAGCCTTCATCACAGCCCGCACTCCCCCAACTCGCCGCTCCCTTGCGCCCGAGAGCGTACCGGGCGAGGCGCCCGCGTACCGGCCGGGGCGCCCGCGCACCAGGCGGGGCATCGGCATACCGGGCGGGGCGTCCGCGTACCGGCGGGGCGTCCGTGCCGCCTCGGTCGAGAACGTGGGCGCAGCCGGCCTGGAGGATCTCGTCATTTCCCGTCGGCTGCGGGTGAGGACCGAGGGGTAGTCGGGGTGGGCCGGTAGGTCCCGTGCCACGCGGGGGCCGCCCCTCTGGGTTTGAGTTTCGCGATTCCGGGCCGGGCGTCAAGGGCGCTCCTTCGTCGCGTCGGCAAGCCGATTCCGCTGCGCTCCACCCTTGACTCCCGTCCCTCCATCGCAAGTGCGGATCAGTGGGAGGGGCGGCCCGGGGGAAGGGGTCCCCGGGGAGATCCGTTGAGGGTCCCGGTTTCCTCCCCGGCCTCGGGTTGGTGGGCCCTGCGGGGCTGCGCGGCAGTGGAATGGGGCGGTGACGACACCGGCTCAGCGACAGACCGTCCGTTGCTTGCTGGGGTTCAGTCCCGTTTCTGGGATTCGTGATCACGTGGCACCCCAAGCGCGAGGCGGACGAGCCGGCGTCCCCTCAAGGGCCCGAACGGGCCGATGCGTGTGTCCTTTTTGCCGGTCGGGGACCTGTGAGGACACTTCCTGCGTCACTAGGACGCAAGAGACGTCCGAAGGACATCGCAGGACCCATCGCCGCCCGGCCCCCGGGAAAAGGCGCTCACCAACCCCCACTGGTGCCCTATATGCCCACATTTGGAAGGATGTTGGGGAGTCCCATGCGGCGGTCATGTGTCCTCAGTTGCTCTAGGCGGGTCCCAGAGCACAAACAGGCCTCCAACCGGCCCACCCGCACCCGCCACGGACACGCCCACCCCACCAACCACCCAGCCCAGGCACGGGACTGAACCCCAACAAGCAAGAACAGAAAGCCGCCGAGCCGGTGCCGCCACCGCCCCACTCCACTGCCGCGCAGCCCCGCAGGGCCCACCGGCCCACAGGCCGGGCAAGAAACAGACACCCCTAACTGAGCCCCCCGGGGACCCCTTCCCCCGGGCCGCCCCTCCCATCACCCGCACTTGCGGGGGCGGGACGGGGGTCAAGGGTGGAGCGCAGCGGAATCGGCTTGCCGACGCGACGAAGGAGCGCCCTTGACGCCCGGCACGGCCCCGCGAAACTCAAACCAGAGGGGCGGCCCCCACGTGGCACGAAACCACCCGGCCCACCCCGACTACCCCTCGGCCCTCACCCGCAGACAACAACCCCACCCCCAGCACGGGACTGAACCCCAGCAGACAGCGGACGGTCTGCCGCTGAGCCGGTGCCGCCACCACCCCACTCCACTCCCGCGCACACCCCGCCGGCCCGCACCTCCATACGCGAACCGGCACCGGGACTCCCCCGGCGCATGGGACTCTCCCGGCGGTGAAGACTTCCGAAGGTAGGCCGGAACGATCGGAACCGAACGGAAGGACTCACGGATCCATGGGGAACAAGCCGGATGCAGCGGACGCAGCGGATGCACCGCACGCACCGCATGCACCGGATGCAGCAGACGGCCGGGCCTCGGACGTGACAGACCCGGGGACGGCGCGACCCGGTACGCGAGCGGCGGCATCCGGGACACGGACCGAGCGGTCCGGTCCTCCATCCCCCGCCTCGTCCGCCTCCCCCGCCTCATCCTCCGCCCCTTCGACTTCCCCATCCCCCGCCTCCCCCACCTCCTGGACACCCGCGCGGCTTCGCTCCATGCGCGTGGCCGTGTGCACGATGTTCTTCATCACCGGAGCGGCCTTCGCCGCCTGGGCCGCGCGGGTCCCAGCGATCCAGGACCGGCTCGGACTGTCCGAGGGGCAGCTCGCCGTGGCGCTGGTAGGTCTGAGCAGCGGAGCGTTTCTCGGCCTTCCTCTCGTCGGCGGTCTGGTCGCCAGATACGGCAGTCGGCCGGTGCTGTTCACCGGTATGACCGTCTATCTGGCGGCTCTGCCCGGCCTGGCGTTCGCCCCCAGCCTCCCGATGCTGACCGTGACCCTGGCACTGTTCGCCTGCGGCAACACCGCCATCGATGTTGCTATGAACACCCAGGGCGTGCTGGTCGAACGCGCCTACGGACGCAACATATTGGGCGGATTCCACGCCGTGTTCAGCCTCGGCGGGATCGTGGGCGCGGTGGCCAGCGGTCTGGCGGCCTCCGCGGGCGTGGGTACGGGCCCGCACTTCGTGATCACCGCACTGGTCCTGTACGTAGCGGCCGCTGTGGCGACGACCGCCCTGATCCCCGACCCGCCGGGCCGAGCCCAACGATCGAACCGCCTGAGCCAGGACTCGGACCGCCGGGCCAAAGACGCCGCAGACGCCGAAGACCCGGCCCCCCTCTTCGCCCTCCCCAGCGCCGGGTTGTGGATCCCCGGACTCGTCGCCTTCTGTGCCCTGATGGGAGAAGGCGTCATGAACGACTGGGGCGCGGTCTATCTCCACGATGTGACCGGCGCATCGCCCGGCGCGGCAGGTGCCGGATTCGCTCTCTTCTCCGCCGGGATGGTCGTCGGACGGCTCTCGGCCGACCGGATCCGTGCCCGCACCGGCACCGTACGCTTCACCCTCGGCTGCGCCCTCGTCGCCGCCCTCGGCGCGGTGGTCTCGATCTCCGTCCCCACCACCGGTGGCGGGCTGGCCGGCTACACGCTGCTCGGGCTGGGCATGGCGGCCGTCATCCCCGTGATCTTCAGCCACGCCGCCCAGCTCCGGCCGGAACGTCCCGGTCCGGCGATCGCCGCGGTCTCCGCGGTCGGGTACGCCGGGTTCCTGGCCGGGCCTCCCATCATCGGAGGCATCGCCGAGGCGGTGCATCTGCGGGCCGCCATGCTCGTTCTGCCGGCGCTGATGGCCGCGATGGCACTGCTATCCCTCAGACTCCGCCGCGGCTGACAGCTCCGCCGCTGACAGCTCGGCCACCGACGGCCCTGGGGAGGACGCGCCGTCATTGCACAAGAAACATTGTGCAATATCTCTTGTGGATATAGTCTCGCCGGCATGTCTGACGACGACCGTTCCATCACCGACTCCCGCGTACTCGCCGCCATGGCCCATCCCGTGCGCCGGCGGCTGCTCGATCTGCTCAAGCTCGACGGACCCGCCACCGCGAGTGTGCTGGCGCAGCAGACGGAGGAGGCGGTCGGGAATGTCAGTCACCATCTGCGGGCGCTCGCCGAGGCCGGACTGATCGAGGAGGCGCCCGAGCTGGCTCGGGACCGGCGGGAGCGGTGGTGGCGGCGTACGACGCCCAAGCTGTGCTGGTCCTCAGCCGACTTCGCCGAGGACGCCGCCGGTGAGGCCGTCGCCCACGCCGTCGACTCGCTCAATCTGGAGCGGCAGACCGGGCATGTACGGCGCTGGGCGGACCGGCCGCAGTCCGAGCAGGCGCGGTGGCCGCTCGGACCGTTCTCGAACGAGGCATGGCTGCGGGTCACCGACGCCGAACTCGCCCAGTTCGCCGCCGAGATCGGCGCGGTGGTCGACCGATGGGCCGAGCGCGAGCTACCGGACGACGGCCAGGAGCGCGGCACTGTCTTCACCTTCACACGCGCCGTGCCCGGCCGACCCTGAACTCCGGCCGTCAGCAAAGAGGCCGGTCACCAACAGACAGGCCGGTCGTCGACCGACAGAAATCGTCAACAGGCAAATCGCCAACAGACAGACAGAAAGAAGAAACGAACATGAGCGTGTGGTTCATCACCGGTGCCTCGCGGGGCCTCGGCGCCGAGACCGCGCGGGCGGCGCTGGCGCGCGGTCACCAGGTCGTCGCCACCGGACGCGACCTCGACGCCCTCCACCGGACCTTCCCCGGCACTGTCGGCGCGCTGCTCCCCCTCGCCGCCGATGTCACCGACGAGGCGAGCGTCCGCGCCGCCGTCGACGCCGCCCTCGCCCGGTTCGGGCGGATCGACGTTCTCGTCAACAACGCGGGACGTGGGCTGATCGGAGCCGTCGAGGAGGCGTCGGACGAGGCCGCCCGCGCGGTGTTCGACACCAACTTCTTCGGTGTGCTCACCACCCAGCGGGCCGTACTGCCCGTCCTGCGCGCCCAGCGCTCGGGGCACGTGATCAACATCAGCTCGGTGGGCGGTTTCACCGGCTCCCCGGGGTGGGGCCTGTACGCGGCGACGAAGTTCGCCCTGGAGGGCATGTCCGAGTCGCTGCGGGCCGAACTGGCGCCTCTCGGTGTTCGCGTCACCATCGTTCAGCCGGGCGGGTTCCGTACGGACTTCCTCGACCCTTCGAGCCTGCACACCGAGCCGTACACGATCGAGGACTACGCGACGACCTCGGGCGCGACCCGCGGGGTTCCCGCCGCGTACAACCACGCCCAGCCCGGCGATCCGGCCAAGGCCGCGGCGGCGATCGTGGATCTGTCGGAGGCGGCCGAACCGCCGATGCGGCTCCAGCTCGGGGCCGACTCCGTGACGCGGGTCTCCGCCAAGCTCGACCAGGTACGGGAGGACCTCGACAAGTGGCGCGCCGTCGCGCTCGCGACCGACCACGCGGACACCGGGACCGGGACCGGGACCTCGTAACGCCTCCCGGAAGCCCCCGACGCCCTGAGAAACCCCCGGCGCCCCGGGAAATCCCCAACGCCCGCCCTCTTCCCAGCCCTCCCTACCCCCTACCCCTCCCGGCAGATCAGCAGCAGCGCCCTGTCGTCGTTCACGTCCTTCGCCACCGCCTCGATGAGGTGCCACGCCGCGCCCTGGAAGCCCGGTGCCACATACCGGTCCGCCTCGCCCGTCAGGCGGTCGATGCCCTCGCCGAGATCGCGGCCCGGGGCCTCGACCAGGCCGTCCGTGAAGAGCATCAGCACATCGCCCGGCCGCAGCGATCCCTTGGCCGAATCGAACTGTGCCCCGTCGTACACCCCGAGCAGCGGGCCCTCGCCCGACTTCTCCTCCCAGCGGCCGCTACCCGCGTGGAGTTGGAGCGCGGGGAGGTGGCCCGCGGAGAGAAGTTCGTAGTCGCCCGAGTCCAGGTCGAGGACGAGATGGATGGAGGTGGCGAAGCCCTCGTCCCAGTCCTGGCGGAGCAGATAGCCGTTGGCGGCCGGGAGGAAGCCGTGCGGCGGGAGGGAGCCGAGCAGTCCGCCGAAGGCGCCGGAGAGCAGCAGGGCGCGGGAGCCCGCGTCCATGCCCTTGCCCGAGACATCGGTGAGGACGACTTCGAGGGTGCGCCCGCCGTTCGTACGGGCCGCCACGACGAAGTCGCCGGAGAACGACTGGCCGCCCGCCGGGCGCAGCGCCATCTCACGGTGCCACCCCTTGGGCAGAGGCGGCAAAGCGCTCTGCACCCGGATGCGTTCGCGCAGGTCGAAGAGCATCGTTCCGCCGCGTCGCCAGGGCACCCCGACGCGCGCCCTGAACTGGGCGATCAGGAGCCCGAAGAGGCCACAGGCGGCCACCACCAGGACCGTGCCCGGGGTGACGCGTGCCGGGCCGTCCGGATACGGGCCGAGGACCATCGACTCGACGATCAGCGCCGCGGCGGCCGCGGCGTACAGGCTGAGCAGACTGGAGGGCCGCAGGATCAGCCCGCCCGCCACGATCGGCAGGACCAGCGCGGAGGGCGAGCACCAGACCGGCACGGCGATCGTGGTGAGCGCGATGGCCGGGATCGTGAGCAGCAGACCGGCGAGGGCGATCCAGTCGGAGCCGTCCCCGCGGAAGTAGTCGACGCCGGATTTGCGCACGCCGTTGCGGACCCGGTGCAGCTTCCTGCGCAACCGGGCCGAATACGACTCCGCTCGCGCGATACCGGCCATCGTGTGGACCCTACCGATCCGGTCGGCAACCGTGCAGGGGGACCCCGTGACATTGCGTTCGAAATCGGGTCGCTTCGTCGACATCGCCCTGGTACTGATGGCATATGGCTACTGATCTCCGGGTGCTGACCCCGGCCGAATGGGACCACTGGTACGGGACGCTGGAGGTCGCCTTCGGTGGTGTCCTGGAGACGCCGGAGAAGCGCGCGCTGATGGAGTCGCTGACCGAGCACGAGCGGTCGCTCGGCGTCTGGGACGGGGATCAATGCGTAGGTACGGCAGGGGCGTTCAGTTTCCGAGTGGCGGTCCCCGGCGGCCCGCTGGTGGCCGCGGCGGGGGTCACGATGGTGAGCGTCGCGGCGACCCACCGCAGGCGCGGGACGCTCACGTCGATGATGCGGCGCCAGCTCGACGATGTGAGGACGTGGGGAGAATCACTCGCCGTGTTGACGGCGTCCGAGCCGGCAATCTACGGACGGTACGGATACGGCGCCGCCACACAGGAGCTGCGGGCCGAGATCGACACGTCGCGGGTGCGGATCTCGGTGCCCGAGGGCGCCGACGGGATACGCCTTCGCCGGGCGGAGCCGCACGATCCGGCCGTACAGGAGGCGTGCGAGGCCGTGTACGCGGCGGAGGTCGCCACGCGCCCGGGGATGCTGGCCCGCCGGCCCGGCTGGGAACGGGTGCCGGTGATCGACGGCGAGAAGGCGATGGACGGGATGTCGGCGCTCCAGTGCGTACTGGCCGAACGGGACGGCGAGGTGGTGGGATTCACACTGTTTCGAAACCGCCCCGAATGGGATAAGTCAGGACCCAAGGGGACGATTGAACTCCAGGATCTGTACGCGTCGGACCCGTTGGCGTACGCCTCGCTCTGGCGCTTCGTCTCCGAGATCGATCTGACGTCGACGCTCCGCGTCCGCAACCGCCCGGTGGACGACCCGTTCCAGCATCTCGTCTCCGATGTACGCCGCTGCGGTCTGGCGGTGCGGGACGCGCTGTACGTACGGCTGGTGGAGGTGGGGGCGGCGCTGGAGGCCCGTACATACCGGACGCCCGTCGATGTCGTGCTGGAGGTGGAGGACGCCTTCTGCCCCTGGAACGAGGGCCGTTGGCGGCTGACGGGCGACACCAAGGGCGCGTCCTGCGAACGCACCGCCGACGAAGCCGATCTGGTCCTGACATCCACCGAACTGGGCGCGGCCTATCTGGGCGGGGTCTCCCTGGCGTCCCTGTCCCGCGCCGCCCGGGTCCGCGAGGCCCGCCCCGGGGCCCTCGCGGAAGCCTCCACGGCCTTCACCTCGGACCTGGCCCCCTGGCTCTCCCACGGCTTCTGAGCGCCTCCGGCGGCTTCCGAGTGCCTCCCGGGCCCGTCTGTTCAGCGCCGCTGGCAGGTGGGGCACCAGAAGAGATTGCGGGCGGCGAGGGGGGCCGTGCGGATCTCGGTGGCGCAGAGGTGGCAGGGGAGCCGGGCGCGGCGGTAGACGTAGACCTCGCCGCCGTGGTCGTCCACGCGCGGGGGGCGGTTCATCGCCTCGGGGGTGTGTTCGGGGCGGACGGTGTCGATGCGGTTGTCGCGTACGCCCTCGCGCATCAGGGCCACCAGATCCGCCCAGATCGCGTCCCACTCGCGGCGGGTGACGTCCCTGCCCGCGCGGTACGGGTCGATGCCGTGCCGGAAGAGGACCTCCGCGCGATAGACGTTGCCGACGCCGGCGATCACCTTCTGATCCATGAGCAGGGCGGCGACGGTCGTACGCGAGCGGGAGATCCGGGCCCAGGCCTTCTCGCCGTCGTCGGCGGGGCGCAGCGGGTCCGGGCCGAGGCGGTCGTGTATCGCGCGCTTCTCCGGGGCGGTGATCAGAGCGCAGGTGGTGGGACCGCGCAGATCCATGTACGCCGTGGCGGAGGCGATCCGGAGCCGGACGGTGTCGGTGGACGGCGGGGCGGGCGCGTCACCGAAGGCGACCTTGCCGAAGAGCCCGAGATGGATATGGACCCAGCCGACGTCCTCGCCGAAGCCGAGGAAGAGGTGTTTGCCGTGGGCGTCCACGTCCTCGAAGACCCCGCCGTCGAGCAGGGCCGCGCTGTCGGAGAACTTGCCCTGCGGACTGGTGACCCGTACCGCGGCGCCCCCGAAACGGTCGAGATGGTCCTCGGCGAGACGGTGGATCGTATGCCCCTCGGGCACGGTTTCTCCTGATCGGTACAGGTCGGGCGGGTACGGGATCGGCGGGGCCGGGCGGACCCCGCCCCGCGCGGGTCCACGCGTGGCTCTACGGGGCCACTGCGTGGCTCTACCGAGCCACGGCATGGCTGTGCCGCCGGAATCCGCCCGGCGGCACGCGGTCGGTCAGTCCTGCTGCGGGTGGTGGGCCGGAATGGGCGGCAGTTCGCGGGTCGCCTCGTACTCCGTGAGCATGTCGATCCGGCGCGAGTGCCGCTCCGCGCCCGAGTACGGCGTCTTGAGGAACACCTCGATGAACGAGACCGCCTCGTCGCGGGTGTGCATACGCCCGCCGACGGAGATCACGTTCGCGTTGTTGTGCTCGCGGCCGAGCGCCGCCGTCTGCTCGCTCCAGGCGAGCACGGCCCGTACTCCCCTGACCTTGTTCGCGGCGATCTGCTCGCCGTTGCCCGAACCGCCGATGACGATGCCGAGGCTGTCCGGGTCCGCGGCGGT
Organism: Streptomyces sp. NPDC055025; assembly: GCF_053608565.1. Taxonomy (NCBI): domain Bacteria; kingdom Bacillati; phylum Actinomycetota; class Actinomycetes; order Kitasatosporales; family Streptomycetaceae; genus Streptomyces; species Streptomyces sp. NPDC055025. Next base: position 18,335 of record NZ_JBSGVS010000013.1, read on the forward strand.
GCGCTCCGCGGCGCGCAGGCAGAACGGCGGGTAGTCGTCCTCGGCGTCATAGATGTGCGGACCGCAGTCGACGGGCTCGTGGCCGTGTGCGGTGAGCCACTCGACGAGATGGTTCTTGAGTTCGAAGCCGGCATGGTCGGAACCGAGATACACGCGCATGCTCCGAGTGTGGCACGCGCGACGCCGGGTAGCGGTCAGCGGGGTCGCGGCCCGGCACCGGTGCCGCGTCCCCGGACAGAAGATCCGGAGAAAGATCCGGAACTGCGGCTTTCCTTAAGGATTGATGAATGACCTCGCTGCCATCCCCCATAAAGGCAGGCGGAGACCCCGGTGAACCTGGGAACTCACACTCCCCCACATCCGGCAACGCCAACAACGGAGAAGTCGGAGACCCCGGAGAAGCAGGAGGACCCGGAGAACCCGGAGAACCCGGAGAGGGCGGGGAGGGCGGGGACGGCCTTCAGGCCGGACTCAAGAACCGCCATCTCTCCATGATCGCGATCGGCGGGGTGATCGGCGCCGGGCTCTTCGTGGGCTCCGGTGCCGGTATCGCCGCCGCCGGACCCGCCATCCTGCTGTCGTACGCGCTGGTCGGCCTGATGGTCGTCCTCGTGATGCGAATGCTCGGCGAGATGGCCGCGGCGCGGCCGACGTCCGGCTCCTTCTCGGCGTACGCGGACCGCGCGCTCGGCCGCTGGGCGGGTTTCTCGATCGGCTGGCTGTACTGGTTCTTCTGGGTCGTGGTGCTGGCGGTCGAGGCCACCGCGGGCGCGCGGATCCTGGAGGGCTGGGTACCGGCCGTGCCGCAGTGGGCCTGGGCGCTGATCGTGATGGTCGTGCTGACGGCCACGAACCTCGTCTCCGTCGCGTCGTACGGGGAGTTCGAGTTCTGGTTCGCCGGGATCAAGGTGGTGGCGATCGCGGCGTTCGTCGTGGTCGGTCTGCTGGCCGTGTTCGGGCTGCTGCCCGGCTCCGACAACCCGGGCGCCGGTTTCGCCCATCTCGGTGACACCGGCGGCTTTCTGCCCGAGGGGCCCGGCGCGATCCTGACCGGTGTGCTGATGGTGGTCTTCTCGTTCATGGGCAGCGAGATCGTCACGCTCGCCGCCGGTGAGTCCGCCGATCCGCAGCGGGCCGTCTCCAAGGCCACCAACAGTGTGATCTGGCGGATCGCCGTCTTCTATCTCGGCTCGGTCTTCGTCGTCCTGACCCTGCTCCCCTGGAATGATCCCTCGATCGTCAAGGACGGCTCGTACGTCGCGGCCCTGAACTCGATCGGCATCCCGCACGCCGGACAGGTGATGAACGTCATCGTGCTGACGGCCGTGCTGTCCTGTCTCAACTCCGGTCTCTACACGGCGTCCCGGATGGCGTTCTCGCTCGGCCGGCGCGGCGACGCGCCCAGGTCCTTCGCGCGGACGAACGCGCGGGGCGTGCCGCGCGCCGCGATCCTGTCGTCCGTCCTCTTCGGCTTCGTGGCCGTCTTCTTCAACTACCGGTGGCCGGACACGGTCTTCGCGTTCCTGCTCAACTCGTCCGGAGCGGTGGCGCTGTTCGTCTGGCTGGTCATCTGCTGCACCCAGCTCAGGATGCGCGGGATCATCCTGCGCGAGTCGCCCGGGAAACTGGTCGTACGGATGTGGCTCTTCCCGTATCTGACCTGGGCGACGATCGCGATGATCGTGTTCGTGCTCGTCTATATGCTCACCGACGACACCGCGCGGGAGCAGGTGCTGCTCTCGCTGCTGGTGGCGGCGGTCGTGGTGGGCATCGCGCTGGTACGGAACGCACGCGGGCGGCGGACACCGGCGGGTGTCCCGAAGGGCGAGGCAGCCGACGCGGCCGATACGGCCGACTGAGCCGGCGGGAGCGGCGCGGCCGGCGCCTGCCGCGCCAGTCCCGGTGGCCGGGTGGCCGGGGCGGTGACATCGGCCCCGGCGGCCGGACCGGTCCCGGCGATCAGGTCAGCCGCGACGGCCGATGAGCTTCCAGGCCGCCGGCAGCGCGCCCATCGCCAGCGCGGCCTTGAGCGCGTCACCGAGCAGGAAGGGCACCAGGCCCGCCGAGATCGCGGCACCCGGTGACATCCCGGCGTAGACGGCCAGGTAGGGGACGCCGACCGCGTAGATGATCACGGAGCCCGCCACCATCGTCCCCGCCGTACGGAGTACGGAACGGTCGCCGCCACGGCGGGCCAGCGCACCCACCGCCGTGGCGGCGAGCAGCATGCCCAGGACATAGCCGAAGGAGGCGCCGCCGGGGCCGGAGGAGCCCGCCGAGAACCACGGCATCCCGGCCGATCCGAGCAGCGCGTAGACGGCGAGGGAGAGGAAGCCCCGCCGGGCGCCGAGGGAGGTGCCCACGAGCAGCGCGGCGAAGGTCTGGCCGGTGACGGGGACCGGGGAGCCGGGGACCGGTACGGAGATCTGCGCCGCGAGACCGGTGAGTACGGCGCCGCCGAGGACCAGGGCGATGTCCCGGACGCGGGTGGCGGGGAGCAGATCGGCGAGGACCGCTCCGGTACGGGGGGCTGCGGCGGCAGTGGTCATGGGGACTCCGCGGTCGAGGGGGCGCAGAAAACACAGGAAGCGCAGGGACAGCCCGACGGTAACCCGCAGGTTCATGCCGTTTCACCGTCGACTGTCCACAAAGCGAAGGTCAGAGGCTTGTGGGAGGTGGCACATGGTGCCATGTCTCGCAGGGAGCCGGACGGGACGACGAAGGGGACGACAGAGGGGACGACAGAGGAAGACGGCGGCGGCGACGAAAACGACGGACGTGCCGTATTGCTGCTAGCGTGCACTTGCATAAGACTTGCAATAAGAGGTCGGAGGGCTCGGACACATGGCCACGTACACGCTTCCTGAACTCCCGTACGACTACGCGGCGCTCGAACCGGTCATCAATCCGCAGATCGTCGAGCTGCACCACGACAAGCACCACGCCGCCTACGTCAAGGGCGCCAACGACACCCTGGAGCAGCTCGCGGAAGCGCGCGACAAGGAGTCCTGGGGTGCGATCAACGGGCTGGAGAAGAGCCTCGCGTTCCATCTCTCCGGCCACATCCTGCACTCGATCTACTGGCACAACATGACCGGTGACGGCGGCGGTGAGCCGCTCGCCGAGGACGGGCTCGGTGAGCTGGCGGACGCGCTGGCCGCGTCCTTCGGCTCGTTCGCCGGCTTCAAGTCCCAGCTCACCAAGGCCGCGGCGACGACCCAGGGCTCCGGGTGGGGGGTGCTCGCGTACGAGCCGGTCGGCGGACGGCTGATCGTCGAGCAGATCTACGACCACCAGGGCAATGTGGGCCAGGGGTCGGTGCCGATCCTGGTCTTCGACGCCTGGGAGCACGCCTTCTACCTCCAGTACAAGAACCAGAAGGTGGACTTCGTCGAGGCGATGTGGCGGGTCGTCAACTGGCAGGACGTGGCGAAGCGTTACACCGCGGCCAGGGAACGCGCGAACAACCTGCTGCTCGCGCCCTGACGCCCTGAGCCCCGAGCCTCCCCCCCCAGCCGGGGCCGTACGCGTCCTGCTCGTGATCGTCTTCTCACCCTTCACGCGCGGGCGGAAAGAGGAAGGACCCCCGCGAGGACATGACTCGCGGGGGTCCTTCTGTGTCACGCGGAGACGCGCTTCCGCGCGGACTCGGCCGAAATCGGACTCAGTCGAAAGTCGAAAGCGAACTCAGTCGAAAATCGGGCCCTGGGTCCGCGTCCTCTTGATCTCGTAGAACCCGGGGATCGACGCCACCAGCAGCGTGCCGTCCCAGAGCTTCGCGGCCGCCTCGCCCTTGGGGGCCGGGGTGACGACCGGGCCGAAGAAGGCGACCTGCTCGCCGTTCTCGCCGGGGACGGCGATGACGGGGGTGCCCACCTCCTGGCCGACCTTGTCGATGCCCTCCTTGTGGGAGGCGCGCAGCTCCGTGTCGTACGTGTCGGTGTCGGCGTAGTCGATCAGATCCGCGGGCAGGCCGACCTCGTCCAGCGCACCGGCGATCGCCTCGCGGGTCGCGCCCTCGCCCCGGTTGTGGATGCGGGTGCCGAGCGCCGTGTAGAGCTTGCCGATGACCTCGTCGCCGTGCTTCTGCTGGGCGGCGATCACCACACGGACGGGGGCCCAGGCCTTGGCGAGGCCCTCGCGGTACTCCTCGGGAATGTCCTTGTCCTCGTTGAGGACAGCCAGGCTCATCACATGCCAGCGCACCTCGATGTCGCGGACCTTCTCGACTTCGAGGACCCAGCGCGAGGTCATCCAGGCCCAGGGGCACAGCGGGTCGAACCAGAAGTCAACGGGGGTCTTGTCGGACATGACTCTCCTCGTAAGGGCGGTGAACACACCTCGGACACACCTCATTGGACCAACGTCCAGGACGGTCGGGAGCATTCCCCGATGCCGTCCCTCGTGGGCACATGGGAGGATCGCTGCGATTCCGACAAGCCAGACCAGCCATGAGGCGAGCCACGAAGGAGTGACCGTGCCCGGTGAGAACCTGTCCCGCGACGAGGCCCGTGAGCGGGCCGGACTGCTGTCCGTAGACGGGTACGAGGTCCGCCTCGACCTGCGCTCCGCGGTGGACGGGACGCCGGACGCGCTCCCCGCGCCGGAGGCCGCCCAGGACGCGCCCGCCGCGCCGGCCTCCCCGCGGACCTTCCGCTCCGTGACGACGATCCGGTTCCGCTGCGCGCGGCCGGGCGCCTCGACCTTCGCGGATCTGATCGCGCCGGGCGTGAACGCGGTGACGCTCAACGGGACGGAGCTGGACCCCGCCACCGTCTTCGACGGCTCGCGGATCGCCCTGCGCGGCCTGCGGGCCGAGAACGTACTGACCGTGGACGCGCAATGCGCGTACAGCCGCACCGGCGAGGGCCTGCACCGCTTCGTCGATCCGGAGGACGGCGAGGTCTATCTCTACACGCAGTACGAGCCGGCCGACGCCCGCCGTGTCTTCGTCAACTTCGAGCAGCCCGATCTGAAGGCCCCGTACCGCTTCGAGGTGACCGCGCCCGAGGGCTGGACGGTCTGGAGCAACGGCGAGGGCACACTGACCGACGGGGTGTGGCACTTCGCGGAGACGAAGCCGATCTCGACGTACATCACGGCCGTCGTCGCCGGTCCTTACCACTATGTGACCGACTCCTACCGCCGTACGTTCGAGGACGGCACGGTGCTGGAGATCCCGCTCGGCGCGATGTGCCGCAAGGGGCTCGCCCGGCACTTCGACGCGGACGACATCTTCCTGATCACCAAGCAGGGCCTGGACTTCTTCCACGACCACGTCGACTACCCGTATCCGTTCGGGAAGTACGACCAGGCGTTCGTGCCCGAGTACAACCTCGGCGCGATGGAGAACCCGGGCCTGGTGACCTTCCGCGAGGAGTACATCTTCCGGGGCTATGTGACCCGGGCGTCGTACGAGCGCAGGGCGAACACGATCCTGCACGAGATGGCGCACATGTGGTTCGGCGATCTGGTCACCATGCGGTGGTGGGACGACCTCTGGCTGAAGGAGTCCTTCGCCGACTTCATGGGCTCGTTCTCGCTGGTCGGGGCGACCCGTTTCACCAACGGCTGGATCACCTTCGCCAACAACCGCAAGGCGTGGGCGTACCGCGCCGACCAGCTGCCCTCCACCCATCCCGTCACGGCCGACATCCGGGACCTGGAGGACGCCAAGCTGAACTTCGACGGCATCACGTACGCCAAGGGCGCGTCGGTGCTCAAGCAGCTCGTGGCGTACGTCGGCCAGGAGGCGTTCCTGGAGGGCGCCAGGCGCTACTTCAAGCGGAACGAGTACGGGAACACGGAGCTGGGCGATCTGCTCTCCGCGCTGGCGGAGACGTCCGGGCGCGACATGGCGGGCTGGGCCCGCTCCTGGCTCCAGACGGCCGGGGTCAACTCCCTCACCCCGCAGGCGACGTATCGCGGCGACGGGCGAATCGTCGAGCTGGCCGTGGTGCAGGACGCCCCGGAGTCGCACCCCGAGCTGCGTCCGCACCGGGTGGCCGTGGGCCTGTACCGGCGCACGCCGGAGGGCGAACTCGTACGGTACGCGCGCGCCGAGACGGATGTCGCCGGGCCGCGTACGGTCGTCACCGAGCTGGCGGGGGCCGAGCACCCCGATCTGATCCTGGTCAACGACGACGATCTGACGTACTGCAAGATCCGCTTCGACGCGGAGTCGCTGGACACCCTGCGCGCCCGCCTCAGCGATCTCACCGACCCGCTCGCCCGCGCCCTGTGCTGGTCGGCGGCGTGGAATCTCACCCGGGACGCGCTGATGCCCGCCCGGGACTTCATCGTGCTGGTGCTCACCCACGCGGGCCGGGAGACGGACATCGGTGTGCTCCAGATGGTGCACGCCTGGGCACGGTCCGCGCTCAGCCACTACGCGGCGCCGGATTGGCGTGAGCACGGCCGGTGGCTGCTGGCCGGGAACGCGCTGCGGGAGCTGCGCGCGGCCGGGCCGGGCAGTGAGCACCAGCTCACCTGGGCGCGGTTCTTCGCCACGGTCGCGGCGGCGGAGGAGGATCTCCAGCTGCTGCGCGGGCTGCTGGACGGTACGGCGAAGATCGACGGTCTCCATGTCGACCAGGAGCTGCGCTGGGCGTTCCTGGAGCCGCTGGCCGCGCACGGGGCGGCGGACGAGTCGGTCATCGACGCGGAACTGGCCCTGGACGACACGGCGTCGGGCAAGCGTCACCAGGTGCGGTGTCTGGCGGCGCGGCCCTCGGCGGCGGTCAAGGCGCAGGACTGGGCGCGGGTCGTCGAGTCGGACGCGCTCTCGAACGCGCTCGTCGAAGCGGTGATCGCCGGTTTCGCCCAGCCGGGGCAGCGGGAGCTGATCGCTCCGTACGCGGCGAAGTACTTCGAGGTCATCGAGCGGGTGTGGGCGGAGCGTTCGATCCAGATCGCCATGCATGTGGTGCGGGGGCTGTATCCGGGGCTCCAGGGCGACCGTACGACCCTGGACGCCACGGAGGCCTGGCTCGACGCGCACCCGGACGCGGCGCCGGCGCTGCGCAGGCTGGTGCTGGAGGCGGGGGACGATCTGGCGCGGGCGCTGCGCGGCCAGGCGTGCGACACGGAGGCGGGGCGCGGCGGGTGGACGGGGCCCGACTCGGTCCCGGTGTGGCCGGGGCGGGGCTGACCGGTCGAGCTGGGGCGGGCCGGTCGGGGGCGGGCCGCACCCGTATGCGCGGGGCCGATCATACGAAGAGCCTCACGGCTTTGCCTGTGTGATTCGTACGAAGAGTCTCGCGTAATCGGCAGTCGAACGCCCGTACTTTAGGCCGAGCTTGTCCAATTTTGTCGACGAACTCGTAACAGGGGTTAGAGGGGTGGCGGAGCGCGGGCAGGACCGGGGCATGAACAACAACACCACCCCCCTCTTCCCCTGCCCCCTCAGCGACCTCGCCGGCTCCGGTGACGTACGGCACCGCGTGCTCTCGCTCGCGCAGTTGCGCGAGCACGGGGTGGCGGCGGGCCGGGCCGCCGCGCAGTCCCGCCCCGACGGCCCCTGGCAGCAACTGCTGCCGGGGGTCTATCTGCTGCACTCGGGGACGCCGACGAGCGAGGAGCGGCTGCACGCGGTACTGCTGTACGCGGGTCGGCCGAGCGCGAAGGCCGTACCGGTGCAGCCGGGCCCGTCGTCGCCGCCGTCCCCGGCTCCGTCCTGCTCGCCGTACGACTCCGTGATGATCACAGGACTCGCGGCGCTGGCGCTGTACGGCTTCTCCGCCACGCCGGGGCTGCTCTCGCTGGAACAGATCGATGTCCTGGTCCCGCGCACCCGGCGGCTGCGGTCGACGGGGTGCGCCCGGCTGATCCGTACGCACTCGCTGCCCCCGCCCGAGCAGGTCACCGGCCTGCCGGTGGCGCCCGTGGCCCGTGCGGTGGCCGACGCGGTCGCGGAACTGACCGACGCGCGCACGGTGGTCGAGCTGCTGACCGAAGCGGTACGCGGCGGCCGGTGCGAACCGGCCGCGGTGGTGCGGGAACTGAATCTGTCCGGCCTGCTGGCACGGCCCCATGTGGTGGAGGCGGTCGACTCGCTGCTCACGGAGGGGCGGGCGCTGGCGGAGAGGCGGCTGTACGAGATGGTGCGGACGTACGAACTGTCCGAGCCGGTATGGAACGTCGACCTGCGCCTCCCCGGCGGGCCCGCGCTCGGCAGTGTGGACGCGTACTGGCCGGAGTTCGCGGTCGCGGTCGAACTCGACACGAGGGCCCCGCACCGGGAAAACGGCGGCGCCGGCGCGGCGGACGAGGAGGCGGAGTGGTCGGAGGCCGTCCGCAAGCGCGAGCACCTGGAGCGGCTCGGCATCACGGTCGTCCACCTGACCCCGAGGAAGCTCCGGGAGTCGCTGGAACAACAGGCGACGGTGGTCCGCACGGCCCTGATGGCGGCGGACGACCGGGACCCGGCGGCGCGGGTGCTGGTACTCCCGAGATAACCCTTACGCCTCCCGGCTGGGCACCGTGGTTCGGGGTGCGTTTTGGCGGCGGCCGGTTGTCGTGTGCGGGTGGTCGCCCGCTGCCCTTCATACGCGCCCGGCGGCGCGGGGGCCGGTGGTGGGCGCGGGTCCGCATCAAGCCCGTCCGGCGATTGAGGACACACTCGCCGGACGGGACGGGGCGGGGGCAGCGTTCCGGCCCCGGAGGCGCACCGTTCCTAACCACAGAACTCCGCTTCGACCACCGCGTCCGTGGAGCCCGTCCAGTCGCCGTTGTAGTTCAGGGCGATCGAGTGCCTGCCGTCCGCGGTGGTCGCGGCGGCGGACGAGGAGCCGTGGATGCCGCCGTCGTGGCCCCAGACCTCCGTGCCGCAGGGGAGTTCGTGGGACTGGAGGCCGAGGCCGTAGGCGTAGCCGTCGCTCAGCGGGACGGTGGTCTTCATCTCGTCGAGTTGCCGCTTCGGCAGCAGCTCGCCCGTGAGCAGCGCGCTGTAGAAGCGGTTCAGATCGCCGGTGGTGGAGATCATGGCGCCCGACGCGCCCGCGACCGTCGGGTTGAGTTCGGTGACGTCGTGGACCGGGGCCGCCGGGTCCGGGGAGAACATCGAGTAGGCGCGGCCCGCCGGGCGGGGCATCCGGGCGTCGGTGCCGGGCACGCTGGTGGCGCGCAGGCCCAGCGGGCGCAGGATGCGGCGGTCGATCTCGGTGGCGTACGGACGGCCCGTCAGCTTCTCGATGACCAGCCCGGCGAGGACGTAGTTGGTGTTGGAGTAGCTCCAGTCCGTGCCGGGCTCGAACGCGGGCCGGTGGGCGAGGGCGACTCCGACCAGGTCACGGGGGCTCCAGGTGTCGTAGCGGTGCTGGAAGAAGCCGTCGCCGAAGATCTTGCCGATGAACCCCGCGTCGGAGGTGTAGTTGTAGATACCGCTGGTGTGGTTGAGGAGCTGGCGCAGGGTGATTTCGCGTCCGTCGTGGCCGTTGCCGCGCACCAGTCCGGGCAGCACGCTGTCGACGGTGTCGTCCAGGTCGACCCGGCCCTCCGCCTCCAGCTGGAGCAGCACCGTGGCGACGAAGGTCTTGGTGATGGACCCGACGCGGAAACGGTCCTGCGGAAGGCGTTCACGGCCGGTGGCGCGGTTCGCCACGCCCGCGTTCCCGTTCCAGACGCCCTCGCGGCCGGTCACCTGGGCCAGCGCTCCCGGCACGCCCTCCCGGACGGCGGCGTCGAGGGCCCGCTGCGCGGCGCGGTGGGCGGGAGCGGACCGGTCCGGGGCCGGGGCGGCCACCGCCGGGCCGATGAGCGCGGTGCCGGCGACGACCACGGCCGCCAGGGCTCCCGTCCACGCGATCCTGACCGTATGTACTGCCATGCGAACTCCCCTGTTGTGCGAATGCGGTCGGCAGGCAGGACGCCCGTGGCGCCGGTCGGGTTTTCCGCTCCTGGCGGGTTGACCCGCTTTCAGCCGTTCTCGGGGAGGCGGCCGAGCGCCGGTCGCTCACGCCACAGTCCCAGGCCGGTGTCGACGAGTTCGACGCGGTCCAGTTCCCGGACCTCGGCCAGGGGAAACCAGGCGGCCAGATCGGTGGAGCCGTCGGCCTCGGGGCGCAGTGAACCTCCGTTGATCCGGGCCTCGTAGATGATGCGCAGTCCCTGGAAGTCCGCGAAGCTGCCGAGTTTGCGCGGGTAGCGGCGGCGGATCGAGTCCACACCGAGCAGCGCCGTCATCTCGGCGGTGTAGCCGGTCTCCTCCTCGACCTCGCGGACCGCCGCGTCGACGGGGTCCTCACCGTGGTCCATACCGCCGCCCGGGAGCGTCCAGCGTCTGGTGCCGTCACGGGCCACCCACCGCGCGAGAAGGATCTGTTCACCCTGAACGCACACGGCGTAGGCGGCGACTCGTAGCTCCTGGTTCATCCCGCGAGGGTAGAACCATGACGGCGACGGGATCCGGGGCTCCGGAGGATCTGTCCGATTGATCCTTCATGGCGCAACCACCGCGCTGGCGGATGTGCGCCATGACCGAAACGCGTCCCTGACAGCTCTCCACAAACCCCTGTCACTTAGGAAAAGCTGAGCGGTCATCCGGTACCGAAATCCGGACTGTCTCTTTCACAAGCAGGGATGCTGATGACCTCCGAATCCGAGCGCTCCATATCCGGACCGAGACGCGTGGCCAGGGTCGCGGCGGCGGCCGGCCTGGTGGCCGCGCTGATCGCCTCCGGTGCGGTGCCCGCGTTCTCCGCGACAGGCGCCGACGACCCGGCCGCCCCCGTACCCGTCAAGTCGTCCTCAGACAAGCTGGGGTCGGCCGACGCCGATCTGCTCGCCAAGGCCGAGGCCTCGGGCGAGAAGAACATATCCCTGATGGTCGCCACCGCTCCCGGGGCGACCGAGCAGGTCGCCGGCCAGCTCGACGCCGTTCCCGGCGCCGTGGTCGGCAAGACGTACGACAAGCTCGGTTACGTACGGGCGACGCTCCCCACCGCCAAGGCGGACGCGGCGATCAGGGCGGCCCAGAAGCTCTCGTCCGTGCACGGCATCGATCTCAACCAGGAGATCAAGCTCGACGACCCGAGGCCCGCGGGTGACGCGGTCCAGGGCGCGAAGGGCTCCGCCAAGGCCGCGGACGTGGAGAAGTACCCGGCGCCGGACAGCAGGACCGCCGCGGAGAACCCGTACAACCCGTCCTTCGAGACCGGTGCGGTGGACTTCGTCCGGAAGAACCCGACGGCCGACGGCCGCGGAGTGACCATCGGCATCCTGGACTCGGGCGTCGACCTCGCCCACCCGGCGCTCCAGAAGACCACCACCGGTGAGCGCAAGATCGTCGACTGGGTGACGGCCACCGACCCGGTCGCCGACGCCGACAGCACCTGGCGCATCATGAACGCCGCGGTGGCGGGCCCGTCGTTCACGGCGGGCGGACGTACGTGGACGGCGCCGGCCGGCTCGTACAAGTTCAACCTGTTCCGCGAGAACGCCACGCTCGGCGGCGAGATGGCGGGCGACCTCAACCGCGACGGTGACACCACCGATGTGTGGGGCGTGCTCTACGACCCGGCCGCCGGAACCGTCCGCGTCGATCTGAACAACGACGGCGACTTCACGAACGACGTGGCGATGAAGCCGTACAAGGACGGCTTCCAGATCGGCTACTTCGGTACGGACAACCCGGCCACCCCGGTGGCCGAGCGCATCCCGTTCGTCGTCGAGATCCGCAAGGACGTCGTCTACAACGCGGCGGGCGCGACCTCCGACTTCGTCAGCATCGGTGTCATCGAGGGCGCGCACGGTTCGCACGTCGCCGGTATCACCGCCGCCAACGGGCTCTTCGGCGGCAAGATGAACGGCGCCGCCCCCGGCGCCAAGCTGGTCTCCTCGCGCGCCTGCTCCTGGAGCGGCGGCTGCACCAGCATCGCGCTCACCGAGGGCATGATCGACCTCGTCGCCAACCGCGGTGTCGACATCGTCAACATGTCGATCGGCGGTCTGCCCCCGCTGAACGACGGCAACAACGCCCGTTCCGAGCTGTACACACGGCTCATCGACACCTACGGCGTACAGCTGGTGATCTCCGCCGGCAACGACGGCCCCGGTACCAACACCATCAGTGACCCGGCCCTGGCCGACAAGGTCATCTCCGTCGCCGCGTCGATCTCCAAGGAGACCTGGGCCGCCAACTACGGCTCCGGTGTGACGAAGGAGTACGGGCTGCTCCCGTTCTCCTCCCGCGGCCCGCGCGAGGACGGCGGCTTCACGCCGACCATCACCGCCCCGGGCGCCGCCATCAACAGCACCCAGACCTGGGCGCCGGGCGGCCCGGTCGCCGAGGCGGGCTACTCGCTGCCGCCCGGCTACTCGATGCTCCAGGGCACCTCGATGGCCTCCCCGCAGGCCGCGGGCGCGAGCGCGCTGCTGATCTCGGCCGCCAAGCAGAACGGCATCGACCTCACCCCCGCCAAGCTGCGGACGGCGCTCACCAGCACCGCCGAGAAGATCGACGGTCTCCAGGCGCATGAGCAGGGCGCGGGTCTGATCGACGTCCTGGCGGCGTGGAAGTCCATCCAGCGCGACCCCAGCTCGTACGAGTACACGGTGAAGGCCCCGGTCGACACCACGATCGACGAGTTCCTGAAGACGCCCGGCTTCGGCACGGGTCTGTACGACCGCGACGGCGGCCTCCAGGCCGGCCAGAGCAGGAAGTACGACATCACCATCACCCGGACCACCGGCCCCGCGGACCGCGTGGAGCACCGGCTGAAGTGGAAGTACAACGACGACGCCACCTTCGCGCTGGTCGGCAGCCACAACGTCGAGCTGCCGCTCAACCACCCGGTCACGGTCACCGTGGAGGCGAAGCCCGGTTCCGCCGGGGTGCACAGCGCCATCCTGGAGCTGGACGACCGTGACTCGGAGGGTGTGGACAAGCAGATCCTCACCACCGTGGTCGTCTCCAAGCCGCTGGGGGCGCCCTCGTACGCCTTCTCGGCGAACGAGTCCGTGCAGCGCAACAGCTCGACGTCGTACTTCCTGACGGTCCCGCAGGGCGCGAAGACGCTGGAGGTGGCGCTGGGCGGGCTGGCCACGGGCAGCCAGACCCGGTTCATCTCCATCCACCCGTACGGTGTGGCCGTGGAGGACAGCTCCACGATCTTCTGCTACCCGAACTACAACAACCCGAGCAACACCTGCCGCCCGGATCTGCGGTCGTACCAGAACCCGCAGCCCGGCGTCTGGGAGATCGAGGTCGAGGCCCGCCGTACGTCGCCTCTGCTCGACAACCCGTACCGGCTGGACGTGTCGATCCTCGGCGCGGTCTTCAACCCTGCGGTCACCACGCTGCCCGAGGCGAAGATCGGTACGCCGGCGCCGGTGACCTGGACGGTCACCAACAGCGCCGCCGCCATCGACGGCAAGCTCGGCGGCGGTTCGCTGGGCTCGGCGAAGGTCACCCGCCCGACCATCTCGGACGGCGACCAGATCGAGTCCACGGTCGCCATCGGCGCGGGGGTCGAGAAGCTCGACTTCACCATCGGCGGTGCCTCGGACAACAACGCGGACCTGGACCTCCTGGTCTACCGCAACGGCGTGCTGATCGGTTCCTCCACGAGCGCCAGCGCGGACGAGACGGTCAGCCTGACCAACCCGGCCGCCGGTACGTACACGGCCGTCGTGGACGCCTACTCGGTCCCGGCCGGGACCACGGCGTACGACTACCGCGACGTCTACTACTCCGACTCGCTCGGCACGATCAGCGCCAGTGGCGCGGTCAAGCTCGACAGCGGGGCCTCGGCGCAGGCCGCGGCCGAGGTGCTGGTGAACAGCGCCGCGCCGGAGGGCCGGCAGTTCTTCGGTGAGGTGCAGCTGCTGAACGCGCGCGGCACGGCCGCGGGCACCGGCAGTGTGATCATCGCGAGCGTCACCCCGTAACCCGTGCGGTAATGGAGGGGCGGGTGTCCAGGCGGACGCCCGCCCCTTCGGCGTTCCTCCGCCGGGGCCCGGCCGTCCCCCGGGCATCCCGTCCCCCGGACCCTCCGTCCCCCGGACCATTCCGTCCTTTGGACAATGGATTGGACAACCCGGCCCGGGACAGACGCATGATGGGGGAACGCGTTCCCCGGGACGGTCACGAGTGAGGAGCCCCAGTGAAGGTCGGAATCGTCGGAGCCACCGGTCAGGTCGGCACGGTCATGCGCAGCGTCCTGGCCGAGCGGGACTTCCCCGCCACCGAACTGCGGCTCTTCGCCTCCGCCCGGTCCGCGGGCTCCGTCATCGAGTGGCAGGGGCGGGCGATCACGGTCGAGGACGCCTCCGCGGCCGACTACAGCGGGCTCGACATCGTGCTCTTCTCGGCCGGTGGCGCCACCTCGAAGGCGCTCGCCGAGAAGGTCGCCGGCCAGGGCGCCGTCGTGATCGACAACTCCTCCGCCTGGCGCCGTGACCCCGAGGTCCCGCTGGTCGTCTCCGAGGTCAACGCGCACGCGATCAGGAACCGCCCCAAGGGCATCATCGCCAATCCGAACTGCACCACGATGGCCGCCATGCCCGTGCTGCGCCCGCTGCACGCGGAGGCCGGGCTGACGGCGCTGGTCACCGCCACCTACCAGGCCGTCTCCGGCTCCGGTCTCTCCGGGGTCGCCGAGCTGCACGGCCAGGCGCAGAAGGTCGTCGCCGAGGCGGACCGGCTCACCCATGACGGCGGGGCCGTCGACTTCCCCGAGCCCGCCGTCTACCGGCGGCCGATCGCCTTCAACGTGGTGCCGCTCGCGGGCAGTCTCGTGGACGACGGCTCCTTCGAGACCGACGAGGAGCAGAAGCTCCGCAACGAGTCGCGCAAGATCCTGGAGATCCCGGAGCTGAAGGTCTCCGGTACCTGTGTCCGGGTGCCGGTCTTCACGGGCCACTCGCTCCAGATCAACGCCCGCTTCGCGCGTCCGCTCAGCGTGGCACGCGCGTACGAGCTGCTCAAGGACGCGCCGGGGGTGGAGCTGTCCGAGATCCCCACCCCGCTCCAGGCGGCCGGCCAGGACGCCTCGTACGTCGGCCGGATCCGCGACGACGAGACCGTGGAGAACGGTCTGTCACTCTTCGTGTCCAACGACAACCTCCGCAAGGGCGCGGCGCTCAACGCCGTCCAGATCGCGGAGCTGGTGGCGGCCGAGCTCAGGGGCTGACGGGACGGCGGCGGCACCGCCCGGCACCCGCTCCGTCCCCCGCGGTTTACTGCCAGGCGTGCGGCCCGGTCCGCATGGAAGGATGGCGGGAAACGTCACATACCGAGGAGATGACCCGGGTGCCAGGCACAAATCTGACCCGCGAAGAGGCGCAGCGGCGCGCGCACCTGCTCACCGTTGACTCGTACGGGATCGATCTCGATCTGAGCGGCGCGCAGGAGGGCGGCACCTACCGGTCCGTGACCACGGTGCGCTTCGAGAGCGCGGAGGCCGGGGCGGAGACCTTCATCGATCTGGTGGCACCCTCCGTGCACGAGGTCGTGCTGAACGGCACCGCGCTGGATGTCGCCGCGGTCTTCCGGGACTCGCGCATCGCGCTGCCGCGTCTGCACGAGGGCCCGAACGAGCTGACGGTCGTCGCGGACTGCGCGTACACCAACACGGGCGAGGGGCTGCACCGCTTCGTCGACCCGGTCGACCAGCAGGCCTATCTCTACACGCAGTTCGAGGTGCCGGACGCGCGGCGCGTCTTCGCCTCGTTCGAGCAGCCGGACCTCAAGGCGACCTTCCAGTTCACCGTGAGGGCCCCCGAGGGCTGGACCGTCGTCTCCAACTCGCCGACGCCGGAGCCCAAGGAGAACGTCTGGAGCTTCGAGCCGACCCCGCGTATCTCGTCGTACATCACGGCGCTGATCGTCGGTCCGTACCACTCGGTGCACAGCTCGTACGAGAAGGACGGGCAGTCCGTGCCGCTGGGCATCTACTGCCGTCCCTCGCTCGCCGGGTATCTGGACTCGGACGCGATCTTCGAGGTCACCCGGCAGGGCTTCGACTGGTTCCAGGAGAAGTTCGACTACGCCTATCCCTTCGCCAAGTACGACCAGCTCTTCGTGCCGGAGTTCAACGCGGGCGCGATGGAGAACGCGGGCGCGGTGACCATCCGCGACCAGTACGTCTTCCGCTCGAAGGTGACGGACGCGGCGTACGAGACGCGGGCCGAGACGATCCTGCACGAGCTGGCGCACATGTGGTTCGGCGATCTGGTCACCATGGAGTGGTGGAACGACCTGTGGCTGAACGAGTCGTTCGCCACCTACACCTCGATCGCCTGCCTGGCCGACGCGCCGGGCTCGCGGTGGCCGCAGTCCTGGACGACGTTCGCCAACTCCATGAAGACCTGGGCGTACCGTCAGGACCAGCTCCCCTCCACGCACCCGATCATGGCGGACATCCGCGATCTGGACGACGTGCTGGTCAACTTCGACGGCATCACCTACGCCAAGGGCGCGTCCGTACTGAAGCAGCTCGTCGCGTATGTCGGGCAGGACGAGTTCTTCCGGGGCGTCCAGGCGTACTTCAAGGCGCACGCGTACGGGAACACCCGGCTCTCCGATCTGCTGGGCGCGCTGGAGGAGACCTCCGGGCGTGATCTGAAGACCTGGTCGAAGGCGTGGCTGGAGACGGCCGGCATCAATGTCCTGCGTCCGGAGATCGAGCTGGACGCGGCGGGCCATGTGACGTCGTTCTCCGTGCGGCAGGAGGCGCCGGCGCTGCCCGCGGGCGCCAAGGGCGAGCCGGTGCTGCGCCCGCACCGGATCGCGATCGGCTGCTACGACCTGGACGGCAGCGGCAAGCTGGTCCGTACGAGCCGGATCGAGCTGGACGTGGACGGGGAGAGCACGGACGTGCCGTTCCCCGCGAACACCCCGCGTCCCGCGGTGATCCTGCTCAACGAGGACGATCTGACCTATGCGAAGGTCCGGCTGGACGAGGAGTCGCTGCGGGTCGTCACCGAGCATCTCGGGGACTTCACGGAGTCGCTGCCGCGCGCGCTGAGCTGGGCGTCGGCATGGGACATGACCCGGGACGGCGAGCTGGCGACCCGCGACTACCTGGAGCTGGTGCTCTCCGGCATCACGAAGGAGTCGGACATCGGTGTGGTGCAGTCGCTGCACCGCCAGGTGAAGCTGGCGCTCGATCTGTACGCGGCGCCCGCGTGGCGCGAGGCGGGACTGACGCGGTGGACGGACGCGACGCTGGCGCATCTGCGCGCGGCCGAGCCCGGCGGCGATCACCAGCTCGCGTGGGCGCGGGCGTTCGCGGCGACCGCGCGCACCCCTCAACAGCTCGATCTGTTGCAGAACCTGCTCGACGGTACGGAGACGATCGAGGGCCTGGCCGTCGACACCGAGCTGCGCTGGGCGTTCGTCCAGCGGCTGGCCGCGGTGGGTCTGCACGACGACGAGGAGATCGCGGCCGAGTACGAGCGCGACAGGACGGCCGCGGGCAAGCGGCACGCGGCGGCGGCGCGCTCGGCGCGTCCGCTGCCCGAGGCCAAGGCGGAGGCCTGGGCGTCGGTGGTGGAGAGTGACAAGCTCCCCAACGCCCTCCAGGAGGCGGTGATCAGCGGCTTCGTCCAGACCGACCAGCGTGAGCTGCTGGCGCCGTACACGGAGAAGTTCTTCGCGGCGGTCGCGGATGTCTGGGAGTCCCGCTCCCATGAGATGGCCCAGCAGATCGCGGTCGGGCTCTACCCGTCCCTCCAGGTCTCCCAGGAGACGCTGGACGCGACGGACGCCTGGCTCGCCTCGGCGGGTCCGAACGCGGCGCTGCGCCGGCTGATCTCGGAGTCGAGGTCGGGTGTCGAGCGCGCGCTGAGGGCGCAGGCGGCCGACGAGGCGGCGGCCACCGCGTAACAACGGCGAGTGGGGGGACGGTCCGGGCCTGGAGCGCAGCGACAGGGCCCGGACCGTCCCCCCACGTGCTTTCACGTCCCCCGCGTCCCCTCGCGGCACGTACCGCACGCACGGTGGACGGCGCTCAAGGCACATACCGCACGCACTGCGCGCATGGAGGCGCCGCCCGGCGCACTCTGCGGTGCGGGGCGGCGCCTTGTCGGCCCAGGGGGTCAGACGTGCTGCTTGTGGGACTTGTCGAGGACCATGACCAGGCCCGCGATGATCCCGAAGATCACCAGCGGGGCCGCCACATACAGACCGAGCGTCTCGGCGATGCTCAGCCCGGGGCCGGGGTCGTCGCCGTCGTCCCGGGAGAGCGCGAGCGCCGGGGACGACATGAGCAGCATCATCAGCGTCGTACCGGCCGCCAGGGCGCCGGCGCGCAGAGCGTTCTTCTTGTCCACGGTGCAAACGTAGCGAACGCCTACACCGGCCGCGCGGGCGGGGGTGCCGTACCGGGTGGTGTACGAGCTGCCGTACCGCTCCGGAACACCTCCATCAGCGCGTGCAGCCGGGGCGAGGCGGCCAGCTCCTCCAGGGTCATCGGACGGCCTTCTGCGTCCGCGACGGGCAGGCGCCAGTTGGGGTACTGGTCCCAGGTGCCCGGGAGGTTCTGCGGCCGGCGGTCGCCCACCGTGTCCGGCAGCCAGACCCCGACCAGCCGCGCCGGGGTGCGCAGCAGGAACCGGTACACCGCGCGGATCTGCTCCTCCTCGCTGTCCCCGGGCAGCAGTCCGAGGCGGGTCAGGGAGCCGAGCCACTCCGCGACCTCGGCCTGCTCCCGCGACTGCTCACACTCCAGCGGGCGGGTGAGCAGCCCGAGCCGGTGGCGCAGCTCCACATGCTCCCCGGTGAGCCGGGCCGCCGTGGACGGCAGATCGTGGGTGGTGGCGGTGGCCACACAGCCCTCGCGCCAGCTCTCGGGGGGCAGGGGCCGTCCCGTACCGTCCCAGTCGCGCTCGAACCAGAGCACCGAGGTGCCGAGCACACCGCGCCGCTCCAGCGCCTCCCGTACGCCGGGCTCGACGGTGCCCAGGTCCTCCCCTATGACGGCGGCGCCCGCGCGGTGGGCCTCCAGGGCGAGGACGGCGAGCATCGCCTCGGCGTCGTACCGGACATATGTTCCCCGGGTGGGGTCCTGGCCCTCCGGTACCCACCAGAGCCGGAACAGGCCCATCACATGATCGATCCGCAGCGCCCCGGCGTGCCGCAGCAGCCCCTTGAGCAGGCCTCGGTACGGGGCGTAGCCCGACGCGGCCAGGACATCGGGGCGCCACGGGGGCAGTCCCCAGTCCTGTCCGAGCGCGTTGAAGGCGTCCGGCGGGGCGCCGACCGACATACCGGCCGCGAAGGCGTCCTGCTGGGCCCAGGCGTCGGCGCCGTCGGGGTGGACGCCTACGGCGAGGTCATGGACGATCCCGACGGCCATGCCCGCGTCCGCGGCCGCGCGGCCGGCGGCGGCGAGCTGCTCGTCCGTCAGCCAGGCGAGCCGGCAGTGGAAGTCGACCCGGTCGAGAAGCCCCCGCCGGGCCGCGGCCGTCTCGGCGGAGCGCGGATCGCGCAGCCCGGCCGGCCAGTCGCGCCAGCGCGGGCCGTGCACCTCGGCGAGGGCGTTCCAGGTGGCGTGGTCCTCCAGGGCCCGGCCCTGCGCGGCCAGGAAGTCGCAGTACCCGGCGCGGCGGCCGGGGCCCAGCTCGACGGTGTCCAGAATCTCCAGGGCCGCGCGCTTGAGTGCCCAGACGGCGTCGCGGTCGATCAGCGCGGCCTTGCCCGGGGTCTTGTCGAGGACGGCCTCCCGCAGGGCCGCGGCCCGCTCCACCAGCCCGTCGAGCCGCTCGCGGTCGGGGCCGTGGACGTACGCGTACTCCGGGACGGCCTCGATCCGCAGATGGACCGGGTCGGGGAAGCGGCGCGAGGAGGGGCGGTACGGCGAGGGGTCGGTGGGTGTGCCCGGTACGGCGGCGTGCAGCGGGTTGATCTGGACGAACCCGGCGCCGAGCGACCGCCCCGACCAGGCGGCCAGTTCGGCGAGGTCCCCGAGGTCGCCCATGCCCCAGGAGCGGCGGGAGAGCAGGGAGTAGAGCTGCACCAGAAAGCCGTGGGTGCGGCCGGCGGGACCCGGCACCCGGTCGGGCGCGACGACGAGCACGGTCCGTTCCGTCCGCTCCCGACGGCCGTCGGATACGGATACGGATACGGAGGCGGCGGCCGAGGCCGAGGCGGGCGCGCGGACGGTCAGCCGGTGCACCCCGAGCGGAAGCTCCGCCCAGGCGGCGGACGCCCCGGGTCCCGACGGCGGCAGCTCCAGCGACTCCCCGTCCTCGGTCTCCACTTCGAGCGCCGAGCCGGCCGGGAGCGCGGCCAGGGCGGGCGGCAGCACGAGCTCCGTACCGGCCGCGCCCTGCGCCGCGCCCCGTGCGGACCACAGCACCAGGGTCGGCGGCAGCAGCCTGCCCGCGGCCGCGGACTCGGCGCGGCTCAGCGCCTCGTCCACCGCCTCCGGGGTGGACGCGTCGACTCCCAGCGCGGCCAGCACCGAGACGACGGTCGCGCCGGGGACGGCGACACCGACGCCCGGCGACGGCGCGTACGAGGTGGCGACACCGTGCAGCTCGGCGAGCCTGGCCAGGCCCATACGCACTCCTGTGGATCAGATGCCGGGGGACTCCGTGCCGCCCGCCGTGCCGGGCGCGGTCGGCTCGCTGGTCAGCGGGGCGGCATCGGCGAGCGGGGGCTCACTGGTGAGAGGGGCCGCGTCGGCGAGCGGGGGCTCGCTGGTCAACGGGGTCGGGTCTGTCTGTTTGGAGCGGGCGGACGGCAGGATCTGTACGGATGCGTCCATGGCGGCGCCTCCCGTGGACAGGGAACAGGACAGGTCACAGCAGCCCTACCCAGCGGGCGCGGCCGCAGACGCGTACTGCCGGTAAACGTGTGTCGAGTCACGGTCCGTTCCCTGTGCGGCAGTTGAACGTCCTGCCTATCACAGACCGGCAAATACGACACAACGGCCACGCGCATTGACACCTTCACCGCGCGGGTGGTGGGGTCGTTGCCGCGTGGGTCGGGACCAGAAGGCACGAGGGGAGCAGAGATGCGGCTCGGGCGGAGAAGGGGCACCGCGACCGCCGTCGCGGTCGCCGTGATCGGCGGTCTCCTCGGCACCGCGCCCGGCGCGCTGGCCGCGCCCCACGAGCCCGGCTCCCCCTCGGCCACCACGCCCGACCGCGAGGGCGGGGCCGCGGTCCCCGCCGTGTGGCCCCGGCCGCAGACGATCAGGGCGGCCGGGCGGCCGGTGCCGCTCGGCGCGGAGGTGACCGTCGTCGCGGACCCGGGCGCCGACCCGTATGCCGTCGAGGCACTGGCGGAGGTACTGCGCGCGGCGGGGGTCCGTACCGTACGCGCCGCGTCCGCCACCGGCGGCGGACCGCTCGTCCTCGTGGGCGGCGGCCGTGCGCGGGAGGCGCTGCGTGCCCTGGGCGCGCCGGACACCGCCGACCTTCCCTCCGGGGGCTACCGGATCGCCGCGGGCACCGTGGCCGGGCGGGGCACCGTCGCGCTGGACGGCGTCGGTGCGGACGGTCTCTTCCACGCCGCGCAGACGCTGCGCCAGCTCGTCGTGGAACGGAACGGCCGTGCTTCCGTGCCGGGGGTGCTCGTACGCGACTGGCCCGGTACGGCCGTACGGGGGACGGCGGAGGGGTTCTACGGGCAGCCCTGGGACCACGCGCGGCGGCTGGCCCAGCTCGACTTCATGGGCCGTACCAAACAGAACCGCTATCTGTACGCGCCCGGCGACGACCCGTACCGCCAGGCGCGCTGGCGCGAGCCGTACCCGGCCGAACGGCGGACGGAGTTCCGTGAGCTGGCCGAGCGTGCCCGCCGCAATCATGTGACAGTGGCCTGGGCCGTCGCCCCCGCCCAGTCCATGTGCATGACCTCGCGGCGGGATCTCAGGGATCTGACCCGCAAGGTCGACGCGATGTGGGCGCTGGGCGTACGCGCGGTCCAGCTCCAGTTCCAGGACGTCAGCTACAGCGAATGGCACTGCGGCCGGGACGCGGACACCTTCGGTTCGGGCCCGGCGTCCGCCGCGAAGGCGCAGGCACGGGTGGCGAACGCGGTGGCGGAGCATCTCGCGGAGCGCCACCCCGGCGCGGAGCCGCTCACGGTGATGCCGACGGAGTACTACCAGGACGGCGCGACGGAGTACCGCGAGGCGCTCGCCGGGACACTCGACGCGGGCGTGCAGGTGGCGTGGACGGGGGTCGGGGTCGTACCGCGCACGATCACGGGCCTGGAACTGGCCGGCGCGCGCGCCGCGTTCGGGCGTCCGCTGGTCACCATGGACAACTACCCGGTCAACGACTACGAGCAGGGCCGTATCTTCCTCGGCCCGTACACCGGCCGCGAGCCGGCCGTGGCCACCGGCTCCGTCGCCCTGCTCGCCAATGCCATGGAGCAGGCGTCGGCGTCCCGTATCCCGCTCTTCACCGCGGCGGACTACGCCTGGAATCCGCGTGGATACCAGCCGCGGGAGTCCTGGCGGGCCGCGATGGACGATCTCGCGGGCGGGGACGCCGAGGCGCGCGAGGCGCTCGCCGCGCTCGCGGGCAATGACGCGTCGTCGATCCTCAGCTCGTCGGAGTCCGCGTATCTCCAGCCGCTGCTGGCCGGCTTCTGGCGGTCCCGTACGACCGCGGACAGCGGGACCAGGACCGTCGCGGCGGACAGGCTCAGAGCCGCCTTCACGGTGATGCGCGAGGCTCCGCGGCGGCTGGCGGGGATCGCGGACGGCCGTCTCGACGACGAGGTACGGCCCTGGCTCGACCAGCTCGCGCGCTACGGCAGGGCGGGTGAGGTGGCCGTCGACATGCTCCAGGCGCAGGACCGCGGTGACGGCGCGGCGGCCTGGCAGGGGCTGCTGGATCTGGAGCCGCTGCGCGAGGAGGCCCGCGCGAGCCGGGCCACGGTCGGCAAGGGCGTGCTGGGGCCCTTCCTGGACCGGGCCGTGGACGAGTCGTCGGCGTGGACGGGCGCGGACCGGGCCCCGGACGCCGAGAAGGTCGCCAAGGACGGGCGCTCGTACACCGTCGATCTCGGCGCGGCCAGGCCCGTCGAGGCCGTGAACACCATGTCCGAGCCCGGCACGGGCGCCGGCGCGACCGTCGAGGCGCATGTCCCCGGCCAGGGCTGGCGGGCGCTGGGACCGCTGTCGACGAGCGGCTGGACCCAGTCGGACGCGAAGGGGCTGCGGATCGACGCGGTACGGATCGTCTCGCCCGGCGCGGGCTCCGGCTCGGGTGTCGCGGGTCCCGGCGCGCCGAATCCGGCCGTACGCCATGTGGTGCCCTGGTACGCGGACGAGCCGCGGGCCCGGCTGGATCTCGTACGCGGTGAGGCGGACGCGCAGATCGGCGGGAAGCCGCAGCGGGTCCAGGCCCGGCTGGCGGCGCAGCGGCCGGGGGCGGTACGGGGCACGCTGACGGCGAAGGCGCCTTCGGGCATTCGGGTGACGGTGCCCAAGGAGACGACGCTGCCGCGCGGCTCTCGTACGCACGTTCCCGTCGAGGTCAGTGTCCCCGAGGGGACGCCCGCCGGTACGTACGAGGTGCCGCTCGCCTTCGCGGGCGAGGAGCGCACACTGACGGTCCGGGCCTCGCCGCGCACGGGCGGGCCGGACCTCGCCCGTACGGGGACGGCCTCGTCCTCCGGCGATGAGACCCCGGACTTCCCGGCCTCCGCCGCGCTCGACGGCGACCCGGTCACCCGCTGGTCCTCCCCCGTGGAGGACGGCGCCTGGTGGCAGCTCGAACTGGCACGGCCCGCGCGGCTGGGCCAGGTGGTGCTGCACTGGCAGGACGCGTACGCGAGCCGCTACCGCATCGAGGTCTCGCCGGACGGCCGGAACTGGCGGACGGCGGCGACGGTGGCGGACGGCAAGGGGGGCCGCGAGGCGATCGGCATGGACGCGAGGGAAACACGCTTCGTCCGCGTCCAGGGAGAGACGAGGGGAACGCGGTTCGGCTACTCACTGTTCGCGGTGGAGGCGTACGGGGTGGCCGAGTAGGGGTGCGGCGCGGGGGACACACTCAAGCCCGTCCGGCGATCGAGGACAACCCGCACGCCGAACCGGGCCCCGCGCCGCGGAGACGTGCCGGTCCCGCACGGCCGCCGGCGAGTGAGCCGAAGGGGCGCGTCGGTGCCGAAAGGGAGAGCGCGCGCAGGGTCCCGAGGAACGAGGGACCCGAGCACGGTCGACCGTCGGCATCGACAAAAAGCGCCCCGGAGGCGAACCGAGCCTCAAAAAACAGAGGAGACCCGGATCGTCAGGCTGAAATGCCGTCGATCCGAGCCATCGCGTCCTCCGCGCCATACGGTTGCAAGTACGGCAACCAGCGCGGATCCCGGTGTCCGGTCCCGATGATCCGCCAGGCGAGGCCCGACGGCGGGGCGGGTTGTTGGTGGAGTCTCCAGCCCAGCTCCCGCAGGTGGCGGTCGGCCTTGACGTGGTTGCACCGGCGGCACGCCGCCACCACGTTGTCCCACGCGTGCTGTCCGCCACGGCTGCGCGGAATGACGTGGTCGACGCTGGTTGCGACACCACCGCAGTACATACAGCGACCGCCGTCGCGGGCGAAGAGCGCACGGCGTGTCAGTGGAACGGGCCCCCGGTAAGGGACCCGTACGAAGCGCTTCAGCCGTACGACGCTGGGGGCTGGGATGACTCGGGTCTCACTGTGCATGAAGGCGCCGGATTCCTCGAGGCAGAGGGCCTTGTTCTCCAGGACGAGGACGAGCGCGCGGCGGAGCGGTACGACGCCGAGCGGCTCGTACGACGCGTTGAGGACCAGGACATGCGGCACGGATGCCTCCTATTACGCCGGCGGCGCGTGGCTCGCGCCGGGACGATCTGCTCTCAGTCTCTCCTCATGCCTGGTGGAAACGCCACCACGTCCCGGTAACGGGCTGGGAGTGTTTTCGACCACACCGGACACTTCCCCCGTATTCCCGGGCCCATGGCGACCGCCCGGGACCCGCGTGAGCCGTGTCTCTCCCTCGATCACATCACCGGAGGCGCCGCACTGCCCCGTTAGTGTGGTGGGACCGCCCGCGCACACCTGGAGGTCCCTGTCGTGTCCTGGTCCGCCCTGCCGGCCGCCGGCCCCTCGTCGTCCGACCCCGTCACCCTCGACGAAGCGGCCGCTCGGGCGACGGACGCGGCGGGCTGGGTGGAGCAGAACTGGGCGACCTGGCTGGGCATCGGTCTGCGGATCGTGCTGATCCTGATCATCGCGCTGGTGCTGCGCCATGTGATCCGGCGGGCCCTGACCAAGCTGATAGAGCGGATGAACCGCAGTGTCCAGTCGGTCGAGGGCACCGCGCTGGGCGGGCTGCTGGTCAACGCCGAGCGGCGCCGTCAGCGCTCCGAGGCGATCGGTTCGGTGCTGCGGTCGGTCACCTCGTTCCTGATCCTGGGTACGGCGGCGCTGATGATGCTCGGCGCGCTGAACATCAATCTCGCCCCGCTGCTGGCCTCCGCCGGTGTCGCGGGCGTGGCGCTGGGCTTCGGCGCGCGCAATCTCGTCACCGACTTCCTCTCCGGGGTCTTCATGATCCTGGAGGACCAGTACGGCGTCGGGGACACCATCGACGCGGGGGTGGCCTCGGGCGAGGTGATCGAGGTCGGTCTGCGGGTGACGAAGCTGCGCGGTGACAACGGCGAGATCTGGTACGTGCGCAACGGCGAGGTCAAGCGGATCGGCAATCTGAGCCAGGGCTGGGCCACCGCCGGGGTCGATGTGATGGTCCGGCCGTCGGAGGACCTGGAGCGGGTCCGTACGGTCATCGCCGGGGTCACCGAGCGGATGGCCAAGGACGACCCGTGGAACGAGCGGCTGTGGGGCCCGGTCGAGATTCTCGGTCTGGACTCGGTGCTGCTGGACTCGATGACCGTACGGCTCTCGGCGAAGACGATGCCGGGCAAGTCGCTGGGCGTGGAGCGGGAGCTGCGCTGGCGGATCAAGCGGGCGTTCGACGAGGCCGGCATCCGGATCGTGGGCGGTCTGCCGCTGGCCGTGGAGGAGGCGCCCGCGCCGGACCCGACGGCGGGTGTGTCCGCGCCCTCGGCCCTGGCCAGCCCCACGTCCCCGCAGTCCCTGGCGGCGTCCCCGCTCAACCCGCAGTCGAATCTCGCGAAGTAGCGCGATCCGGTACCCGCGCCCCCATCCCCGCCCCCGCCCCCGCCCCCGCCCCCGCAGGTAACGCTTTGGTTGCCTCGGGGGTGTGTCGCGCCGGAGAGTATTGACGCCTTCCTGACGTCCGGCTTACTTTCCTCGCACCCCAATAGGAAACTTTCCTAACAGTGTGGGAGAACGAGCAGCGAAAGGCAGGTGCCGCGTCCATGAGCGATGTGCCGCCCCCTCCGTCACCGGGAACGCCGCGTGTGCTGCGGGCCATGAACGACCGGGCCGCGCTCGATCTGCTGCTGGCCCATGGGCCGCTCTCCCGTACGAGGATAGGCAAGCTGACCGGTCTGTCGAAGCCGACCGCGTCACAGTTGCTGGCCCGGCTCGAAGCCGCCGGTCTGGTCGTCGCCACCGGGACCACCGAGGGACGGCCGGGACCCAACGCACAGCTCTACGCCGTCAACGCGCGCGCCGCGTTCGCCGCGGGACTCGATGTGAACCCGCAGCGGATACGCGCGGCCGTCGCCGACATCACCGGGACCACCGTCGGGGAGTTCGAACTGCCGACCCCCGGCCGCCGGGCCGTGAGTGTCGTACGGCAGGTGACGGACGCCCTGGAGGGGGCCGTCAAGGCCGCGGGGCTCACGCGCGGTGACATCCACCGGACGGTGATCGGCACCCCGGGCGCCTTCGATCCGTCGACCGGCCGGCTGCGGTACGCGTCCCATCTGCCCGGCTGGCACTCCACCACGCTCCTGGACGAGCTGGCCGCGGTGCTGCCGATGCCCGTCGAGTACGAGAACGACGTGAACCTCGCGGCGGTCGCCGAGCAGCGTCTCGGCGCGGCACGCGGCCATGAGGACTTCGTCCTGCTGTGGAACGAGGACGGCCTCGGCGCCGCCCTCGTCATCGGCGGACGGCTGCACCGCGGCTTCACCGGCGGCGCGGGCGAGGTCGGCTTCCTGCCGGTCCCCGGCACCCCGCTGGTACGCCAGGTGGTCCGGGCGAACAGCGGTGGCTTCCAGGAGCTGGCGGGCGCGCAGTCCGTGCCCCGGCTCGCCAGGTCCCTGGGCATCGACACCCCGGAGCAGCCGTACGCCGAGGTCGCGGCCGGACTGCTGGCCCGCGCTGCGGCCGGGCACGAGCGGGACGAGCGGCTGGCGGGACTGCTGCGGCTGTTCGCCCAGCGGCTCGCCACCGGCCTCGCCTCGGTGACGGCCGTACTCGACCCCGAACTGATCGTCCTCGCGGGCGGACTGACCGCCGCCGGCGGTGAGCCGCTGCGCGCCCTGGTCCAGGCGGAGCTGGCCGAACTGGCCGCCTCCCGCCCCCGGCTCCTCATCGGCGAGGTGCACCGCCATCCCGTACTGCGGGGCGCTCTGGAGAGCGCCCTGTCCGCCACGCGCGACGAGGTCTTCGACACCTCCCGTTAGGGCCTGTCCCAGCAGGCCCGCCCGAAGTCCCGGGCCGAGTCCCGCCGCGCCCGACCGCACGTCCCGCCGAGTCCCACCGCGGGTCCCGCCCGCACGAACGGACACCAGCACCCTCCCCACACATCCCGATCCCCAGAACCCCGACCATCCCCCGGGAGTACCGCCATGCTCAGAAACCGCCGTCTCGCCGCCTCCGCCGTGGCGGTGGCCGCGATATCCGTCGTCGCCACCGCCTGTACGGGCCAGTCGGGCTCCGCCGCCTCCGACGATCCGAACGCCAGGACGACCATCACGTTCTGGCACGGCTGGAGCGCGCCGGCCGAGGTCAAGGCGATCCAGGACAACATCGACCGGTTCGAGACCGCGCACCCGAACATCGAGGTGAACGTCGTCGGCAACATCAACGACGACAAGCTGAACCAGGCGCTGCGCGCGGGCGGTTCCAAGGGTCCCGACGTGGTGTCCTCCTTCACCACCTCGAACGTCGGCAAGTTCTGCTCGTCGGGCGCCTTCGCCGATCTGACGCCGTTCATCGAGAAGTCCCGGCTCGATCTGGCGAAGACCTTCCCGAAGGTGCTGCTGGAGTACACCCAGTTCGAGGGGAAGCGCTGCGCGCTGCCGCTGCTCAGCGACGCGTACGGGCTGTACTACAACAAGGACGCCTTCAAGGAGGCCGGTATCGCCGCGCCGCCGAAGACGATGTCGGAGCTGGCCGAGGACGCCAAGAAGCTCACGAAGACCAAGGGCGACAGCTATGAGCGGGTCGGTCTGATGCCGACCTACCACGGCTACGAGACGGTCGTCGACCACTACATGTCGAGCTGGAACCACGCCTACTTCGACGAGAACGGCAAGTCCAACGTCGCCAAGGACCCGGCGTTCGCGAAGATGTTCACCTTCCAGAAGAAGCTGGTGGACGATCTCGGCGGCTACGAGAAGCTGGAGAGGTTCCGCAGCACCTTCGGTGACGAGTGGGGCGCCAAGCACCCCTTCCAGACCGGCCAGGTCGCGATGCAGCTCGACGGCGAGTGGCGGCTCGGCATGGCCGAGGACGCCAAGGTCCCGTTCGAGATCGGGGTCGCGCCGATGCCGGTGGCGGACGACGAGGCGGACAGCTACGGCAAGGGCTTCCTCTCCGGCACGATCATGGGCATCGCCCCGCAGAGCAAGAAGCAGAACGCGGCGTGGGAGCTGGTGAAGTACATGACCACCGACACCAAGGCGGTCGTGCAGTTCGCCAACGGCATCCGCAATGTGCCGTCGACGCTGGAGGCCCTCACGTCCCCGGACCTCACGTTCGACCCGCGCTTCAAGACCTTCCTCGATATCGCGCGGCACCCGGAGTCCAGCACACCGCCGGCCGCGGTCAACGGCGCGACGTACCAGCAGACGCTCCAGGACTTCGGGTACCAGTACGAGCAGGGCAAGGTGAAGGATCTCCAGGCGGGTCTGGAGAAGACCGCCCAGCAGATCGACCGTGACATCGAGCAGGCAAGCTAGCGGGCCGGGACGTCACCCCATGTCCACGCACACCCTCCGTTCGAAGCGCCGCAGGTCGGCGCTTCGCACGGCGGCGTTCATGTCGCCCTGGTTGATCGGCTTCACCGTCTTCTTCGCGTATCCGCTGATCTCGACCGTGTACTTCTCCTTCATGAAGTACGACGGTTTCAACACGCCCGTCTGGAACGGTCTCGGGAACTGGTCGTATGTCTTCGGCGACTACCCGATGTTCTGGCCGTCCCTGCGCAACACCCTCTGGCTCGTGGTGATCATGGTGGCCTGCCGGGTGGTCTTCGGACTGGGCGTCGGACTGCTGATCACCAAGATCAAGACGGGTACGGGGATCTTCCGCACCCTCTTCTATCTGCCGTATCTCGCGCCGCCGGTCGCCGCGACCCTCGCCTTCGTCTTTCTGCTCAACCCGGGGACGGGGCCGGTCAACACGATCCTCGGGGATCTGGGTCTGCCGACCCCCGGCTGGTTCAACGACCCGGCCTGGTCCAAGCCGGCCCTCACCCTGCTGGCCGTCTGGGGCATCGGCGATCTGATGGTGATCTTCATGGCCGCGCTGCTCGACGTGCCCAGGGAGCAGTACGAGGCGGCGGAGCTGGACGGCGCGTCGGCCTGGCAGCGGTTCCGGTTCGTGACCCTGCCGAACATCTCGCCCATCGTGATGTTCGCGGTGGTGACCGGGGTGATCTCGGCGATGCAGTACTACGCGCAGCCGCTGGTCGCGGGCAAGGTCGCCTCCGGCATCATCGGCGGCTCCGGCCAGCAGTTCGAGCCCGGCTACCCGGACAAGTCCACGCTGACCCTGCCCCAGCTCGTCTACAACCTGGGGTTCCAGCGCTTCGACTACGGCGCCGCCTGTGTGGTCGCGCTGGTCCTGTTCGTCCTGGCCATGGCCTTCACCGCGCTGCTGATGCGGCGGCGCGGCGGTCTGATCGGAGCGGGTGACTGAGATGGCCTCCGTACTCGGCACCACCGACCGTTCCGGCACCGGCCCTTCCGGCACCGGCTCCTCCGGCACCGGCCGCTCCGGCGGCACCGGCCGGAAGTCCGCCCGGGACAGCTCACCCGCCGCCCGTACCGCGCGCCGCAGGGCGCTGCTGCACTGGATCGGTGTGCACTCCCTGGGTGTCGCGGCGGCGCTGTTCTTCGTGCTGCCGTTCGTCTTCCTCTTCCTGACCTCGGTGATGAGCGACCATCAGGCACTCACCCGGGATCTCACCCCCGACACCTGGGAGTGGGGCAACTACGCCAAGGTGTTCGACACCCCCGGCTTTCTGACCTGGTGGAAGAACACCCTGCTGTACGCGGGGCTCGGCACGGTGCTCTCCGTGCTCTCCTCGATACCGGTGGCGTACGCGCTCGCCAAGTTCCGGTTCCGCGGCAGACAGCTCTCGCTCATGCTCGTCATCTCGATGATGATGCTGCCGCCCCAGGTGATCATCATTCCGATGTATCTGTTCTGGGCGAAGCAGCTCGATCTGTCGGGCTCGCTCTGGCCGCTGATCATCCCGATGGCGTTCGGAGACGCGTTCTCCATCTTCCTGCTGCGCCAGTTCCTGCTGACGATCCCCGACGAGTACCTGGACGCCGCGAAGGTCGACGGATGCGGTGAACTCCGTACCCTGATCAGGGTGGTACTCCCGATGGCCAGGCCGGGGATCGCGGCCGTCGCGCTCTTCCAGTTCTTCTACGCCTGGAACGATTACTTCGGACCGCAGATCTACGCCTCGGAGAACCCGGCCGCCTGGACGCTCAGTTACGGCCTCGAATCCTTCAAGGGCGCGCACCACACCGACTGGAATCTGACCATGGCCGCGACCGTACTGGTCATGGCCCCTGTGATCCTCGTGTTCTTCTTCGCCCAGAAGGCGTTCGTCGAGGGAGTCACACTGACCGGAGTGAAGGGCTGAGAAAAGTGAAGCTCGCAGTGGTAGGCGGAGGATCCACCTACACACCCGAACTCATCGACGGATTCGCCCGGTTGAGGGACACCCTGCCGATCGCGGAACTGGTGCTGGTCGACCCCGCGCCCGACCGGCTCGACCTGGTGGGAGGACTCGCGCGGCGGATCTTCGCCAAGCAGGGCCACCCGGGCCGTATCACCACCACCTCGGACGTGGACGCGGGCGTCGCCGGCGCCGACGCGGTGCTGCTCCAGCTGCGCGTCGGCGGACAGGCCGCGCGGAACCAGGACGAGACCTGGCCGCTGGAGTGCGGCTGTGTGGGGCAGGAGACGACGGGCGCCGGCGGTCTGGCCAAGGCGCTGCGCACCGTCCCCGTGGTCCTGGACATCGCGGAGCGGGTCCGCCGTGCCAACCCCGACGCGTGGATCATCGACTTCACCAACCCGGTGGGGATCGTGACGCGCGCGCTGCTCCAGGCCGGCCACCGGGCCGTGGGGCTGTGCAATGTGGCGATCGGCTTCCAGCGCAGATTCGCGAAGCTGCTGGATGTCGCCCCCGCCGAGGTGTATCTGGAGCATGTCGGGCTCAACCATCTGACCTGGGAGCGCGGGGTGCGCGTCGGCGGGCCCGACGGCGCCGACATGCTGCCCAAGCTGCTGGCCGAGCACGGCGGCGAGCTCGCCGACTCGCTGCGGCTGCCGCGTGAGGTGCTCGACCGCCTCGGGGTGGTGCCCTCGTACTATCTGCGCTACTTCTACGCGCACGACGAGGTCGTACGGGAGCTGGGGACGAAGCCGTCACGGGCCGCCGAGGTGGCCGAGATGGAGAAGCGGCTCCTGGAGATGTACGGCGACCCGGCCCTGGACGAGAAGCCGGAGCTGCTGTCCAAGCGCGGCGGTGCCTTCTACTCGGAGGCCGCGGTGGATCTGGCGGCCTCGCTGCTGCGCGGCGGCGGCAGCCCGGTCCAGGTGGTGAACACGTACAACAACGGCACGCTGCCGTTCCTGGCTGACGACGCGGTGATCGAGGTCCAGGCCCGGGTGGGTACGTCCGGCGCGGTGCCGCTCGCGGTGCCCGCGCTGGATCCGCTGTACGCCGGTCTGATCGCCCATGTCACGGCGTACGAGGATCTGGCGCTGGAGGCCGCGCTGCACGGCGGCCGGGACCGGGTCTTCGAGGCGCTGCTGTCCCACCCCCTGATCGGTCAGATCGAGTACGCCGAGGCGCTCACCGACAAGCTGATCGCGCACAACCGGGAGCATCTCGCGTGGGTGTGAGCGGGGCGGGGAGAACGGCCGGCACGGCGGCGGAGAGCCCGGCGGGAAGACCGGCCGGTACGACGGCGGAGAGCCCGGCGGGAGGACCGGCCGGCGCGGCGGCGGGGCGCGCGAGCGTCCTGGCCGTCGACGCCGGCAACAGCAAGACCGATGTGGCCGTGATCGGCGCCGACGGTTCGGTGCTGGGCACGGCCCGCGGCGGCGGCTTCCAGCCGCCGGTCGTCGGGATCGAGGCGGCGATCGACGCCCTGGCGGTGGCGGTCGCCGAGGCCGCCTCGGCCGCCGGACTGCCGGAGCACGGCGTCGCCGAGCATGTGTCCGCCTGTCTGGCCAACGCGGATCTCCCGGTCGAGGAGCGGGAGTTGGCCGAGGCGGTGCAGGCGCGCGGCTGGGGCCGTACCACCGACGTACGCAACGACACCTTCGCGATCCTGCGGGCCGGTCTGCCGAGCGGCGAGGCGCCCCGGGGCGTGGCCGTCGTCTGCGGCGCGGGCATCAACTGCGTGGGGATGCTGCCGGACGGCCGGACGGCCAGATTCCCCGCGATCGGGCGGATCTCCGGTGACTGGGGGGGCGGTTCGGGACTCTCCGAGGAGGCGCTCTGGTTCGCGGCGCGCGCGGAGGACGGCCGCGGCGAGCCCACGGAGCTGGTACGGACCCTGCCCGGCCACTTCGGTCTGCGCTCGATGTACGAGCTGATCGAGGCGCTGCACCTGGGGCGGCTGGCGTTCGAGCGCCGGCATGAACTGACGCCGGTGCTCTTCGCCACGGCCTCGGCGGGCGACCCCGTGGCCCGGTCGATCGTGGACCGGCTGGCGGAGGAGGTCGTCGCGCTGTCGACGGTCGCGCTCGGCAGGCTCGATCTGCTGGGCGAGGAGGTGCCGGTGCTGCTGGGCGGCAGCGTGCTGGCGGCCCGTCATCCGCAGCTCGACCTGCGGATGGCGGAGCTGCTGGCGGCCAAGGCGCCGAAGGCCGTCATCGAGGTCGTGACGGCGCCGCCGGTGCTGGGCGCGGCGCTGCTGGGTCTCGACCATGTACGGGCGGACACGGAGGCGCACACCCGGCTGGGCGCGCACTACGCGCGCCGGGGGGAGCCCCGTCCCCGGTAGCCCCTCGGGATCCGGCCGGCCCTCGGTCCGGTAGCCCCTCGGCCCGGTAGCCCCTCGGCCCCGGCCGGTCCCGCTCGATCGAGTGGGCACGCTCCCCCGCTCGATCGGGTGGCAACACTCCCCGAACGGGAACCGATCACGGGTCTGCGGCGTATTCAAGGTGGGGAGATCGGACAGGGCCCGGAAAGGCTCTGGAACAGGGACAGGGTGACGGGGCCGGACGGCCGTGTCGGGATCGACGGATTCGGTATGTGCGCGAGCGGTGCGGGCGATACGTACAAGATCCAGTCAAGCCTGGTGTGGTTGCCGGTCCCCGCGTCCATACTGGCGGCCGGGAGTTGTCCCCCGACCCGCCGGGGGCGGGCCGTCGTCGTCAGATGACCGAGGGGGAGGTCACGTGACATATCCGCCGAATGTGCGCACCGCGCCACCATCGGCTCCGACGCGTGCGCCGGCGGCGCCGGCCGGACCGCCGCCGTCGGCGCCGCCCGCACGGCACGGCGCGTGGGCCGAGACCACGGAGCGGCTGCGCACCGCGGCGACGACGGAGCCGGGCCGGCTGAGGATCATCGGCGCCGCCCTGGCGCTGCTGGTCGTGGCGTTCGGAGCGGTCACCGCGTGGGAGGCGGCCGACCGGTTCTCCGCCGCGGACGACGTGGTGAGCCGCAGTCAGCCGCTCAGCGCGGACGCGGCGAACATCTACCGCTCACTGGCCGACGCGGACACCGCCGCGGCCAGCGGCTTCCTGGCGGGTGCCGAGGAGCCGCGCGCGGTGCAGCAGCGCTATCGGGACGACATCGAGACGGCGTCCAGGCTGCTGGTCAAGGCCGCCGCCCATACGGACGGCGCAGGCGAGTCGGGCCTCCAGATAGCCACGCTCAACGAAGGCCTGCCGCGCTACACCGGTCTGATCGAGCGGGCCCGCGCCAACAACCGCCAGGGGCTCCCGCTCGGCGGCGCCTATCTGCGGTACGCGAACCAGCAGATGACCAATGAGCTGCTGCCCGCGGCCGAGAGGCTGTACGCGGCGGAGACGGACCGGCTCGCCCGGGACAACGACGACGCGCGGCTGTGGCCCTTCGTCTCGCTGGTGATGGGGGTGCTGGCGTTCGGCGGTCTGCTCCTGGCCCAGCGGCGCAACTATCTGCGGACGAACCGGGTGTTCAACCAGGGGCTGCTCGCGGCCACCGCCGCTTCCACCGTGCTGCTGCTCTGGCTCGCCGTCGGCCAGACCGTCGCGCGGACCGAGCTGAACAACGCCCAGAAGCACGGCCAGGCGTCGCTGAAGGTCCTCAACGAGGCCCGGATCAACTCCCTCAAGGCCCGTGCGAACGAGAATCTCACCCTGGTGGCCCGGGGCGCCGTCCTCACCCCGGACGGCAAGAACGACAAGTACGAGACGGACTACAACACGGGCATGGACAGGCTCAGCGCCGCGCTCGGCGAGGCGAGGAAGCTCGCCGACGACAGCGCGGGCGGCAGACCGGTGGACGAGGCGATCTCGTCGGTCACCCAGTGGCGCGAGCGCCACGCGACGGCCAGCGGTACGGACAAGGCCGGTGACTACGAGGGCGCGCTCGCCAAGGTCATCGGCGACAAGGAATCCACCGGTCAGTCGTTCGACCAGGTGGACATCGCGCTGGAACGGGCACTCGCCCAGGAGCAGGTGGAGTTCACCGGTTCCGCCTCGGACGGACGGGACGCGCTGACGGGACTGGCGATCGGCGCGGGCGCGCTGGCCCTGGTGGCCGCGGTGGGCGCGATCCTGGGCATAGGCCGCAGGCTTTCGGAGTACCGGTGAGAGGGGGAGAGATGGATCCGGTGGATTCCATGGACGGGCTCCGCCCGCCCCGCGGGCCCCGGCGGTCCGGCAGGCTCCGGCCGTCCGGCAGGCTCCGCGGCTGGGGCGGCGTCTCGGCCATGGCCGGTGCCTGTGTGCTGACGGCCTCGCTCACCCTGCTCCCGCTGTCCCACACGGTCGACCAGGGCGCGCGGAAGGCCGCGCAGCGGACCGCCACGGCCGTGCCCGCCCAGGCCGACGAGTGCGAGACCCCGGAAGCCAGCCTCCCGCCCTCGGGCGCCGACGGACCCACCATCCAGAAGATCAAGGCCCGGGAGAACAGGAAGCTGATCGTCGGCGTCGACCAGAACAGCTACCGCTGGGGTTACCGCGATCCGGAGACCGGCGATCTCGAAGGCTTCGACATCGATC
This sequence comes from Streptomyces sp. NPDC055025, assembly GCF_053608565.1. Lineage (NCBI taxonomy): Bacteria > Bacillati > Actinomycetota > Actinomycetes > Kitasatosporales > Streptomycetaceae > Streptomyces > Streptomyces sp. NPDC055025. Next base: position 53,837 of record NZ_JBSGVS010000013.1, read on the forward strand.
TCGCCCGCGCCATCGCCAAGGACATACTCGGCGACCCGAACGACATCATCTTCCGTGCCATACCGACCAATCAGCGGGTCGGGGCGCTGGAGAACGGCACGGTGGACCTGGTCGTCAGGACGATGACGATCAACTGCGACCGGATACAGCAGGTCGCTTTCTCCACCGCCTACTTCCAGGCCGGGCAGCAGGTGCTCGCGCCCAGGAACTCGTCGGTGACGGGGTACAACGACTCCCTCGCCGGAAAGCGGGTCTGCACGGCGGAGGGCTCGACGGCGTACGAGGCGCTGAAGGAGAAGTCGTTCGGCGCGGAGTTCAAGGACAAGCACGACGAGCGGCCGGAGGACGAGGACCGGTTGACCGTGCCCAACCAGCTCGACTGCCTGGTCAGGCTCCAGTTGGGCGAGGTCGACGCGGTGGTGACGGACAACGCGCTCGCGGCCGGCCAGGCCGCCCAGGACCCGGCGGTCGAGCTGCGGGGCAAGCCGTTCACCACGGAGTACTACGGCGTCGCGGCGAAACTGGGCAATGACGATCTGGTACGCCGGGTGAACCAGGTGCTGGTGGGGTATCGCGCCGGTGGGGCCGACAGCCCCTGGATGACCTCGTACAGGAAGTGGCTGGAGGCCGGTCTGCCGGGAATCACCGCGCCGCCGACCCCCAGATACAAGAACGGCTAGAGGTACGAGGACGGCCGGCGCGGGTACGAGGACGGCCGGCGCGGGCCGGTCAGGACCGAACAGCCCGGCGAGGCCGAGGCGAGAGCGGAGAGGTGATCGATGGGCGGCACGGGCTCCTTTCCCGACTCGACGGGGAGGCCACCGGGACCGGTGATGGACCGGGACGAGGTGGACCGTGCGCTGGCGCGCCTCGAAGCGGAGCACGAGGCGATCGAGACCTCACTGCTCGCCCTTCAGGACCACGCGGGCCGCAGACTGCTCGAAGGGGCCGAGCTGACCGGGGTCACCAAGGACCGCTGGGCCACCGCGGAACAGTCGATCACCCTGCTGTGGACCTACTTCGACAGCTACACCGCGGCGCTGGCCGGCGCCCGTGGGACCCGTGCCAGAAGGCGCTGGCTCAACCGCGACGATCTGGTGGAGCTGACGGAGACGCTGCGCGGGCGCGGGGTCACCGTGGCGGGCACCCCCGGACACCGGCTCGCGTCCCTCACCGGGCCCGCCAGGCTCTCCGAGCACTTCACGCTCGCGGAGCTGGTCACCCGGATGAACGAGCTGTACGCGAGCTCGCTCGACATGGTCGTGGCCGCGGACGCGGTGTGGTCGGCGCTGCCGGCCCGGATCGATCTGCTCTCGGCGGAGTTGCAGCGCACCCGCTCACTGGCGCACTCCGTCGGCGTACGCCCCGGCGAGCATCCGGCCGGGGACGATCTGGAGTCGATCACCCATGAGCTGAGCACCCTGCGCGCCCAGGTGGTCTCCGATCCGCTGGCCTTCTGGCGGCCCGCGCAGGGCAGTTCGGCCCCGGGCGGCGGCCGTCCCGACACCGAGCGGTACGACAGGGCCGCCCGCGCGCTGGAGGACGTACGGCGCGAGATCGAGGCGGTCCTCGCGGTGCGCCAGGACTCGGAGGAGCGGCTGATGCGGCTGCGTGACGTGCTGTCCCGCGCGGACCGTACGCTCACGGAGGCCAGATCGGCCCGGGGCGAGGTGCTGGCGAAGATCGCGGCGTCCGAGGTGCCCGCGGTCAGCGGTCCGCCGACCGCGCTCCAGGAGCGGCTGTCGACCGCCGCCGAGTACCGCAGACACGCCCAGTGGCACCGGCTGTCCCCGCTCCTCGAATCGCTGGAGCGCGAAGCCGAGGACGAACTGCTGCGGGCCCGCGAGTCCTTGACGGCGGTCACGGCGCCGCTCGCGGTCCGGGCGGAACTGCGCGGGCGTCTCGACGCGTACAAGGCGAAGGTCGCCCGGCACGGGATGGCCGAGGACCCGCTGCTGATGGAGCGGTACGACGCGGCGCGCCGGATGCTGTGGAGCGCGCCCTGCGATCTGCGCGTCGCCGAACAGGCGGTGCTGCGCTATCAGCGGGCGGCGGCGGACGTCCTGGTCCCGCGCGGACCGGCCCCCGTCGACAGCGCCGGCGACGGCGGGAGCACCGGGTGAGGACGGAACGCGCGGCGACGGGACGCGCGGCGGCCGGGCCCGTGAGCGGGGGAACGGCACCCGGGAGCAAGGGAACAGAAGGGGAACGGGGGGACCGATGAGCGGGACGAACGCGTGCCAGCGCCCAGGCTGCGAGGGCTCGTACGAGGACATGGGCGGCGGCGAGCTGTACTGCGACACCTGCGGTCTGGCCCCCGTCGTCTCGCCCAACGGATCGCTCTCCTCACCGCCCACGGGCATCGCGCGCGGGGGGAGCGGCGGGAGCGGCGGCGGGGAGAGCGGCAGCCGGTCGGGGAGCGGTTCCTCGCGTTCCGGCTCACGCTCCTCCTCCGGGGCCTCGTCCCGCTCCTCGGCGCGCTCCTCACGGTCCGCCACCTCACGCTCCTCGACCTCCCGGCGCTCGGTCTCGGGCCGGCTGTCGCGCGCGCTCTCGGGGCGGATCTCGTCCCGTTCGGTGTCGGTGCGCAGTTCGGGTTCGTCCGCGGCCGCGTCGGGGCGCAACCGGCTGGGCGCGGGACTGGTCTCCGTACCGGACGTGCCGCGTCCCGACCCGCGGTCCGCGGTGATGGAGCGCCCGGAGGTGCCCGAGCGCAAGCGGTACTGCTCGCGTTCCGACTGCGGGGCGCCGGTGGGCCGCGCGCGCGGCGACCGCCCCGGAAGGACGGAGGGGTTCTGCACCAAGTGCGGCCACCCGTACTCGTTCGTACCGAAGCTGCACCCCGGCAATGTCGTGCACGGGCAGTACGAGGTCGTGGGCTGTCTGGCGCACGGCGGTCTGGGGTGGGTCTATCTCGCGATCGACCGGGCCGTCTCGGACCGCTGGGTGGTGCTCAAGGGCCTGCTCGACACGGGCGACCAGGACGCCATGGAGGCGGCGATCTCCGAGCGCCGCTTCCTCGCCGAGATCGAGCACTCCAACATCGTCCGTATCTACAACTTCGTGGAACATCTCGACCAGCGGACCGGCTCCATGGACGGCTATATCGTCATGGAGTACGTCGGCGGCAAGTCGCTCAAGGAGATCGCCAACGAGCGGCGGACCCAAGGGGGCAGACGCGACCCGCTGCCGGTGGAGCAGGCGTGCGCGTACGGCATCGAGGCGCTGGAGGCGCTCGGCCATCTCCACAGCAGAAACCTGCTGTACTGCGACTTCAAGGTCGACAACGCGATACAGACCGAGGATCAGCTCAAGCTCATCGACATGGGCGCGGTGCGCAGGATGGACGACGAGGAGTCGGCGATCTACGGCACCGTCGGCTACCAGGCCCCGGAGGTCGCCGAGGCCGGCCCGTCGGTGGCGTCGGACCTGTACACGGTCGCCCGCACCCTGGCGGTGCTGACCTTCGACTTCCAGGGCTACACGAATGTGTTCGTGGACTCGCTGCCCGACCCGGACAACATCGAGGTGTTCCGGACGTACGAGTCCTTCTACCGGCTGCTGATACGGGCGACGGACCCCGATCCGGGGCGGCGGTTCTCCTCGGCGCAGGAGATGGCCGAACAGCTCACGGGTGTGCTGCGGGAGGTGGTCGCGCTCCAGACGGGCCGGCCGCGTCCCGCGCTCTCGACACTGTTCGGTCCCGAGCTGCGGGTCACGGACACGGAGCTGTTCGCGGAGCTGACGGAGGATGTCTCACGGCTGGGTGTACGGGCGGCGCCGACGGGCCGTGGCGGCCGGTCCGGCCGGCGCGGCAGGGCGATCGGGACGAGCGCGCGCGGTACCGGCGGCGTGACGGCGCCCGTTGCGCCGCCGGGCTCGCCTCTGGCGGCGCTTCCGGCCGCCTCGGCGCTTCCTGGCGGGCCGGGCCCCGGCCAGGGCGCCTTCGGCGCACCCCTGGGTCCGCACGCGGGGACCTTCCCCGGCCAGGGCCCCGCCGGCCCCGGTCCGGGGGCGATCCCCGGGGGCGCGCTGCCGGCGCCGGGCGCAGGGCCCGGGGTCCCGGGCGCGCCGGGGCTCGACCCCGCGCTCCCCGCGCCGGGCGGCGCGTACGCGCCGGTGCCCGCGCCGCGCGCCGAGGGCGTCTTCGGTACGGCCACGCTCACGGCGCCGACAGCGACGGCCACAACGACGGCGACGGCCGGGAACGGCACCGGCGGGCCCCGGCTCGCGCCGCTCGACACGGCGGCGACCGCGCTGGCCCTGCCCGTACCGAGAGTCGATCCGAACGATCCGAACGCCGGATTCCTCGCCGGTCTGCTGGCCTCGGCACCCGCCGAGGTGATCTCCGCGCTGGCCGCCGCCCCCGCCGAGTCCGTCGAGCGCGGACTGCGCGAGCTGCGCGCCCGGCTGGAGATGGGCGATCTGGCCACCGCCGCCGAGGCGCTGAGCACACTGGAGACGCGCCGGCCCGACGACTGGCGGGTCGTCTGGTACCGCGGCATCGCCTCGCTCGCGACCGGCGACCACGAGATCGCGGCGCTCTCCTTCGACGCGGTCTACGACGCGTTCCCCGGGGAGCCCGCCCCGAAGCTGGCGCTGGGCGTCTGCGCCGAGGTGCTCGGTCAACTCGACAACGCCGCCGAGTACTACCGTCTCGTCTGGACGACCGACCCGAGCTATGTCAGCTCCGCGTTCGGCCTGGCCCGGGTCCAGCTCGCCGCCGGTGACCGGACCGGCGCCGTACGGACCCTGGAGTCCGTCCCCGAGGCGTCGATCCACTACACGGCGGCGCGGGTCGCCGCCGTACGGGCCAGACTGCGGCAGCGCGCCCTGGCCGTGCCCGCTCCCGGGTACGGCACGGAGCCGCCGCTGATCGACGATCTGACGGCGGCGGCCCAGCAGGTGTCCGCGCTCCAGCGGTTCGGTCTGGACGCGGTACGGCGCGAACAGCTTTCGACGGAGGTACTGGGCACGGCGCTGGACTGGGTACTCTCCGGTAGTCCCGGGTCCCGTCCCGTGCGCGCCGAGCTGCTGGGCAGCGAACTGGACGAGCGCGGCCTGCGTTTCGGACTGGAACGCTCGTACCGGGTGCTCGCCCGGCTCGCTCAGCGCGGCGAGGAGAGGATCGAACTGGTGGAGCGGGCCAACCGTTTCCGCCCCCGGACGTGGGTGTGAGTGATGTCCAAGATGCCCGAGTCGGCCGATCTGCCGACCTGCCCAGGCTGCGAGGAGCCGCTGGAGCCCGGCGACCGGTTCTGCGGTGCTTGCGGGTACGACCTGTCCGTCGTGCCGCCACGCCCGGACGACCAGCCCACCCTGGTGATGAACGGCCTGGGGCCCGCGCGGCCCGCCGCCCCAGCGCCGGACGTCGACTGGCCCGCCGCCGCCGGGGCGGACAGCGCGGCGGCCCCCGCGTCCGCCCTGCTGCCGGACGAGCTGCCGGGTCCGGACTCGGCGGGCGGCCGACTGCCCGAGCATCCCGGCGACTTCGAGCTTCCCGCGCCCCGGCCCGCCGCTCCGCTCCCCGCCGCGGTCCCGGCTCCGTTCTCGGCCGATCCGCGCACCTCCGGTCCCGTCCCGGCGGCCCCGGCGCCCCCGGCCGGTGCCAAGCTCTGCGTCGCCTGCCGCGCCGGGCGTGTCGACACGGACGGCTACTGCGAGAACTGCGGGCACGCCCAGCCACGTGAACGGGACCATGTGGAGCGGGAGCTGGGCGCGGTGGCCGCCGTCAGCGACCGCGGCCTGCGCCATCACCGTAACGAGGACGCGTTCGCCGTCTCGTCCGCCGCCCTGCCCGACGGCACGCCCGCCGTGGTCGCGGTCGTCTGCGACGGCGTCTCCTCGGCGACCCGTCCCGACGAGGCCTCGGCCGCCGCCGCCGCCTCGGCGAACGAATCCCTGCTGGAGTCGCTGGCCCGCGGTACGCATCCGCAGCAGGCGATGCACGACGCGATCGTCGTCGCCGCCGAGGCGGTCAACTCCCTCGCCCCGGTGGCGGCCGGCGCGCTGGACGGCGATCCGCACCGCCATCGCAACGCCCCGGCGTGCACGATCGTCGGCGCCGTGGTCGCGAGCGGACTGCTGGTCATCGGCTGGATCGGTGACAGCAGGGTGTACTGGGTACCGGACGACCGCCAGGCCCCGCCCGCCCGGCTCACCGAGGACGACTCCTGGGCCGCCCAGATGGTCGCGGCGGGGCTGATGAACGAGGCGGAGGCGTACGCGGACGAGCGCGCGCACGCCATCACGGGCTGGCTCGGCGCCGACGCGTACGAACTGGAGCCGCACACCGCGTCCTTCAAACCGGACCGCCCCGGTGTGGTGGTGGTCTGCACGGACGGGCTGTGGAACTACGCGGAGGGCGCCGACGAGATGGCCAGGGCACTGCCGGCCGACGCGGCGCGCCGGCCGCTGCACGCCGCTCAGGTGCTGGTCGGACACGCGCTCGACGGTGGGGGCCACGACAACGTAACAGTGGCTGTGCTGCCGTTCGCCGTCCCACCGCAAGGGGCAGGATCCGCCTACGACCCGGCGTGACCCCCGCCCTGCCCACACGCGCACCGCCCAGGGCCGCCCCACCGGCTCCGTCCACCCGCCCCGCCCCGACCCGGGCCTGAACCGTTTCCCACGTTTTCACTTGTCTCTTTATCTCTTGTCTCTGCTTATCTCTTGTCTCTGCTGTGTGGAGCGTCAAGGAGCCGATACAGATGGCGAACTTCTCCAAGTCGACCGTGCCGCAGTTCTCCGTCGACGTGTACCAGAACGCATACCTGCCCGAGGGCGGGCGCGAGGTCAACGCGATCGTCACGGTCACGTCCACGGGAGGCGGCACCACCGGCGGAGTGCCGCTGGCCGGGACCTCGCTCACCCCCGCGGCCCGTCCGGGTCAGGGCCCGAACGCCGCCGTGGTGATCATGGTCGACTCCTCGGGATCCATGGACTATCCGGCGACGAAGATGCGCAACGCGCGCGATGCCACGGCCGCCGCGGTCGACACCCTGCGCGACGGGGTCGCGTTCGCGATCATCGGCGGTACGCATGTCGCGAAGGAGATCTTCCCCGGCGACGGCGCACTGGCGACGGCGGACGCGCGGACCAGGGCGCAGGCCAAGGAGGCGCTGCGCCGGATCAGCGCGGGAGGCGGTACGGCGATCGGCACCTGGCTGCGGCTCGCCGACCGGCTGCTGGCCACGGCCGATGTGCCGATCCGGCACGGCATCCTGCTCACCGACGGCCGCAACGAACACGAGTCCGCGGCCGATCTGAAGGCCACGCTGGACGCCTGTGCGGGCCGCTTCACCTGTGACGCCCGGGGTGTCGGTACGGACTGGGAGGTGAAGGAGGTCACCGGTATCGCCTCCGCGCTGCTCGGGACCGCCGATATCGTCGCCGATCCGGCGGGTCTGGCCGCGGACTTCACCCGGATGATGGAGAACGCGATGGGCAAGGAGGTCGCGGATGTGGCGCTGCGGATGTGGACGCCGGTCGGGGTGGAGATCGGCTTCGTCAAGCAGGTGGCGCCCACCGTCGAGGATCTGACCGGCCGGCGCACGGAGGCGGGACCGAGAGCGGGTGACTATCCGACCGGTTCATGGGGGGACGAATCGCGCGATTACCACGTGTGTGTACGGGTTCCCGAGGCGGGTATCGGCCAGGAGATGCTGGCCGCGCGGATCTCGCTGATCCTTCCCGGCACCGGCGGCGGCGCACCCGAGGTGCTGTCGCAGGGGCTGGTACGGGCGGTGTGGACGGATGACATGGCCGCCTCCACCTCCATCAATCCGCAGGTCGCGCACTACACGGGCCAGGCGGAACTGGCGCAGGTCATCCAACAGGGCCTCGACGCCCGCAAGTCGGGTGATTTCGACGGCGCGACCGCGAAGCTGGGGCGTGCGGTACAGCTCGCCGCGTCGTCCGGAAACGCCGATACGGCGAAACTGCTTTCGAAGGTGGTGGACGTGGTAGACGCGGCGACAGGTACTGTGCGACTGAAGGCGAGGGTCGCGGACGCCGACGAGATGACACTCGAAACGCGCTCCACCAAGACCGTTCGCGTGAAGAAGTAGGCCGAGCGGCCGGCCGGGGAACAGTCCGGCGGGCCGACGGACAGCAAGAGCAGAAGCACCGCACACGACGTACAGCACACGCCATAAGAGCCGTCAGCGGAGTCAACAGCGGAACGGCACAAGAGCCGTCACGGTGAGCACGCGGCCTCCGGGCCGGAAGAGGAGAGGGGGAAGCGCCGACATGCCGACCTGCCCGAACGGACACCAGTCGGGTTCCGAGGACTGGTGCGAGGTCTGCGGCCATCGCATGGCCGGGCCGGGCGCTGCGGCCGGCGCCGTACCGCCGCCTCCTCCCCCGCCGCCGCCCGCGCCCGGTTACGGCTTTCCGCCGCCCGGCGCCGGGGCCACCGCCCAGGCCGAGCTGTGCCCGCAGTGCCGCACCCCGCGCGAGCCGATGGCTCCGTACTGCGAGGAGTGCCGCTGGAACTTCCTGACGAACACGGCGACGTCGTACACCCCGCTGGCGCCGCAGCACTCGGCTCCCGGTGGTCCTGGCGGCGTCGGCGGACGTGGCGCTCCCGGCGGACGTGGCGCTCCCGGCGGACCGGGCGGTCCCGGCGGACCGGTGCCCGGTCTGAATCTGCCGCCCGGCTTCCAGGCCCAGCAGGGGCCGCCCAGGCCGACCGACCCGTACGAGTACCAGAGTTCGCGCCCCTCGCAGCTCAACCGGCCCGCGGAGCCGCTGGTGCCGGAGCCGCCCTCGCATCTCTCGCCACCGCAGCATCTCTCGTCGCCCCCGCATCTCTCGCCGCCGCCGCATCTCTCGCCGCCGCCGGTGCCCTCCCCGTCCGCGCAGCCGGCACCGCAGGGCCCGCCGCCGCCCCCGCCGTACCAGCAGGGGCCGCCGCCTCCGCCGGTCTTCCAGCAGCAGTCCTCCGCGCCGCCCGCACCGCCCAGGCCCCAGCGGACCGGCGACGACGACTGGATGCTGCCGCCGCCCTCGCACGCGCAGGGTCCCCAGGGCCAGGGCGCCCCGGGCCAGGTGCCGCACAGCCAGAACCCGCACAGCCAGAGCCCGCTCGGCCAGGCGCAGCAGCCGGGGAGCCAGCGCTCCGAGCCCGCCGGGCAGTACCAGCCCCCGGCGGGCTGGACGGCGGTCATCGGCCCCGACCGTGAGTACTTCATGGCGATGATGCAGCGCAGCGGCCCCGAGGCCACCGGGCTGAATCTGCCGGCGTACTCACCGGAGCAGCGGCTCCAGCTCGACGGGAACCAGATCACCATCGGCCGCCGCCGGCACTCCACCGGTGAGTCCCCCGACATCGATCTGTCGGTCCCGCCGGAGGATCCGGGCGTCTCGCACCAGCACGCCGTCCTGGTCCACCAGCCGGACGGAAGCTGGTCCGTGGTCGACCAGAACTCCACCAACGGCACCACGCTCAACGGCGCCGAGGACCCGATACAGCCCTATGTCCCCGTCCCCCTCAAGGACGGCGACCGGGTCCATGTCGGCGCCTGGACGACGATCACTATCCGCCGCGGCTGATCCCGCCGACGCTGAGGGGCCAGACGTACGGCCCCGCCGGGTCGTCCAGCCATGCCCACTGGCGGCCTTCGGCGATGGTGACGCCGAACCGCTCACGGCCGGGGCGGTGCTCGCGCTCCCACAGGGAGAGCGCCTCGTGCGGATCGAGGCTGCCCGCGGTGAGCGCGAGCAGGAAGCGGAAGAGATCGTTCTCGATCGCGCGCCGGGGCAGTCCGCCGAGGGGACGGTGCATAAGGGCGGTGCCCGGCATACCGCGCAGCGGAACGAAGAACGCGGCGGTGTGCAGGAAGTGCCCCTCGGCATAGATCCCGCGCGCGCCGTCACCGCCGCCCCGGTCACCACCGCCCCCTCCGCCGCCACCGACCCGTAGCGCGATCACCCCCGTGGCGAGCGGGGCCAGGATCCGCGCGCCGGGGCGGCACTGCTCCAGCCAGGCCACCGGCACCGACGGCAGGGTGCAGGTCGCGATGATCCGGTCGAACGGAGCGCGCTCGGGGCAGCCCCGCGCCCCGTCGCCGGTGACGACGGCGGGCCGGTAGCCGGCCGTCGCCAGATGGGTACGGGCGGACTCGGTGATCTCCGGGTCCAGATCCATGGTGGTGACCAGCTTGTCGCCGAGCCGGTGGCAGAGCAGCGCCGCGTTGTAACCGGTGCCCGCGCCGATCTCCAGGACGCGGTCCCCGTCCCTGACGTCCAGCTCCGCCAGCATGCGGGCCATCAGGGAGGGCTGGCTGCTGGACGAGAGCTGCTCGCCGTCACGCACCCGGGTCGCCAGCGGCCCGTCCAGGTACGCGCCGTGCAGCCAGCGCCGCCGCCGCTCCGGATCGCGGTCCCCGCTCCACAGCCGGTCGTAGCCCCCGGGCCGCCCCACGAAGTAGTACGGCACGAAGACATGACGCGGCACCTCCTCGAACGCGGTCCGCCAGACGGGGTCGTCCAGCGCCCCGGTCCGCGCGATCTCCGCGACGAGACCGGCGCGCGCCTCGGCCGCCTCGGGATCGTCGGGACCGTACGCGTCGTCACGGTGTGCGCCCATCCCTCCACTGTCCTGGGTGAGCGCCCAGGAAGCGAGTGGGCCCGCCAGGCGGACGCAAGTACCGCCCGGACGAAGGCACCCCGGCAACACTCCCCCAGGCACCCGGACAACCCGCCCCCAGGGGCGGGGACCCAGGGAGAAGCGGGGACCTAGGACCGAGGTCCTCGGTCGGCGCGTCTGAGACGATGGACGGGTGAACGAGATTCCGCACGGCACGCTTCAGGAGCAGACCTTCTACGAGCAGGTCGGCGGCGAGGAGACCTTCCGGCGCCTGGTCCGCCGTTTCTACCAGGGGGTGGCGGAGGACCCGCTGCTGCGGCCGATGTACCCGGAGGAGGACCTCGGCCCCGCCGAGGAGCGCTTCGCGCTCTTCCTCATGCAGTACTGGGGCGGCCCCCGCACCTACAGCGACAACCGCGGCCACCCCCGGCTGCGGATGCGCCACGCCCCGTTCACGGTCGACAGGGCCGCGCACGACGCCTGGCTGAAGCACATGCGGGTGGCGGTCGACGAGCTGGGCCTGTCCGAGAAGCACGAGCAGGAGCTCTGGAAGTACCTCACCTATGCCGCCGCCTCGATGATCAACTCCGCGGGCTGACCGCCGGACCCCCCTCGCACCGGGCCGCCCCTCACGCCCGGCCGCCCCGGTCGTCAGACCGCCCCGGTCGTCAGGCCGGGGTGACGGACAGCGCGCCGAGTCCCGCGCGCCGTAGCGCTATCGAGCCGTAGGGCGTACGGAGCCGGAGCCAGCTTCCCGACTCCAGCAGCGCCACCGGTTCCGGTGACGCCGAAGGAGGCGCCGAAGCCGAAGCAGACGCCGTCCCGGACACGGCGTGCGCGGGGGCGGGGGCGGGCACCATCGCGCGGACCGGCCGCAGAAAGCCCAGCGACTGCGCGGCGTGCACGGCCCGCAGCGGAAGCCGGGTGTCGCCGAGGGTCCGGGACCAGATCTCCCGGCCGATCCGGTCACGCTCGGCCCGGGTCCTGCTGCCGGACGGCAACTGCGCGTCGCGGGAACGGAATTCGGCGACCGCGGCCGACAGCGCGCCCCGCATCGCCTCCTCGCCCGGCAGACCGGCCACCTGCCGCCAGCCACCGCGCGGTGGCAGCACTCCGGCCCACGGCGGCCCGGTGACCGATGCGGGCACGACCGCGTGGCCGGTCTGTTCGTCGATCGCTTCGAGCAGTTCCCCGGCGGAGACGGTGACATCCAGCTCGTACGGGGCGGCGAGTCTGGCCGTACGGATCGCCAGCACCTCGAAGGACGCCGGCCGGCCGAACACCGCGAGCGCGCCGCCCCCGGCCTGGAGCCGGACGGCGGCGGCGCGGTCGTAGTGGATCAGCCGGCCGAGGAAGGCGCCGAGGTCGGCCGCCTCCCGCGCGTCGGCGAATTCCAGTCCCCGCACGGACTCGGGCTGATCGGACATGGGCTCAGGCATAGGCACGGACGCGGTCATGCCGCGACGGGATCCTTGTCGTCATCCAGATATTTCAGCAGGAAGGACTTCTCCTCCTGGGTGATCCGCCGTGGGCGCCCGGCGGTCAGGTCGTACGGCACGACGACCGTCGAGGCCCGCACATAGACCTCCTCGGCGTCCTCGTCGTCCTTGATCTCGTACGCGATCGTCAGCGACGCGGCGCTTATCTTCGTCACCCACGATTCGACGGTCACCGGCGCGTGCCGGTGGACCAGCGGCCGTTTGTAGTCGATCTCGTGCCGGGCCACGACGGAGCCGCCGGAGAAGGACGGGGAGCCGTCCCCCGGCGCCAGCCGGAACATGAAGTCGATACGGGCCTCCTCCAGATAGCGGAGGAAGACCACATTGTTGACATGCCCGAAGGCGTCCATGTCCGACCAGCGCAGAGGACAGGTGTAGAAGTGCCGGGCCATCTCAGCCCCGGGTGAGCTTCTTGTAGGTGGCACGGTGCGGGCGCGCGGCGTCGGCGCCGAGCCGCTCGACCTTGTTCTTCTCGTACGACTCGAAGTTGCCCTCGAACCAGAACCACCTGGATTCGCCCTCGTACGCCAGGATGTGCGTGGCGACGCGGTCGAGGAACCACCGGTCGTGGGAGACGACCACGGCCGCGCCGGGGAACTCCAGCAGCGCGTTCTCCAGGGAGGACAGGGTCTCGACGTCGAGGTCGTTGGTCGGCTCGTCGAGGAGCAGCAGATTGCCGCCCTGCTTGAGGGTCAGCGCCAGATTGAGCCGGTTGCGCTCACCGCCGGAGAGGACCCCGGCCGGCTTCTGCTGGTCCGGGCCCTTGAAACCGAAGGCGGAGACATAGGCGCGCGAGGGCATCTCGACCTGGCCGACGTTGATGTAGTCGAGCTCGTCGGAGACGACCGCCCACAGCGACTTCTTCGGGTCGATGTTCGAGCGGCCCTGGTCGACATAGCTGATCTTGACGGTGTCGCCGACCTTGATGACACCGGAGTCCGGCTCCTCGATGCCCTGGATCATCTTGAACAGCGTGGTCTTGCCCGCGCCGTTCGGTCCGATGACACCGACGATGCCGTTGCGCGGGAGCGAGAACGACAGATCGTCGATCAGGACCTTCTCGCCGAACGACTTGGAGAGATGCTCCACCTCGACGACGACGCCGCCGAGCCGCGGGCCCGGCGGGATCTGGATCTCCTCGAAGTCCAGCTTCCGCATCTTGTCGGCCTCGGCGGCCATCTCCTCGTAACGGGCCAGCCTGGCCTTGGACTTGGCCTGGCGCCCCTTCGCGTTGGAGCGGACCCACTCCAGCTCTTCCTTGAGCCGCTTGGCGCGCTTGGCGTCCTTCTGGCCCTCGACCTTCAGACGCGTCTGCTTGGTCTCCAGGTAGGTGGAGTAGTTGCCCTCGTAGCCGATGGCACGGCCGCGGTCGAGCTCCAGGATCCAGCCGGCGACATTGTCGAGGAAGTACCGGTCGTGGGTGACGGCTACGACGGTGCCGGGGTACTTGGCGAGGTGCTGCTCAAGCCACTGGACCGACTCGGCGTCCAGATGGTTGGTGGGCTCGTCGAGCAACAGCAGGTCGGGGGCTTCGAGCAGCAGCTTGCAGAGCGCGACACGGCGGCGCTCACCACCGGAGAGATTGGTGACGGCCCAGTCGCCGGGCGGGCAGCCGAGCGCGTCCATGGCCTGTTCGAGCTGGGTGTCCAGGTCCCACGCGTTGGCGTGGTCGAGGTCCTCCTGGAGCTTGCCCATCTCCTCCATGAGCGCGTCGGAGTAGTCCGTCGCCATCGCCTCGGCCACTTCGTTGAAGCGGTTGAGCTTGCCCATGATCTCGGCGGCGCCGTCCTGGACGTTCTGGAGGACGGTCTTGGACTCGTCCAGCGGCGGTTCCTGGAGGAGCATGCCGACGGTGTAGCCGGGCGAGAGGAACGCGTCGCCGTTGGACGGCTGCTCAAGACCGGCCATGATCTTCAGCACGGTGGACTTACCGGCGCCGTTCGGACCCACCACACCGATCTTCGCGCCGGGCAGGAAGCTCAGCGTCACGTCATCGAGGATGACCTTGTCGCCGTGCGCCTTACGCGTCTTGCGCATCGTGTAGATGTACTCAGCCAAGAGAAACCGTCCGGCAATCGAGAAGGGCCAATGTGCGGCTCCGCCGCGTGAGGGCAGATACACCCCATCTTGCCTGACGTCCACCCCCCGATGGAAACCAGTACCGCTCCCCGGACCCTCCGCGCGCCATACCGGCACGGGTACGGGCGTGGCCCCCGGCACGCTGTCGCGTACCGGGGGCCACTGTGCGCGCTGTATCACTCAGCGCCAGGGTGTACTCACGCTCGGGTCACTCCGTGGAGAAGCGGGTCACTCCCCGGGGGTCGAGGCATTCTTCTTGCGGAGGAAGAAGACGGCCGCGCCGCCGAGGACGACCAGCGCGATCGCGATGCCCGCGATGATAGGGGTGGCGCTGGAGGAGCCGGTCTCCGCCAGATCGCCCGTACCGCTCATGGCGCCCAGGCCGCTGGTGGCGACCCCGCCGGCCGAGGCCGCGCTCGGCTGCGAGGAGGGCTGGTCGGTCACCGGGACGGGGGTGCCGGTGGTCTCGCAGTCCAGGACGCCCGTGAAGTTCTGGGTGAATCCGGCGGGCCCGGTGATGGTGAAGTCGTACGCCTGGTCCTCGCCGACCGGCACGGTGACCGTCTCGGTGGCACCCGGGGCGACGGTGTGCTCGGAGCCGTTCAGCTCGAAGGTGAAGGGCGCGTCACCCGTGTTGGCGGCGGTGACATCGACACCGTCCTCCGCGCAGTTCTTCTCCGCCGTGACGGCCGGGATCGCGCCCCGCTCGGCCCAGGTCGCCGTCGCCGCCGCGGAGACGGTGGACTCGCTGGACCCGGCCAGGATCTGGGTCTGGCTCTTGGTCACACCCGCGAAGGCGCGGCCGACCGGCACCGAGGTGGTGGCCTGCACCCCGAGCGAGGCCGTGCCGTCGACGGCGCCGGAGGGCACGTCGAAATACAGCTCCGTGCCGTTGGCGGCGGTGGTGACCGGTGTGCCCTCCTTGTCGGTGATCTTGACGCCGGTGGCGGCGGCGTCGGCGGGCGGCGCCACCGTGACACTGTCGGCGTCGGTCCGGACGGTGACGGGCCCGATCTTCTCGCCGGCCCTGCCGGAGACCGCGCCGGGCTCCAGGGTGAGCGAGGCCTTGGGCTCCGCGCTGTCCTGGGCGCTCTTCTCCAGCCAGTCGGCGAGCTTCTCGGCCTCGGTGTCACTGGCGTCGACATCGGCGCCGTCCGAGTAGCGCCAGATCGCGACCTGGGTGCCGGCCGCGGCGGTCTTCTCGGTGAGCGGTCCGGTGCCCGCGGCCTCCGCCAGGGCCGAGAGGTCGTCGATCTGCGGGTAGGAGTGGTCCAGTATCCAGCGGATCTTGCCGGCGTTCTTGTTGGCGCCGAGCGAGGTCTGGTCCCAAGGGGTCTCCAGATACTTCGCCTGCTCCTGAGTCGGGTTGTGGATGTCGATGCAGTACGTCTTGAGCTTGCCGCCGCCGTCGACGGTCATTTCGAACAGTCCGGCGGGAAGCTGCTGGTCCTTGCCGTTCACATGAAGGACGGCGCCGTCATAGGTCTTCAGGCCGTCGAGAGTGGCGGCGGCGCCACCCGGGTGCTGGGAGGTGTCATCGGCGACGGCCGCGCCGGCACCGGCCAGCGAGCCCGCCGCGACCAGACCCGATACGAGAACCGCGGCGGCGAGACGCGCGGCGCCTCGCCTCCGTACGGATGACGCAGATATCGCAGAAAACACAGAATTCCCCTTCGGGCGAGGTCCTGTCGCGTGTGAACGCGTGGGGGGACGCCTCGCCGGCAGACTCAAGTGCCCCGTGAGTACTCGCGAATCCTATGGACGGAGAGAACCGCGAATGCCCACCCATGCACCCAGACAACCGTTCCGAATCGGAATCGTTATCGACACTCCGAAGCAACCACGGAATACGACTGGGTATATCGACAAATCTCCACAACTGCCTCTCAGGCAACAGGGATCGCGACGGCAATGGCATCACGCTCCGAAACCGGCGCCGTCGCGAGGGCCTCAGGACCCGGCGGAGCGGCCAGATCACGCACCGCCGCCCCCGGCCCGGGAAGCCGCTCCCGCCCCTTCCGCTCCTGCCCGCCCCGCTCCCGCTCATGCCCTTCCGGGACCCGCCGCTCCGATATGGGCGACCCCTGATCCGGTCCCTGATCCCGTCCCCGGTCCCGCACCTGGCCCCCGTCCGGATCCCGGTCCGCAATCCGGTCCGCAATCCGGTCCTGGTCCTGAACCCGCCCCTGGCCTCGGTCTTCGCCCTGCCTCTGCGCCATCTCATCATGACGCTCCGTCAGGGAGGGAGCCGCCCGCCCCGCACGTCTGAACGCGGAGGTCCCGCGCGTCAGATCGTGTCCGACCGCCACCGCGTCGATGTCCGCGGAGACTCTGCGCTGTCCGTCCCGGTCGTCCTCCCGCACCCGCAGCCGGCCGTGCACCACGAGCGGCTCACCGACGGACACCGAGGCCGCCAGATTCGCTCCCAGAGCCCGCCACGCCCACACCGTGTAGAAGCTCGTCGGCCCGTCCTCCCAGCCGTTCTTCCGCCGGTCCCAGCGGCGCGCGCTCACCGCGAATCGGAAGCGCGCCACCCCGCCCGTGGACGACTCCCGGAATTCCACGCCTGTAGCGACATTCCCCACCACCGTCACCACGGTGTCGTTCATAACGGTCCTCCCGTCCGGCTGCATTGACTGATTCCATGCTGGACCGGACGGAAAGAATGTGCCGACGCCTGTGGATTACCGATCAGTTGTGGAAAACCCCGTCACCCGCCCCCGCTCAGCGGCCCGCCCGGGAGACCGCCACGTACTGGTCCCGCACCTCCCGGTAGCGCATCAGCTCCGCCGCGATCGGGTCGAGCACCCGCGCCCGGCCGCACCCCGCCGCCGCCTCGCGCAGTTTCCGCTCGGCGTCCTGCCCGTACCGCCGCGCCGGACCCCGTGCCGCCGCGCCGCAGGCCCACTCCACGAGAGGTCCGCCGATGATCCCGGCCATCATCACCAGTACGGGCGGGATCAGCCCCGGTTCCAGTACGCCGATGATCTGCCCCACCAGCCAGAGCGCGCCGAAGATCTGAAGCAGCGTCATGGTCGCCTGGACCAGTACGGCGGCGGGCCACCAGGCCGGCCGGGGCGGCCGGCCGCTCGGTGTCCCGGCCTTCACCGCCATTTCGTCCAGCGCCTCCGAGAGCCCCCGGGCGCCGCGTGCCGCCGCCTCGCGCACGGAGTGCGCCCATGGCGCGGGCAGCCCCGCGGACGCCTCCTCCGCGACCGTGCGTACGGCCTGTTCGACCCGCTGCCGTGCCGTCATCTCCTCCTCCACGACGGCCGGGGGCCGGGGCCGCGCGTACCCGGGCATCCGCCGGCTCTCGTACCAGCGCCACAGCCTCAGCCAGGGCGTCCCGCACGCGCGCCCGGCGTTTCTGAGCCACTCGCGCTCCGCCGCCTCGCCCGCCGCCACCGCGCCGACCGCCCAGGCCAGCCGGTCCGCGAACTGCTCGCGCGAGCGTTCACCGAGTCCGGGGCGCCCGTCCGCGACATACGCGGGGCGCAGCCGCCGGGCCGCCGCGTCCACATCGGCCGAGAGCCGCCGGGCCGGCGCGCTCCGCTCCTGTACGAACCGTCCGAGCATCTCCCGCAACTCCCCCACTCCCTGCCCGCCGAGGGCGGAGAGCGCGAGCACGGTGGCGCCGGGTTCCCCGTGCTCGCCGAGCGCCATGCCGTCCTCGTCCAGCAGCCGGCGCAGATCGTCGAGCACCAGGTCGGCGGCCTCGCCGGGGAGCCGGTCGATCTGGTTGAGCACGACGAAGGTGATCTCGGCGTGCCCGGCCAGCGGACGCAGATAGCGCTCGTGCAGGGCGGCGTCCGCGTACTTCTCCGGATCAACGACCCAGATGACCGCGTCCACGAGCGCCAGCACCCGGTCCACCTGTTCACGGTGGTGCACGAGGGCCGAGTCGTGGTCGGGGAGATCGACGAGGACGAGCCCGCTCAGTTCCTCGTCGCCGTCACCGCCCGCCAGCGGTCTGCGCCGCAGCCGTCCGGGGACGGCGAGCCGGTCGAGCAGTCCGGCCGCGCCGTCCGACCACATGCAGGCGATGGGGGCTGAGGTGGTGGGCCTGCGCAGGCCGGTCTCCGAGATCGGCACTCCGGCCAGGGCGTTGAACAGAGTCGACTTGCCGCTGCCCGTCGCTCCCGCGATGGCGACGACCGTGTGGTACGCGGAGAGCCGCTGGCGGGCGGAGGCCTCCTCCAGGACGTGTCCGGCCTCGGCGAGGAGGGTGCTGTCCAGCCGGGCCCTGGAGAGGCCCACCAGCTCACCGAGCGCGTCCAGACGTCTGCGCAGGGGGCCGCCGTACGCACCGCCGATGGGCGTGTGCTCCTCGGTCTCGCCGGGGGCGCCTCCGCCGCCGTCCTGGGCGCCGGTCAGGCCCTGTACGCCGTGGACACCGCTGTGCGCGCTCTGTACGCCGTGGGCGCCACTGAGGTCGCCCACCCCGTCCAGGCCTTCCAGTTCGGCGTCGAGGTCACCCTTCTCGGCGGCGCGGCGGGCGATGAATCCGTCGTCCCAGCCACCGGACGGCCCCTTGGCGGCGCTTGCCTCGGTGGCGGCGCCGGACACCTCCGCCGCCCCCGCGTTCCCGGTGCCCTCGTCGCGTCCGGCGCCCTCGGTACGTCCAGCACCCTCGCTGCGTCCGGCGCTCTCGGTGCTCACGGCGCCCTCGGCGTTTCTGTCCTCGGGACCACCCCGGGATTCGCCGCCCCTGGATTCGACGGCGTCGTCGCCCTTGTCAGCCCCCTTCGTCCCCTTCACATGGTCCGCACCATTCACATTATTTGCATTATTTGCGCTATTCACGTTATCCGCGTTATCCGTCTTATCCGTAACAGCGGTCACTTCGGCCACTTCCGTCGTCTCTCCTTCTGGAGTCCACTTCGGTCATCTCTCCTTCTGGAGCAGTGACAGCGCGGCGATCAGCTCGGCCTGTGGCTCCGGGGTCACCTCTAGGGCGTCGAGGGGCGCCAGCCGCCGGTCGCGCTCCGCGTGCAGCACGCGGTCGATGTACGTCGTCACCAGCGCACCGCCCCGGTCGCGCAGCCGCAGCGCCCCCCGCGCCCCGATCCGCTCGGCGAGCCGCTCCCCCGCCGCGCGCGCCCGACGGCCGCCCAGCAGGGCCGCCGCGAGCAGGGCCGCCACGGTCTCGGGGTCGGGAGCGGAGGCGCGGTCGAGGTGCCGTACCTCCTCCTCGGCCAGTTCCTCCAGCACACGGCGCCAGCGGCGTACGGCGATCCCGACCCGTTCCGCCCCCTCCCTGTCGGCGGTCGGTGCGGGCAGGACCCCGGCGGCGGGTTCGCGCTCCCATGCCTCCGTGACCCGCTCCTCGGCGGAGGCGACGGCGCACTGCAACAGCGCGCCCAGGCTCTCCGCCAGCGAGTCGAGCAGTTCACGGGCCGAGCTGTCCCGGGGGTAGCCGCGCCAGCGCGTACGCGCGTCTCCGGCCAGCACGGCACCGCGCTGGAGCTGCCGGCGCACCCGCTCGCCTTCGGCCGCGTACGCCTCCTCCACGGCACTCGTGAGCCGTACGGAGGCGGCGTACTGGGCGGCCACCGCCCCGGCCAGCTCCGGCATCCGTACGTTCAGCGAATTGATCACCCCGGCCGCCGTACGCTCCAGCGCCTGCTGGCGGGCCGCCGGATCCTGCACCCGGTGCGCGAGCCAGCCGAGCAGCGGCGCGACGGCGGTGGTGGGCAGCAGCCCGCGCCCGGCACCGGCCGACTCGGGCAGCTCGGGGATGGTGAACCGGGGTACGTCGCCGAGTCCCGCGCGCTTCATCAGCGCCCCGTACTGCCGCGCCACTTCGTTGATCATCTGATGCGGCACCCGATCGAGGACGGTGACCAGCGACGCGTCGTACTCCTTGGCGGTACGGAGGAGATGCCAGGGCACGGCGTCCGCGTACCGGGAGGCGGTGGTGACCATGACCCAGACGTCGGCGGCGCAGATCAACTCGGCGGCCAGCAGCCGGTTGTCCACCACGAGCGAGTCGATGTCGGGGGCGTCGAGCAGCGCGAGCCCCCGGGGCAGGGACGCGGCGGTCTCGACGCGCAGCGTGTTCTTCCCCAGGGCCTCCCCGCCCGCTCCCCCGTCCTCCTCCTGCTGCGGCAGCCAGACCCGGGTGAGATGGGGCAGCACCCGCATACCGGCGAACCAGTGGTGGTCCTCGGGGTGACAGACGAGTACGGGGGTACGTGTGGTGGGCCGCAAGACCCCTGCTTCGCTGACCCGCCGTCCCACAAGGGAGTTGACGAGTGTGGACTTTCCGGCGCCGGTGGATCCGCCGACGACCGCGAGCAGGGGCGCTTCGGGGTCCCGGAGCCTCGGCAGCAGATAGTCGTCGAGCTGAGCGAGCAGCTCGGCCCGGGTCTGCCGGGCACGCGGCGCACCGGGGAGGGGGAGTGGAAGACGCACGGCAGCGACACAGTCGCGCAGTGCGGAAAGTGCGTCGATCAGCTCGGGCCGTACATCCAAGGTCACCACATGCGAAGAATGCCCAACTTTGGAGCCTTTTTGAAGCGTATAGACATCTCTGCGCGCCGATCACGCATTGAGGACAGACGGGACGAGTGGGGCGCAGGCATAACGAGTGCACAACACCCGGGGCGCGGGAGGCCAAAAGCGATGCGGGAATCGCACCTGCCTGCGATTATCGGTTCGCTTCACTGAACCTCCACAACGTGCCACGCACGTGAAGCAACCGGGTCAAGGTGATCGGAGCCCTATCCTTGTCCCGGCAAGGTCACGGAACCACCCACCCGGGGCTCCAGGTCACCGAGGCCACCACCCGGCCCCCGTAGCTCAGTGGATAGAGCAGGTGCCTTCTAAGCACTTGGCCGCAGGTTCGAGTCCTGCCGGGGGCGCTTCTACGCGCGGTGCGCGACCCTCCCCAAGGGAGGGTCTTTGCGCAGGTCAGACGCATCCTAGCGGGCTCGGCGTAGGGTCGGCGTCAACACCGTACCGGCACCGGTGGGACACCGACGACGGGGTCGGCGGTCCGGATCGAGCCGCCTTCCGGAAGCCCCGTGGCGGCTGTTTTCCCGAGGACTTCCCGAAGCCGAGTACCGGCGCGATTCCCTTCCGGGCCCGTACGGGATCCCGTACGGGCCCGTAGGACTCGTACGGGACATATCGGCATTCAGGCCGAAGAGGGGCGATTCCCGGATCATCTTTGCCGTCATGACTTTCGTCACCTCCGCTCCGGACATGCCGAACCTCGGCGACGGCCTGGGGCGGGGGGGGACGGTCCCGGTGGAGCCGGTCCCGGTGGAGGGGGTAGGCACCAAGGGTGGCCGGGGGGCGGGCACGGGCCGTGGCGGCCCGTACCGGCTCCGGCTCAGGAGCCGGTCACGCCGCGTTCCGCGAGAAGGCTTCGCAGTCCCCGGGCGTCGTTCTCGGCATCGAGACGTTCGTAGAGAGCGACGGCCTCGTCGCCATGACGGCGTGCGAGTCCGATGCTGTGGGAGGACAGCGCGGTCCTCGCGAGCCCCGCGAGCGCGTGTGCGGTACCGAGCGGATAGCCGATCTCCCGCGAGATGGCGAGCGCTTGTTCATAGGTCGCGCGTGCGGTGCCCAGCCGTCCCGACTCGCGTTGCATGTCCGCCATCCCGAGCAGGGCGGCTTGCATGGCATGGACGCTGCGGATGCCACGGGCCAGTTCTTCCGCCTTGGTGAAGTGCAGCAGGGCTTCGCGTCTGCGGCCGGTCCCCGCGTACGCCGTGCCCATACTGATCAGGGTGTTGGCCTGGCCCATGACATCCCCGCTGATCTGGTCGCTGCGGAGAGCGCGCTGGTAGAAGACGAGCGCCAGATCCGTCCGCCCCATCGCGTGGTGGACATCGCCGAGATTGGTGTCCAGGATGGACAACTCCTGGCGGCCTCCGCAGTCTTGCGCGAGTACGAGTGACCGCTCGTAGTAGTGGTGGGCCTCTTCGAAGCGTCCCTGGATGTAGGCCAGTTCCCCGAGATTGTTCAGCGCGCGCGCTTGCCCCAGCAGATCACCGAGTTCTTCGTGCATGGTCAGCATGGTCTGTACGCGCTGGAAGGCCTCCTCGTACCGTCCCGCGTAATACAGGGCGATGCCCTGCACATTGAGGACCTCTGCCTCGCCGTATCGGTCCTGGACCGCCCGGTAGAGCCCGGCCGCCCGGTCCAGCACCTGGAGTGAGTCCTCGCCCTGGCCCGCCGCCAGGTGGGCGCGGCCCGACTGGAGCAGAGCGTCGGCGCAGCCGTGCGGATCGTGGAGGTCCCGGAACAGGGCCAGGGCTTCGGTGGCGCGGCGCTGGGCCTCGGCGTGCTCCTTCTGGGCGAGTACGTCCGCGTGCTCGGTCAGTGCTCTGGCCAGGCCGCTCCGGTCGTCGCTCTCGCGGAGGGCCGATACCGCCGCGCCGTACAGTTCCGCCGCGATGTCCCACGTACCCCAGCGTTTGAGTGAGGTCGCCAGGACATGCGGGAACAGGGCCGCGTACGCCGGGGCCTCGGCGGCGGCGTGGCGGGCGGTCGCCAGGAGGTTTGCGCGTTCCACGGTGAGCCATACCGACGCCTCGTCCGTGTCGGTGAAGCGACGCGCGTACGGCGATTCCTGGTCCGGTCGCAGTGCGAGCCTGCGCCGGTGGGGATGGACGAGACCGTCCGCGCGGTGGGCGGAGGTGAGGTAGTACGCGAAGAGCCGGCCGGCCGCCTCGTGCCGCGTGGACTCCGCCTCCGTCCGGGCACCGGCCTGGAGACCGAAGGCGCGGGCCAGATCATGGAGCCGGTAGCGGTCTTGGATCGGCTCTTCGAGCAGATGGACGTCGTGGAGTTCATCGACCGCCTTGCGGATTCGTGTGACGTCCGAGTCCACGAGCGCCGCCGCCGCGTCCACCGTCAGGTCGGGGCCCGGGTGCAGTGCCAGCCGGTGGAACAACTCCTGTGCCGGAGCGCTCAGTTCCTCGTAGGTGAACCGGAACACCGAGGCCACGGCGTCGTCGAACTCGTCCAGCCGGTCGGTCGCCTGGGCGAGGCGGTCGAGCAGATGCCGCAGATCCCAGGAGTCCCGGTGCCGGAAGCGGCTCGCCAGCAGTTGCAGCGCCAGCGGGTGCCGGTCGCATGCCGCGACGACTTGTCGCAGGGCCGCCAGGTCGGCCGACACCCGGGCGGGGCCCGCGATCCGGGTGAAGAGCGCGGTGGCCTCGGCCTCGGACAGCACGTCCACGAAGACGGTGGCGGCTCCCGCGAGGCCCGTCAGCCGGTTCCTGCTGGTCACGATCGCGCGGCAGGTGGGAGCGCCGGGGAGCAGCGGGCTGACCTGGGCGACGTCCCGGGCGTTGTCGAGGACCACGAGCGCACGGCGGCGCGCGGTCCACTCCCGCCATCGTGCCGCGCGCTCGTCGAGCGAGTCGGGCAGTTCCTCGTGCGAACCGGAGGCATGGAGCAGCACACCGAGTGCCTCGGCCGGGTCATAGGGCTGCTGGCCGCTGTAGGCGCGCAGGTCGACGTAGAACAGTCCGTCGGGATACGACGAACGCAGCCGGTGCGCGGCGTGGATGGCCAGTGCCGTCTTGCCGATTCCCGGCATTCCGTGCACGACGGTCAAGGGCAGAGCGGTCGCCGCGCGGTCCTCGTCCTCGGACGCGGGGCCCGCCCCCGCCGTCGGGCCGGGGGCGGCGTCGGGCGCGCCGGACAGGGAGTCCGCCAGGGGGTCCGCGCCGGAGCGGGGGTCCGCTACGGAGCGGGGGTCCGCGCCGGACAGCGGATCCGCTACGGAGCCCTTGAGCAGGCTCCGCAGTTCGCTCGCGCGGCCGGTGAAGTCCCGTGTGTCGCGCGGCAGGTTGTCCCGTGGTTCCGGTTCCTCCGGCGCGGCCGCCACCACCACGGATCCGCCCGGTTCGCCCCGCGCTCCTTCGGCGTCGGAGCCGGTCTCCAGCGTACGGTCCTGGTCAAGGATCCGCAGATGAAGCTCCTGAAGCTCCGCCTCAGGCTCGATTCCCTGGTCCTCGTGCAGTTGTTGGCGCGTGGAGCGGTAGAGGGAGAGCGCCTCGGCCGGCCGGCCCGAGCGGTACAGCGCCAGCATCAGCGAGGCGATCACCCGCTGGGCGAGCGGATTCTCCGCGACCAGCTCGTGCAGCTCGCCGATGAGATCCGCGTGCCGCCCCAGCTCCAGCTCCAGCCGGATCCGTTCCTCCCGTATCCGGCGGTGGTCCTCGATCAGCCGGGCGCGTGCCGAGGTCGCCCAGTCGCTGGTGAACTCGGCCAGTGGCTCGCCCCGCCAGGTGGCTTCGGCGGTGTGCAGCAGACCGAGGGCCAGATCCCGCTCGCCCCGCTCGGCCGCCGCCCCCGCCTCCTTGCGCAGCCGCTGGAAGCGCAGCAGATCGATGTCCTCGGGATCGGCGAGGAGCTGGTACCGCCGTGGCGAAGGCGTGTCCACCCGGGCCAGATCACCGACGGCCTCGCGCAGCCGTCCCCGTAATCGCGAAAGATAGGTTTGGAGTGTGTCCAGGACGCTGGGAGGCGGATCACCGTCCCAGACACGCTCGATCAGCGTGTCGACCGGGACCGATTCGCCCCGGGCGTGGACCAGCACGGCCAGCACACAGCGCTCTTTCACCGTACCGATCTTGAACTGCCTTCCTCCGTGCCACAGTTCAAGGGGTCCCAGAGCAAGAAGGTCCAACATCGCCCCCGATGGGTGCGCTTCTTCCTGCCGTATCCGGCAGAGCCCGCACATCTGCGCGTAACTCCACCCACTTTCGCCGTAGCGCCAGGGGGAGCGGACAGCCGCGCATGGAAGCGCGGCGGGCGCACGGCCCCTGGACAGTGGTCGCACGCGTCGGCCGAGGGCGCGGAGTGCCGCTCCGATCCCGAGCCCGGCCCCGCTCCCGCCCCGAGCCAGGCCCCGCTCCGACCCCGAACCCCACCCTGCGCCCGGCCCCGCCCCGGCCCCGAGACCCGTCCTGCGCCCGGCCCCGCGCCCGCCGCACGTGGAGTGCAGGATTCCCGCAAGCCCGCCGTCCACCCGCCGGGGGACCTCTGTCTCTGGGCCGTGAATCCTCGCGGCCCAACCGGCCGACGCATCGGCCGGAGCAGAGTTACGGGGGACGGAAACGATGAGTGTGACAAGTCTGGAAGCGCACTGGCCTCCTGTGCCGGTGCGTCTGGACGTCGAACGCTGGGCCACACGCCGGATCCGCAGGAAGATTCTGGCCGTGGTCCATACGGTGATCGCCGGGCAGCGGCTGCTCGACGTGATCCGGCTGCTCGAGGGTGACGCGCGGGTGCAGGTGTTCTTCACCGCCGCGCCCGATGTCTTCAGCAACGGTGTGGCCTCCTTCCTGGAGGAGCTGAAGGGGCTGGTACTGCCGTGGAGCCAGGCCGTACAGCTCTCGTTCGATCTCGCGCTGGCCGCTGCCCATGGCAGCCTGCACGAACTGCACGCCCCGGTGATCGTGCTGCCGCACGGCGCCGGACACAACAAGATCACTCCCGGTGGACGGCGCGGGCGCCAGGTGGCGGAGCGCGGGGTGTACGGACTGAGCAGGCAGCGGCTGATCAAGGACGGCACGGTGGTGGCCGAGTCGATCGTTCTGGCGCACGAGGAGGAGCTGACCCGCCTCGGCCGTGAGTGCCCCGAGGCGCTGCCCGCCGCGGAGGTGGTCGGTGATCCGTGCTTCGACCGCATGATCGCGAGCCTGCCCTCGCGGGCGCTCTACCGTGAGTCCCTGGGCGTCAGGGGCCGGCAGCGACTGGTGCTCGCCTGCTCCACCTGGGGCCCGCATTCACTGCTGGGACAGGGGACGGAACTGCTGGAGCGGCTGGTCACGGAGCTGCCCAGGGATGAGTTCCGGGTCGCCGCCCTGCTGCATCCGAATGTGTGGAACGCCCACAGCGAGTGGTCGATCCGCAGCTGGCTGGCCGGACTCGCCCGCGCGGGGCTCATCGTGATGAGCCAGTACGGCGACTGGGTGGGGGCGGTCGCCGCCGCCGACTACATCGTGGGCGACCACGGTTCCATCTGCCTGTACGGCACGATGACCGGCGCTCCCGTACTGATGGCCGGCTTCTCCGACCCGGATCTGGATCCCGGATCACCGATGGCCGAGCTGCGGTCCTTCGCGCCCCGGCTCCGTGACCGTCCGCTGCGCAGACAGCTCGACCGCAGCTCGGCCACGTACCGCGCGGGGCAGTACGAACAGGTCGCGGCGCGGATCACTTCGGAACCCGGCCGGTTCGCCCAGAAGATGCGCGCGCTGATCTACCGGAAACTGCGGCTGCGCGCGCCCGCCGTACGGCCGACCACCGAACCCGCGCGACTGCCGGTCACGTTGCGGTACGACGAGCCGGGCAGCGTGGCGTCATGACGGGGCCGATGGGGCCGATGGGGCTGGCGGGGGCGATAGGGCCGACGGGGTGGACAGGGGCGATGGGGTCGACGGGGCTGACGGGGCTGACGGTGGTTGTCTCGGAGACCGTGGTCGTCCCGGCGACGGTCGTGTCCGGAACGGTGGTGTTCGAGGCCGTACGTCATATCCGTGTGGCGCTGGTGCACCCCGACACGGGTGCACCGGTCGTGGACGAACATCTGCGCGTCGGACTTCCGGCGCGCGGACCGTGGCCCCTGCTCGCCGACGTACTGCTGAGTGACTGCGAAGGGGCCCGGAGTGCCACGGAGCCGTGTACGGCGCGGTCCCACCTGGCGGAGTCGGCCGAATGCCATCCGGGCGCGCTGGTGGTGGGGGTGCGCCTGGGATCCGTGTGCCGGCTGCGGGTCGGGCCCGGCGGCACCGAACTGACGCTGCGAGCACCACGGTCGGTGCCGGCACCGCCCTGGGGGGTCTGGGCCTCGCTGGCCCACACCTGGCTGGTGGCGGGGCTGCCCTGGGCGGAGCTGGCGTCGGCGACTGTACGACTCCTGCCGCCACGCTCCTGTCAGCCACCCGGAGGTTCGTCCGACCGCTCGTCCAACCGTTTATCCGACTGCACGTTCGACCGCGCCTCCGACTGCACCCCCGACCGTTCGTCCGATCGCTCGTCCGATCGCATCTCCAAGCGCACCTCCGAGTGCGCCTACGGTTGCTCGTCCGACCGTGCCTCGGGCGGCGGCTGTTCCTCCAGCCGCCCGAGCGCCGCCCGTACCGTCCGCGCACTGCCCGATTCCGACCGTCCCGCCGCGGAGTAGAGATCCAGCGACTCCCGGTAGCGGTCTCTCGCGAGGCCCGGCTGCCCGCGTCGTTCGGCGAGCCCACCCAGGCTCTCCAGCGCGCGGGCGGTCTCGTAGTCGGCTCCCACGGCGCGCAGCGCGCTCAGCGCCGTGGTGAGCCGGTCCTCCGCCCGGTCGAGCCGGTCCAGGCCCAGATACGCGCGGCCGAGCAGGGTGGCCGCGCGTGCCGCGTTGTACGGGTCGCCCTCGTCCCGCAGCGTGCTGTACGCGGCGTCGGCGTCGGTGGCCGCCTCCTCGTGGAGCCCTCGCGCGAGGGCGACATCGGCGAGGTTCAGCCGGGCCAGACCACCGGCCCGTGGGTCACCGCACCCGGGTAACTCCCGGGCGGCGAGCCGGAAGAACTCGGCGGCCCGGTCCAGGTGCCCGAGTCGCTGGTGCGCGAGCCCCCGGTAATTGAGCGTACGGGCGTGGCCCAGCGCGTCCCCGTCGGCGCGGAACACCTCGGCCGCCTGCTCGAACATCTCCAAGGCCCGTTCATGGCCGCCCATCCCCAGCTCGCCCACCCCGCCGGAGGTGAGCATCCGGCACTCCGCCGCCCGGTTCTCCAACTGCCGTGCCGCGAGCAGCCCTTCCTCGTGGGCGGCGCGCCACTGCTCGTAGAACTTGCGCCGCAGGAAGAGCGGCCACAGCGCGTCGGTGAGCTGCCAGCCGACCGAGGGGAAACCGGCCGGGCGCGCGAGACGGATCACCGCCATCAGATTGGGCAGTTCGCGCTCCAGCCAGTCCAGCGCGGATTCGGGGTCGTCGCCGAAGTCCGCGACGCCGACCGGCTCGTTGTCGTAGTCGCGGTCCATGGTGAGGTGCTGGGGGTCGATGATCTCCTCCGCGCGTGTGGCGCTCGCGAGGTAGTGGTCCGCGATACGCCGCAGGGCGGCCTCGCGCTCCGACGGGGGCTCGTCCTCGCGTGCTTTCGCGGCGGCGTGCAGCCGTACGAGCGCGTGGAAGCGGTAACGATCCTCCTCGACGCGGATTCCGCGGCTGGTGCTCGTGCTCGCGTCGGCGCCGGTGGCCGTGGCTGTGGCGGTAGCGGCGGGGCCTCCGGCAGGGGATTCGCCCCCGCCACCCGTGTCGACGAGCAGATTCGCGTCGTGCAGTACGTCGAGCAGTTCCGTCGCGTCCCCCGCCAGCACCGCGTTCGCCGCGGCGCCGCCGAACTCGGGCCCCGGGTGCAGCCCCAGCAGCCGGTAGAGCCGGGCCGCCGCAGGCGGCAGTCCCTGGTACGACAGGTCAAGCGCCGCCCGCACATTGTGGTCGCCCTCGATGGCCAGCGCCTCCAGCCGGTCGTGCTCCTCGGTCAGCGCGCGCACCATCGTGGCGATTCCGCGCCGTGGGCGCGCCGCGAGCCGGGCCCCGGCGACGCGGACCGCGAGCGGCAGTCCGGCACACAGCTCGACCAGGGCGCGCGCCTCGTCGGGCTGCGCCGCCACCCGGCCGTCCGCGAGGGTGACCTCCAGCAGCTCGACCGCCGCTTCCGGGGCGAGAGGGCCCAGATGGACGGGGTAGCAGCCGTCGACGGTCAGTCCCGGCATCCGCCAGCGGCTGGTCACGGCCGTCACATTCTGGCCGCCCAGCAGCAGCGGTCTGACCTGCGCCGCGGTGGCGGCGTCGTCGAGCAGGACGACAAGCCGTCTGCCCGCCGTCAACGACCGGTACAGCGCGGCCTGTTCGGGGAACGCCACGGGCACCTGCTGGGTCGGTACGCCCAGCGCGCGCAGGAATCCGCTGACCACCTCGGCCGGGGTCGCGGGGCCGGCCGGTGACTGGGCGCCCAGATCCGCGTAGAGCTGGCCGCCGGGGAAGTGCGAGCGCAGCGTGTGCAGCCAGGCGAGCGCGACCGCCGTCTTGCCGACCCCGCCCAGACCGCTGATCGCCGCGAGTGTGGGATGGCCCTCCTGCGCGGCGCGGGCGCGGTGGCGCTCCAGCGCGTCCAGTTCGGCCGTGCGGTCGGTGATGGCCACCGACGGCGGGAGCTGCCACGGCACGTGTGGCGTACCCGCCCCGGCCATGGGCCCGGCCCCCGCCCCGGCTCCGGCCGCGGCTTCGGTACGGATGTGGATCCCGCCGTACACCGTGCCGGCCTGGATGGCGGGGCCGTACACCGTGCCGCTCAGCTCGTTGTGGTCGCGTCTCTCCTGCCCCTCTTCAGGCCCCCGCACCTGTCCCCCTCCGCACCTGTGACTATCTGTCCGACTGTCTGTCCCTGCCAATCATCCTTTCCGTACGGCCCTTCGGAATCACAACCGATCGGGAACGTGCGCTTTTGTTGGCGCTTTTGACTGCGCCGTGTCGTTGACGTGTCGACGTGCCCTCGCCGTCGGCCAGCGCGCCGTCAGCCGTGGTCGCCGAGCCCCGCGTCGCGGGCCAGCAGTGCCGCCTGGACGCGGTTGCCCGTGCCGAGCGCGGTCAGAATTCGGCTGACATGTGCCTTTACGGTGCTCTCACGCATCCCGAGGGCTGTCGCGATCTCCGCGTTGGAGTCACCGAGGGCCAGCCTGGCCAGTACGTCGGCCTCACGGGGCGTGAGCCGGGAGATCCTGCCGCGCGCCGCCAGCGCGGCGGGGCGCGCGGCGTGGTGGTAGCGGTCGATCAGACGGCGGGCGGCGGCCGGGTGCAGCATGCCCTGGCCGGCGGCCACCACATGGACCGCCCGGATGATCTCGCGCGGATCCGTGTCCTTGAGCAGGAAGCCGTCCGCGCCGGCGGTGAGCGCGTCGTACACGTACTCGTCCAGATCGAAGGTGGTGAGGGTGATCACCCGGGGCGGAGCCGGGAGCGCGCGGAGGTGGCGGGTCGCGGTGATGCCGTCCATGCGTGGCATCCGTACGTCCACGAGGGCGACATCGACCCGGTGCCTGCCCGCCTCTTCGATGGCGGCCAGTCCGTCCGCCGCCTCGGCGACGACGGTGAGCTCCGGGTCGGTGGCCAGCAGATCGACCAGGCCGAGCCGCACCAGGGCGTCGTCGTCGACCACGAGTACGTTGATCACGAATCGGCCACCAGGGCGTCGGCCGCGAGCGGGATGTCGGCCGCGAGCGGCGCGTTGGTCATGAGCGGGGCACCAGTCGGGAGCAGGACGTCGGTCGCGGGAGGACGGCCCGGGAGAGGGCCGCCCGTGAGAGGGCGGTCCGGGAGGGATCGGCCGAGGAGACCGGCAGCCGTGCGGAGAGCCGCCAGCCGCCGCCGGTGGCACCGGCGTGCAGATGACCACCGAGCGCCGAGACCCGCTCGGCCAGACCGATCAGGCCGTAGCCACGGGTCGAACCGGGCGCGCTGTTGACGGTGCCCACGGAGTCGTCCTCCACCTTCACGGCCGGTCCGTTGACCACTTCGACCGTTGTCGCCGGCCACCCGTAGTGCACACGCACTCCGACCGCCGTCGCGTGCGCGTGTTTACGGGCGTTGGTCAGTGCTTCCCGTACGAGCCGGTGCACCGCCAGCCGGTGACTGGTGGAGGTGTTCCCGGCGTCACCGGAGATCTCCGACTCGATCCGCTGACCCGCGGCGCGTGCCTCGGCGAGCAGTTCGGCGAGATCCTGGAGCGCGGGGGCGGGTATGGCGGCCTTACGCCCTGTCGCCCGGGGTGTTCCCCCGGGCGCGCCCCGAAGTGTGTCTCCGGGGGTGACCGCCGGCGCGAACCCCGGCGCGAATCCAGGCGCACCCTGGAGCGTGCCCCCAGGCGTCCCGTCAGCAGTAACCCCGTCGGAAGCCGCGTTCGTGGCCGCGTCCATGACCTCGGGTGTCCGCGCGGCGGTCTCCCCGATCTTCCCGGGCACCCGCGTCTCGCTGGTCTCCCTGGTCTCCCCCAGCTCACCGGACTTCACAGCATCGCTTTCCGCAGCGTGGCTCTCCCCGATGCCGCTCTCCCCGGGCTCGTCCGAGCGCAGCGCCCCCAGCACCTCGCGCAGATCGGCCAGCGCCTGTCCGGCCGTCCCCCGCAGCAGGGCGATCCGTGCCACGACGGCCGGTGGCAGCGTCTCCGCCTGCACCTGGAGCACCCCGGTGTGCAGCATCAGCAGACTCAGCCGGTGGGCGAGTACGTCGTGCATCTCACGGGCGATCCGGGCCCGCTCCGCGGATCGCGCCTGTTCCGCGCGGAGTTCGCGCTCCACCCGCAACTGTTCGACCTGGTCCTTCAACGCCTCCATCAGCCGGCGCCGGCTGCCCGCCCACATTCCGAGGGCCAGCGCCAGGCCCGCGAGTACGGGATTGCCGAAGCCGGTCCAGGTGCCGATGCGCCCTTCGAGGAGCGACTGCTCCCGCACCAGCGCGAGGGCGAGCCACGGCAGCCCGGCGATGACAGCGACTCCCAGACACACCCACACCTCGCGCAACCGGTTGCGCGAGGCGAAGTGGTACAGCGTCACCAGGAGGGGCAGCACACAGCCCAGGGCGACCGACACCAGCGCGAGGGCCGCCACGGTGCGGGGAAGCCGATAGCGGCCGAGCGCGTAGAACGAGGCGACCACGCCCACCCAGGGCGCGGGATCGGCCAGTGTGCCACCGGCCGACCGGAAGCCTTCCAGCAGGGACATCAGGGCGAGCGCCACCGCGGAAGGTGCCTCCACCCACATCGGAACACTGCGTCCAGGCTCGGATCTCACCTTGTCATCCTAGGGACGCGCGAAAGTGCCGTACCCCGACGAACGGGTACCGGCACCCCCGACTTTCGTCGTACACCGCCGTCGCACAACAGCCGATTTCCCGCTGTCCGGAGCTCCCTAGCGTTCTTGGCATGGCTCTTTCTCCGCCCCGCACCACAGGTCCCCGTGTTCCAGAACCCCGCACCCCGGAAGGCCGCGCGCCGGGGCCCCACACCCCGGCGGTCCCGGCGCGGCGCGCGCGTACGCCCGCTTTTGTACGGAGCCCGGCCCGCCGGTTCGCCGACCGGCGGGTGTTCTTCGCCGAGATGTTCCGGACCTTCCACACCACCGGAGCCGTGACCCCGAGCGGCCGGCGCCTCGCCGAGGCACTCGCCGCGCCGCTGGCGCACCCCGCCGGGCGGCCACGCGCCGTGCTTGAGGTCGGGGCGGGGACCGGCGCGGTCTCGCGGGTGCTGGCCGATCTGCTGGGCCCCGACGACACGCTGGATCTGGTCGAGTCCAACCCCCGTTTCGCGCGGGTGCTGGAGGCGGATCTGCGTACGGACCCCCGGCTGGCGGTCCACGGGGGGCGTATAGGTCTGATCGCCAAGCCGGTGGCGGAGATCGATCCCGAGGCGCGGTACGACGTGATCGTCTCCGGGCTGCCGTTCGCCAATTTCCGCCCGGAGGAGGTCGCCGACCTGTTGACCCAGTACCTCTCGGCGCTCAGACCTGGCGGGCATCTGACGTATTTCGGCTACCGCGGCACCGCGCGGCTGCGCGCGCTGACGGGGTCCTCGCGGAGCCTGGCGCGGCACGGCGGGGTGGCGCATGTACTCGACTCGTTCCAGCGGACCCACGCCACCGGTTACCGCACGGTGTGGGCCAATGTCCCGCCCGCGCGCGTCTGGAACCTGTCCGTTCCGTCCGGCGCGTCGGGTGCGTCGGGTCCGTCGGGTCCGTCGGGTCCGTCGAAGGGATGACCTGCCGAGGCCGGCCATACGGGCAAGGGGCGGCGCGTATGTGATTGCCGGGGCCAGGTGGATGTCGGGGTGTTGCCTACCGGAGACCTCTCCGGTAGCGTCACCGGTGTTCGGAGAGGTCTCCGTTTCAGCGAACACGGAACGCGGAGCGGCGTAGGCCGGGCTGGCCGGGCTGTCGAAGGATGCCTGCTCGCCGCGGACCTCCCGCATCCTCGACGCGCCTCGACCACCGCACCAGGAGAGCACCATGCGCTACATCAAACTCGGCTCCACCGGGCTCGACGTATCACCCATCGCCCTCGGGTGCATGACCTACGGCGAGCCCGACCGGGGCCACCCCACCTGGTCGCTGACCGAGGAGCGGAGCCGTCCGCTCATCAAGCAGGCGATCGAGGCGGGCATCAACTTCTTCGACACCGCGAACATGTACTCACAGGGTTCCAGCGAGGAGATCGTCGGCCGCGCCCTGAAGGACTTCGCGGACCGTGACGCGGTCGTCATCGCCACCAAGGTCCGGCACCCGATGCGACCGGGGCCCAACGGCGCCGGTCTGTCGCGCAAGGCGATCTTCGCCGAGATCGACCACAGTCTGCGTCGGCTCGGCACCGACTATGTCGACCTCTACCAGATCCACCGTCTGGACAACGCGACCCCGATCGAGGAGACGCTGGAGGCCCTGCACGATGTGGTGAAGGCCGGCAAGGCCCGTTACATCGGGGCCTCCTCGATGCACGCGTGGGAATTCAGCAAGCTGCTGCACCTCCAGCGGCAGCACGGCTGGGCGCGGTTCGTCTCGATGCAGGACCACTACAACCTCCTCGCCCGTGAGGAGGAGCGGGAGATGCTGCCGCTCTGCGCGGACGAGGGGGTCGGCACGATCGTGTGGAGCCCGCTCGCCCGTGGACGTCTGGCCCGCGCGAGCGACGCCGCGACGGGCAGGTCGGCGAGCGATCCGTTCGCCGACATGCTCTACACCCAGGAGTCGAGCGACCGCGCCATCATCGACGCGGTCGAGGCCATCGCCAAGGACCGGGGGGTCAGCCGAGCACAGATCGCGCTGGCGTGGCTGCGCCACAACCCCGTCGTCGTCGCCCCGCTCGTGGGCGCGAGCAAGCCGTCCCACCTGGAGGACGCCGTGGCCTCGCTGGAGATCGAGCTGACCGAGGACGAGAGGGCCGCGCTGGAGGCCCCGTACACACCGCGCACCGATTTTCAGGGCGTCTCCGACGACGCCGAGCTGGCACGGATATCGGCCAGGATCGGCATCAGGCCCGCGGCCTCCTGACCCGCTCCGTTACGGACCTTTCGATACGGGGGCGTCGGCTACGAGTCCTTTGATACGAAGGCGTCGGCCACGAGTGCGCCCGCACGAGAGGCCCCGGCCGAGAAGGCGCCCCATGTGGGCGTCTCCCCTGCGGGCGTCTCCGATGCGGGCGTCCGCGAACGGCGTGACCATCGAAGGTATGGAGCCGCTCGAACCGCTTCCCGTCATCAGACCGATGCTGGCCACGCCCGGCCCGCTGCCCGGCGTCGGGGAGGAAGCGGAGTGGGCGTTCGAGACCAAGTGGGACGGCGCACGGTGCGTTGTCGCCGTGGCACATGACGGGTCACCGCGGCTGAGTACCCGGGCGGGGGACGACGTGACCGCGCGGTACCCGGAACTCGCCGAACTCGGCCGACTGCTCGGCGGCCGGCCGGCCGTGCTCGACGGCGAGGTCGTGGCCCTGTCCGACGGCCGTCCCGATTTCGGCCTTCTGCAACGGCGGATGGGCGTGGTCAACCCGCGCCGGGCGGCTCAACTGGCCGTGAAGTACCCCGTCCATCTGGTGTTGTTCGATGTCATGCACCTCGACGGCCGGCCGCTGCTGGCGCTCCCGTACCGGGACCGCAGGTCCGTCCTGTCCGGACTGGGACTCGCGGGCCCGCACTCCTCGGTGCCCGGCTATGCGGTGGGCCACGGACAGCGGGCCTGGGACATCACCCTGCGGGCGGGGTTCGAGGGCCTGGTCGCGAAGCGGCTGTTGTCCCCGTACACCCCCGGCATACGCTCCGACCAGTGGCGCAAGATCAAGCACACGCCCGCGCAGGACGTCCTCATCGGAGGCTGGACGGAGGGCCGAGGGGGGATCACCGGTCTTCCCGGCGCCGTCCTGGCCGGTGTGGAGGCGCCGGAGGGGCTCCGTTACGTCGGGTCCGTCGGCTCGGGCTTCTCCGCGCTCGAACGGCATGATCTCGCCCGGCTCCTGGCGGTCATCCCGCGTGAAACGTCACCCTTCATGAACCCGGTGGAGCTTCCCGCGCACTGGGTCGAGCCCCGACTGGTCGCCGAGATCACCATGGCCGGCTGGACGGCGGGGGGCCGTCTGCGCAGCCCGGTCTGGCACCGGCTGAGGAGCGATCTGACGCGTGACGGACTGGGCTGATCGCGACGGACCGGGCTGATCGCGCGTGACGGACCTGGCTGCGTACGTGGCGGACTGGGCTGCGAGGCCAGGACCCCTGGCCTTCACCGCGCATGCCCTTTCGCGTCAGCTCGGCTGCCCGGTCGGCATGATCGTGACCTGCTGGAGGTTGACCCGAGGCGGCAGTGTGGCGATGAAGCCGATGGTCTCCGCGATGTCCTCCGGGGTGAGCCACTCCATCGTCTTCCTGGAACCGGCCAGCCAGTCCTGTGCGCCCTGGTCGGTGACATGGTCCTGCAACTCGGTGCCGACTATGCCCGGCTCGATCGCGGCCACCCGGACGTTCTTCGGGCCCAGCTCGACCCGCAGATGCCGGGAGAGATGCGTGACATAGGCCTTGGTGCCGGAGTAGACGGCGAAGTTCGGGAAGATGTTCTGCGCCGCGACCGACGAGGTGTTGATCAGATCCGCCACGCCGCGCTGACCGGCGGCTTTGACCAGTTGCGGGGTGAACGCGCCGATGGCGTTCATCAGCCCGGTGATATTGACGTCGATCTGTTGCCGCCACTGGTCCGTGCGCAGTTCCTCGACCGGGGCGGGCAGCATGACCCCCGCGTTGTTGAACAGCAGGTCGGCGCTGCCCAGCTCGGCTTCCACCTGGTCGGCGGCGCTCTGCACCTCCTCGGCTTCGGTCACGTCGGCGGCGAGCGCCAGCGCGGTGCCACCGTTCTTCTCGATGCGGGCGACCAGATCGTCCAGCCGCTCCGCGCGCCGCGCCAGCACCGCGATCTTCGCGCCCAGCGCCGCCAGATGCTCGGCCGAGGCTTCGCCGATGCCGCTGGAAGCGCCGCAGATGACCGCCACGCGGCCGTGCAGGGGCTTGGCGGGGTTTTGAGTGGACATGATGAGCACACCTTCCGAGACGGTGTCGATCCCGTGCTGTGGAGATCTGTGTGGTGGAGGAAGGGGGAAAGGGAGAGGCCGCGGCCCACCGGACCATCGGCCCCGCCCGACTTCCAGCCCCTTCCAGCACACCACCGCCGGGCGCCGCGCGCAGCGCCGGAGGCCGCGGCGAGTACGACGAGTACGACGCCCGCCCCGAACAGGACCGCGCCACTCACCCGTCGCCCGTCATCCGCAGCTCGGCCTCGGGCAGGGCCGGTGCACCGTGGAGTCACGGTTTCAGGCCCCGCGCCCCTCATGCGGCCGTCCGCTGCGAGAAGTCTGTTGACCATGAAGCCGCCGCCGTGGGGTTGAGCGAGGCGACGCGCGCGCTTACGGGTTGCGCCCCCACCCGAAGTGACAGTGAGGGCGCGGCCCACCGTGGCCTGCTGTTCGCGTACTACCTGCTTCGCCCACACCATCGGTGGCCACGACGGCACCGCCGATGAGGAGCGGCGCGAGACGGTGTACTACCGGCTCCACGCGAGCGGCCACCGGGAGTGCCGGCGGGAGGCCGTCACCGCTCCTCTCGCGGAATTCCGCTGAGCGGGAGCGGCGCGGCCAGGCAGGGAACAGGGGTGTCAGGCGTTCACGCGGCTGTCCGAGTCCGCCGGTTCCAGCCACATCCATCGCGACGGAGTCATCTCGGCGGCCCTCGATTCCCCGGACGAGTCGGCGGCGGTGCTCGACGCCCCGGCGATCCCGATCACAGCGACGGCAGACATGACACAGAAGACTTTGGCGGTGGTGGTCGTACAACGACGGATCACGCTACTCCTCTTGAGCTCAAGGGGTCCCGGAGAACCCGCTGTCGGCCCCCGCGAACGCAACCCTATCGGCGGTTTATCGCTGCTCGGGGCCGGTTTGCGGATTGACGATCTTGATGATAGAAGGCGCGCGCCAGACACGGGTACGCCTCGGGTCGGCGTCGTATCGTGAACACCGTGGAGGCCCACCAGCGGGGGCAGGATCAGCAGGGGGAGAACGAGGGGCCGGAGCCTGCGGCGCCCCCCAGGGTGCGGCCCATCTGGTGGGTGGTGGCCGCCGTTCTCGTCGCTGCGGCCGCGGTCGTCACTATTACAAAACGGCACGAACTGGTCACCGCGGTCGGCCTCATCAGACACGTGCGGCCGTCACGACTCATCCTTGCCGCCGCGTTCGAGGCGGCTTCCCTGCTCTGTGTGGCCATGCTTCAGCAGTGGCTGTTGCGCGCGGGCGGGGCGCGGCTGCGGTTGTGGGGGGTCTCCGCCATCGTGCTGACGGCCAACGCCATCGCCGGGGCGCTGCCGGGCGGAGCGGCGTTCGCCGTGGCGTGGGTGTTCAGGAAGCTGCGCCGCTGGGGGGTGGGGCAGGTACTGGCGGGGACCGTACTGGCGCTCTCGGGCCTGCTGTCCGCGCTGAGTCTGCTCGTACTGCTGTTGGCCGGCGTGCTGGCGAGCGGTTCGGCGGGGCCTGTCTCCGGGGCGCTGCCGCTGGTCGTCGGTCTGCTCGTCCTCGCGGTCGTGGTGGTGGGCGCGGCGATCGGCCTGTCCCGGTTTCCCCGGGTGCGACGGCGCGTGTGGCGTATCTGGCGGCGCGTCGGTCTGCGGTCCCGACGGCTCTTCGACATCGAGGAGTCACTGACCCGCTTGGGCCGGCAGATCCACAGTACGCGGCCGGGGGTACGCCCCTGGGTTTGGCCGTTCGCCCTGGCACTTCTCAATTGGGGATTCGATCTGGGCTGTCTGATCGCCGCCACATGGAGTCTCGGAATCCAGGTTCCATGGCCGGGAATCATCGTGGCGTACGGGCTGACACAGTTCGCGGGCAGCCTGCGCCTTACGCCGGGAGGTCTCGGCGTGGTCGAGACGAGCCTTACGGCGCTGCTCGTTCTCTACGGGATGAGCGCCGAACAGGCGATCGCGGTGACGCTTCTCTACCGGGTGGTGAGTTTCTGGGCCCTTCAGCCGATCGGCTGGGCGAGCGGGCTCGTACTGACCCTGAAACGCGACGGCGCGGCACGGAAGCCGAAGCAACGGCCACAACAACAGCCACAGCAGGAGCAGGGACAGAGGCAGGGACAGGGACAGAGGCAGAGGCAGGAACACGAACCGGGCCAGGAGCCCCACGACCAGTAGATCCGTCCCGGGACATCCATCGATCGCCGGACATCCACCGATCGCCTCCGGACACCGCCTCCGCCCCGACCCGGTTCGTCACTCCACTCCGGCGAGATCCCGGTTCAGCTCCACCACGTTCACGGCGTCCCCGTGCCCGAGAAAGCCGCCGCCGCGGCCCTCGGTGTGAGCGGCGACCAGCTTCCGTACCATCGCCGGGTTCAGTCCGCGCACCCCGGCCACCCGGTCGATCTGCTGGTTCGCGTACGCGCGCGAGATATGGGGATCGAGTCCCGAGCCCGAGGCGGTGAGCGCGTCGACGGGCACGCTGCTCGGCCGTACACCGTCGAACGCGGCCACCGCGGCCCTGCGCTCCCTGATCATCCTGATCAGGACCGGATTGTCGGGCCCCAGATTGGAGGCGCCCGAGCTGGTCGGGTCGTATCCCGAGGGGCCCGCCGCCGAGGGGCGGGGCTGGAACCACTTGGGGTCCGGCCCGCCCGGCCCCCCGGCCCGCTTCGGCAGATCGAAGTTCTGACCGATCAGCCGGGACCCTGTCGCCCCGCCGTTCCCGCCGAGCAGCGAGCCGTTGGCCTGGGAGGGGAAGGCCGCCTGGGCGATACCCGTGATCACCAGCGGATAGCAGAGCCCGGTGATCACGCTGAGGACGAGCAGTATCCGCAGCGCCGACAGATGGTGCCGCAGGAGAGTACGGGTACGGAGAGACAGGGGCATGGCAGTCACCTTCTCGTCGGTCGGCCTCGCGCCGATGGCCGGTGGTTCCTCACCGCTCGCTTCTCGCCGGTCAGCCCAGGCCGGGAATGAACTGGATGATCAGATCGATCACCTTGATCCCCACGAACGGCAGGATCAGCCCGCCCAGTCCGTACAGCCAGATATTGCGCCTCAGCAGCGCGGACGCCGACGACGGGCGGTATCGGACCCCCCGCAGGGCCAGCGGGATCAGCGCCACGATGATCAGCGCGTTGAAGATGATCGCGGAGGAGATCGCGGACTCCGGGCTGTGCAGCCGCATGATGTTGAGGTCGTCGAGCCCCGGGTGGACGACCGCGAACATCGCGGGGATGATCGCGAAGTACTTCGCCACGTCATTGGCGATCGAGAATGTCGTCAGCGCACCGCGCGTGATCAGCAACTGCTTGCCGATCGCGACGATCTCGATCAGCTTCGTCGGGTTGGAGTCCAGGTCCACCATGTTCCCGGCCTCCTTGGCCGCCGACGTACCGGTGTTCATGGCCACACCCACATCCGCCTGGGCGAGTGCCGGGGCGTCGTTCGTACCGTCCCCCGTCATCGCGACCAGCTTTCCGCCGCCCTGCTCCCTTCTGATGAGCGCCATCTTGTCCTCGGGAGTGGCCTCGGCCAGAAAGTCGTCCACCCCGGCCTCCTCCGCGATCGCCCGCGCGGTCAGCGGGTTGTCGCCGGTGATCATGACGGTCTTGATCCCCATACGGCGCAGTTCGTCGAAGCGCTCCCGCATCCCCGCCTTGACCACGTCCTTGAGATGGACGACCCCCAGCACCCGCGCGCCGCGGATGCCACCCCGCACCGTCGTCTCGGCGACGACCAGCGGGGTACCGCCGCTCGCCGAGATGGCGTCCACGATCCCGCCGGCCGCGCTCATCGCGGTACCGGTCGCCCCGCCGCCTCCGGAGACGGCCTGCCCGCCGTTCTCACGCACCCACCGCATCACCGCCGCGGCCGCCCCCTTGCGCAGTGAGCGGCTGCCGTCCGGGAGGGTCAGATCGACCCCGCTCATCCGGCTCTGCGCGGTGAACGGTACGAACTCGGCGCCCGCCAGCTCGCCTTCCTCCCGGCCGCGCAGCGCGTACCGCTCCTTGGCGAGCACGACGATGGAACGGCCCTCCGGTGTCTCGTCCACGATCGACGAGAGCTGGGCGGCGTCGGCCAGTTCCTCGACGCCGACACCCTCCACCGGCAGGAACTCGGCGGCCTGGCGGTTGCCCAGGGTGATCGTGCCCGTCTTGTCGAGCAGCAGGGTGTTGACATCACCGGCCGCCTCGACCGCACGGCCCGACATGGCCAGTACATTGCGCTGCACGAGCCGGTCCATCCCCGCGATCCCGATCGCCGAGAGCAGAGCCCCGATGGTGGTGGGGATCAGCGCCACCACCAGGGCGATCAGAATGACGATCGACTGTTCGGCGTGCGCGAACAACGCGAACGGTTGGAGGGTCACCACCGCGATCAGGAAGACGATCGTCAGCGAGGCGAGCAGGATGTTCAGCGCGATCTCGTTGGGGGTCTTCTGCCGGGCCGCGCCCTCGACCAGTGCGATCATCCGGTCGATAAAGGTCTCGCCGGGCTTGGAGGTGATCCGTACGACGATACGGTCGGACAGCACCTTCGTACCGCCGGTCACGGCCGAGCGGTCCCCGCCCGATTCCCGGATGACCGGTGCCGACTCCCCCGTGATCGCCGACTCGTCCACGCTCGCGACGCCCTCGACCACATCGCCGTCGCCCGGGATGATCTGGCCGGCCTCCACGACCACATGATCGCCGAGCCGCAATTGGGTGGCCGACACCCGCTCCTCCTCAGGTGCCTGTGTGCCGGGCCGCCGGCCACCGGGGAGCCGGCGCGCCACGGTGTCCGTCTTCGTCCGGCGCAGCGTCTCGGCCTGTGCCTTGCCCCGGCCTTCGGCGACGGCCTCGGAGAGATTGGCGAAGACCGTCGTCAGCCACAGCCAGACGGTGATCACCCAGGCGAACACGCTGGGATTCCTGATCGCCGAGAGGGTGGTCAGTACCGCGCCCACCTCCACGACGAACATCACGGGGTTGTGGAACATGACCCGGGGATCGAGCTTGCGCAGCGCGTCGGGGAACGAGGTGACCAGTTGTCCGGGGTCCAGCAGCCCGCCGGAGATACGGCGCTTGTTCGGCGCGAGCGGGTCCGGGTTCCTGGGCATCAGCGCAGCCCTTCCGCGAGCGGGCCCAGCGCGAGCGCGGGGAAGTAGGTGAGGCCGACGACGATGAGGATCACCCCGGTGAGCAGGCCGACGAAGAGCGGCCGATGCGTGGGCAGCGTCCCCGCGTTGACGGGCACCGGCTGCTCGGCGGCCAGGGATCCGGCGAGCGCCAGGATGAACACCATGGGCAGGTAGCGGCCGATGAGCATCGCCAGACCTAAGGCGGAGTTGTACCAGACGGTGTTGGCGGAGAGTCCCGCGAAGGCCGAGCCGTTGTTGTTGGCGGCCGAGGTGAACGCGTAGAGCACTTCGGAGAAGCCGTGCGGACCCGGATTGAGCATCGCCGCCCGCTCCCCCGGCAGCGCCATGGCGATCCCCGCCCCGGTCAGCACCACGGCGGGGGTGGTGAGGATATAGAGCGAGGCGAACTTCATCTGCCGGCCGCGCAGCTTCTTGCCCAGATACTCGGGGGTGCGGCCGACCATCAGCCCCGCCACGAAGACGGCCACGACCGCCAGGACGAGAATGCCGTAGAGCCCGGATCCCGCACCGCCCGGCGCGATTTCGCCGAGCATCATATTGAAGATCGTCATCCCGCCGCCGCCCGGTGTGTACGAGTCGTGGAAGGAGTTGACGGCCCCGCAGGACGTCAGCGTGGTGGACACCGCGAAGAGTGCCGAGGACCAGATACCGAAGCGCTGCTCCTTGCCCTCCAGCATTCCGCCCGCCGTGTGGCCCGCCGTACTGCTCACGCTGTGCAGCTCGTTGGCCGTGACGATGGCGACGGAGGCGGCCCAGATCAGGGCCATCACACCGACGATCGCGTATCCCTGGCGCCGGTCGCCGACCATCGTGCCGAAGGTGCGCGGCAGCGCGACGGCGATCACCAGCAGCAGATAGATCTCCAGCCAGTTGGTGAAACCGGTCGGATTCTCGAAGGGATGGGCGGAGTTGGCGTTGTAGAAACCGCCGCCGTTGGTGCCCAGCTCCTTGATGACTTCCTGCGAGGCGACCGGACCACCGGGGATGCTCTGGGTGGAGCCCGCGAGCGTATGGACCGCGTGGGGCCCGTGGAAGTTCTGCACCACCCCCGACGCCACCAGCACGATCGCGAAGACCACGCAGACGGGCAGCAGTACGCGCAGCACGATCCTGGTGAGGTCCACCCAGAAATTGCCGACCCGGTCGGTCTTCTGACGGGTGAATCCCCGGATCAGGGCGGCCACCACGGCGATACCGACGGCGGCGGAGACGAAGTTCTGGACCGCGAGCCCCGCCATCTGGACAAAATGGCCCAGTGCGGACTCACCCGAGTACGACTGCCAGTTCGTATTCGTCACGAAGGAGACGGCCGTGTTGAACGACTGGTCGGCGTCCATGGCCGGGGTATCGAGAGCGAGCACGAAGTGGTTCTGGAGGCGAAGAAATCCGTACAGGAACAGTACGGAGACAAGCGAGAAGGCGAGCACACTGCGAAGGAAAGCGGTCCAGGTCTGGTCGGCGTCCCCGGAGACTCCGCCGAGACGGTAGATCAGCCGCTCCAGCCGCCAGTGCCGGGGCGAGGTCAGAACGTACGCCATGTAGTCGCCCAGCGGCCGGAAGGAGAGGGCGAGCGCCACCACGAGGGCGAGAATCTGAAGCCACCCCGCGAGCGTGTCGTTCATGGAGGACCTTTCCTGGGCCTTCCTCTGGTGGGAGAGGCTAGAAACGCTCGGGAAAGAGCAGACAGAACACGAGGTAGACGACGAGAAGCACGGCGACGACCAGTCCGACGATGTTCTCGACGGTCACAGCCGGCCCACCCCCTTCCCGACCAGACCGATCAACGCGAAGACCGCGAGGGTGACCACGACATAGATGAGGTCGGACATCTTTTGACGCTATCGGCCACCCGACTGGCGGGCTCCTGACACGCCGGAGCCGATCGAGTGGCGGGCGCGGCGGCTGTCGGCCGCGGCCGGACCGCCGCGGACCTGCGGCGCAACGGTGGTGACCGAGCGTCCCATAGCAGTGAACAGCGCGTTCCGCCCGAGATGCTGAGCTCCTGGAGGTATGACTACGCTTTACGGGCGGCTCGATCGATCACCAGGACCGAATGGAGGAACGGACCGGCCGGCCAGAGCCGGGCCAGGACCGAACGAGAACGATCCAGGGCCGAAGCGATCCAGGGCCGAAGCAATCCAGGACCGCGCAGGGTCGAACGAACCGAGCGTCGAGCGAACCGAGTCGAGCGAACCGAGCAAGGTCGACCGACAGGAATCGTCGAACGGCAGGAACCGCAGGCCGGACGGGTGAGAGCACCCCGCCCGGCACTCCCCGGGCCGTCTCATCCCAGGACCCGCCGATCCGGCCGCGTCGACGCCTCCGGGCCCGAGCCGGGGCCCCTCCTCCCACAGGAAGAGGAATCGAACCATGAACCGCACCCGTCTCCGCACCACAGCCATGTCCACCGCCGCCGCGGTCACCCTCCCGCTCTCGCTGGGAGTCATGGCTCCTCAGGCCTTCGCCGCCCCGACGCCGAGCACACCCACATCGACCAGCACGTCGGCGTCACCCAGCACACCCGCCTCACCGAGCCCGTCCGCCTCACCGAGCACCTCGCCCTCGGCCTCGCCCAGCACGTCCGCGTCCGCCGGTGCGGCCGTCCCCTTCGGTCCGGGGTGCTCGTCACTGCTGCGCAAGGGCATCGGCGGCAGCTTCTCCAGAATGGCGACCCAGCCTGTCGCCACCGCGCTGGCGGAGAACACGCATCTCTCCACCTTCGTCGCCCTGGTGAAGAAGGCCGGACTGGCCGACAAGCTGAACACCACGAAGGACATCACCGTCTTCGCCCCGACCAACGACGCCTTCGCCAAGCTCTCCAAGGCGCAGCTCGACGCGATCCGCGACAACGAGGCCCAGCTCAGGAAGGTCCTGAACTACCACGTGACGGAGAAGAAGGTCGCCCCCGACCAGCTCCCGAACGGTGTCTTCAAGACCCTGGAGGGCGGCACGCTCACCACATCGGGCTCGGGTGAGTCGTTCAAGGTCAACGGGACGACGAACATCGTCTGCGGTGACGTCCGGACCAAGAACGCCAACGTGTACGTGATCGACACCGTGCTGATGCCCCCGAGCTAGTACCGCAATTGCGGTACTAGCGCCTCTCCCGGCAGCGTGGACCCGTCCACGGATCCGGCCACGGATCCGGCCGGAAGCCACACGTACCCGACGGCCCGGCCGGGGCCCCGGGGCCCGCGGCACGGGGCCCGGGGCCGGGGGGTGCCCCCCCCCCCCCCCCCCGACACCGGCATGATCGTCCAGGTCCTGTTCGGACGGGACCTAGTCCTGTTCGGACAGGACTTAGTCGAGGAGGCGGGCGCGCAGCCGTTCACGGGTTTCGGGGGCCAGTCCCAGCCCCTCGGTCAGATAGGTGTCGGTGCTGCCCCAGGTCTTCTCGATGGTCTCGAAGGCCGTCGCGAGATACTCGGCGCGCGCGTCGAAGAGCGGACTGAGCAGGTCCATCACCTCGGTGGACGTCCCGGTGGGCGAATTGTCGCTGCGCTGGACCGGATAACGGCGGTGCGGGTCGTTCGACTTCAGATAGTCCGCTTCGATCGCCTCGGGCTCCACCCCGACCGCGAGCAGGGCCACCGCGATCGAGAGACCGG
Organism: Streptomyces sp. NPDC055025; assembly: GCF_053608565.1. NCBI lineage: Bacteria > Bacillati > Actinomycetota > Actinomycetes > Kitasatosporales > Streptomycetaceae > Streptomyces > Streptomyces sp. NPDC055025. The sequence continues at coordinate 98,807 of NZ_JBSGVS010000013.1, forward strand.
CCCGGTCCTTGCCCGCGGCGCAGTGCATGAGCGCCGGCACGCTGTCCCCGGCGAGGGCGTGCAGGACACGGCTGTGCTCGGCGGTGCGCTCCTTGATGATCGAGCGGTACGAGCCGGTCATCCGGGCCGCGGCCCTGCCGTCCGCGAGGAGCGAGCGGAGCTGGTCCAGATCGCCGTCCCTGACCATCCGCCAGAACTCGGCACCGTCGGCGGGGTCGGTGAGCGGAATGTTCACATTGCGCACGCCGGGCAGTTCCACGTCCGCGCCGTCGAGCTTCAGATCGGCCGCGTTGCGGAAGTCGAAGATCGTGTGAAGTCCGAGGGACGAGAGGAAGGCCGCGTCGGCCGCGGTGGCGTTGGCGAGATGGCCGCTGCGGAAGAGCCGGCCCGGACGGACCTGCCTGCCGTCGGTGGTGGGCAGTCCTCCGACATCGCGGAAGTTGCGCACGCCGGCCAGCTCGGGCTCTGTCGACGGGACCTGCTGCGTCACGGCCTGCTCCTCCGTGTCTGCCGTCGGCGCGGCTCGCCGACGCTGTCGACCTCTGACAGTACGACATCTGTTCGTGTGGCAATCAGTTCGACTGTCAGGAATCCAATGGGAGCATTCGGACATTATTCGCGGATAGATATCGCTCAAATGCCCATCTGTCCGTATTGGGTGATTCCTTACACCCTGCCCCGGTCGCGGTGGAGATGGGTTCCGGTCCGTGACCAGGATCATATCCGTGACGTTCCGTGGCGGTGCCATGTATTCGAATTCCCCGCCTGACACGGAGTTCGGAGACCGTTGTCGACACAGGGTGACCGGTAAAACCGGGTTAAATGCGAGTGCGACTTGTCGATGGAAAAGGATCCCTTGTTCCACTCGCCCCACTCGCCTACGTTCACCCTCAATCCGGTCGGACCGCCGAATCCTGCCGCCGCCCGGAATTCTTATCGTCAAGCAATGCGTGGCAGGAGCGGGGGACCCAGGTAGTACGCCGATCCGGAACTCCGGAACGGCTTGGGGTGAAGTCGTGCGGTAAGTGCGACCGGGCATCTCCAGTCCGAACCCGACAGCTCACCTCGCAGGCGCCGGAGAGGAATTCGCCATGCCCGCGAAGGGTAAGCACCGCCGTCACAAGGCCAACAACCCGGTATCGCGCGGATTCATAGCCGCCGGTACCGGTGGAGCCGCCATCGCACTTCCGCTCATCGGTGCCACCGGCGCGCACGCCGCGCAGAAGGCCGCACCCGCCAGCGCGCCCGAGGCCGTCTCCCAGCAGCAGTTCGGCGGGGAGCAGACCGGCGCGAAGAAGGCCACCGCCAAGAAGAGCGCCGCCAGGACCCGGATCTACTCCGTGGTCCCGGGCGACTCCCTGTCGAAGATCGCCAAGGAACAGCATGTCCGGGGCGGCTGGCACAAGCTGTACGCGGACAACCGCAAGGCCGTCGGATCCGACCCGTCGCTGATCCACCCCGGGCTGAAGCTGACCATCAAGGCGAGAGGCGGGGAGCACACCCGTCCCGCGAAGCCGGCCGAGCCGTCCCACTCCTCCGACGGCGGTTCCTCGGACCCGTCGACCGCCACACCGGCCGAGGACAACGGCGGGTCGACGTCCGCGCCCGGCGACACGCCGGAGCAGAGCAGCGACTCCGCCTTCACCACGCCGGTCGACGATCCTCAGATCGGCACTCCGTACCATGCCTCGGGCAGCAGTTGGGCCAGCGGCTACCACACCGGTGTGGACTTCCTGGTCGACACGGGCACCGAGGTGAAGGCGGTCGGCGCGGGCACGGTCGTGGCGGCGGGCTGGGGCGGCTCGTACGGCAACCAGATCGTCATCGAGCACAGTGACGGCCACTACTCGCAGTACGCCCATCTCTCCTCCATATCCGTCTCCGAGGGCGACACCGTCAGCGAGGGCCAGCAGATCGGTCTCTCCGGCGCCACCGGCAATGTCACGGGTCCGCACCTGCACTTCGAGATCCGTACCGGACCGGACTACGGCTCGGACATCGACCCGCTGGCGTATCTGCGCGATCAGGGTGTCAACATCTGAGACCCGGCCCGTCCGAGGCATGGCAAACGTCCTTTCTCCGCTCTCCGTCGGGCACTTCCGTGCCGGACGGAGAGCGTTGGGCATATTCCCGCTTGGCCGAAAATTGACCAATGGTGTATCTCACCCCTCGTCAACCGTTTCCTACGGTCGCGTAGGTCACATCTGCGGGTGAAAGATGTGGTGTTGTGGCAGACGATTCGAGATCAAGAAGAAGAGGCGTATTCGGGTCGTACACGGCGATCGGTGACAGCTTCACGGAGGGCGTGGGCGATCCCGGACCCGATGGACGCTATGTCGGCTGGGCGGACCGGCTCGCGGTGCTGCTCGCCGATCAACTGGCTGACCGGCTCACCGATCCGGTGACCGGCGAGGTGGCCCTCCCGGCCGGCCCCGCGGACACCGTGCACGGAGATTTCCGCTACGCGAATCTCGCCGTACGCGGCCGGCTCCTCGACCAGATCGTCAGCGAGCAGATACCCCGGGCCAAGGAACTCGCCCCCGATCTGGTCACCTTCTGCGCGGGCGGCAATGACATCATCCGGCCCGGCACCGACCCCGACGATGTCGCCGAGCGCTTCGAGCGGGCCGTCGCCGATCTGACCGGGGCGGTCGGCACGGTCATGGTGACCACGGGCTTCGACACCCGGGGCGTGCCCGTGCTCCGTCATCTTCGCGGCAAGATCGCGACCTACACCGCCCATGTACGGGCCATCGCCGACCGCTACGACTGCCCGGTGCTGGATCTCTGGTCCCTCAAGTCAGTGCAGGACAGGCGGGCCTGGGACGGCGACCGGCTGCATCTCTCCCCCGAGGGCCACACCCGTGTCGCGCTGCGTGCGGCGCAGGTGCTCGGTTTCGCCGTGCCCGCCGACCCGGACCAGACATGGCCGCCGCAGCCGCCGCGCGGCACCTTCGAGGTACGGCGCGACGACATCAACTGGGCGCGCGAGTATCTGGTGCCATGGATCGGGCGCCGGCTGCGCGGGGAATCCTCCGGGGACCATGTCGAGGCGAAGCGTCCCGACCTTCTGCCCCTGAACCGCTGACGGCGGGGCCGGCCCGGGTGCCGGTCGGGACGCCCGGCCGCCGCCGAGGCCGGCCGCCCCTCCGGCGCTCGGCGCTCCCGACGGGAATTTCACTCATCCGAATGGACCACGGAACGCCCACGCATGGCCTGTCCCGGCCGGGGCGATAACCGGGCCGAAGGGGTCCTCCGGTGCGGCGCCGGCCGGGGGAGGGCCCGTATCACGGCGCTGTGGGTTCAGGGGGCTCCGATGGCGGAAAACGGCAGTGCGACTCTCGCGGCGGGGGCGGTCACCTTTGTCACCGCCAATGAGGATCGCGACTACGACACCGGGATCAATATCTCGGTCAGGACACCGGACGGTGTGGAGGCCGCCTCCATCTCCGTGCCCTTCGGCGAGTTCAAGGACGGGACGACGGCCGGTCCCTACCCGCTCGATGTGCTGACGGAGACCACGAAGGAGGGGCTGTCCAACGGGACCGCGACGGTCACCATCCATCCGAACGGGGACGACACCTGGCGGTTCGACCTACGGCTCCGGCTGCGGTTCTCCGACACGACGCACCTGTCGGTCAGCGCCGAGAACATCGAGCTGAACGACGACCGGAACACCACCCAGGTTCCCCTGGGCAGCCCGCCGAACTGATCCGTCCGGGAGCGGATCCCGGACCCGCGGGATCCGCTCCAGCACCCCGCCCGCGAACACGTCGTACAGCGGCAGCGTCTCCAGATGCACATAGCCGATATGGCAGTCGCACACCGCCAGTGGGCACGCCCGGGGAGCGAGTGCCTTCCGGTACGAACCGTCGTAGAGATTGCCCAGCTCGGCGCGGACGAAGTGGCAGCGCCGTACGGTCCCCTCGCCGTCCACCGAGATCACCGACTCACCGGTCCGGCAGGGCAGCCCCGCCGAGCTGTGGGGCCTGCGGCTGTACGGGAAGAGGGGATCGAGCTCCGTCCAGCGGGCGGCCTCCTCGTCCGTATAGCCGCGCCCCTCGGCCGCGTTGATCCAGAGATAGATGTGCGCGGGCAGTTCGGCGCGCAGCCTGCGCGCGTGCTCAAGGTGTTCGTCGAGACCGACGACGCCCACACTGAAGCGGACGGAGCGGTCCGCGAGGTCATGGCACTTGGCGAGGAACCGGTCGTACGGCGTCTGCCCCGGGTGGTAGGTGCACCACAGCGCCAGCTTCTCCGGGTCGGCGCCGGCCAGCCAGTCGGTACGGCAGCTCAGATTCGTCTGGATGGCCACCCGCCGGACATGCGGCAGGTGCGAGAGCTCGCTGAGGGTCCGCCGGTACCAGGAGCGGACCAGCCCTTCGCCCCAGGGCGTGAACAGCACCGACAGCCGGTCGTCGCGCCGCGCCGACACCCAGGCCGCGAACCGCTCCAGCGCGTCCCTGTCGGCGCGGAGCTGCTCACGGCTGTCGCGCCGCTTGGCGAAGGGGCAGTACGGACAGTCGTAGTCGCAGGAGGCGAGCGGACCGCGGTAGAGGATCGTCAGGTCCACGGGACTCACTTCACCTCGTAGGCGGCCATCGCGGCCCGTACGGCGGGGGAGAAGAGCGCCGGACCCAGCGCGTCCGAGTACGCGAGCCCCTCGGGCGAGAGACGCAGCAGCCCGGGGTCCGTGCCCGTGTCCAGCCAGCCGAGCTCCGCGAACCGGTCCAGCTCGGCCGGGAAGTCCTCGGCCGGTACCGAGCCGAACCGCTCGCGGTAGCCCGCCACCTCCATGCCCTGGGCCTGGAGGAGCGACTGGAGGAGATGGCGGCGGCGCGCCTCGTCCTCGTCCACCCGGCGGCCGACCTCCGCGCGGGAGAAGTCCTCCGTGGCCGTATAGGTGTCGATGATGGTCCGTATCTCGCGCATGTCGACCGCGTAGTCGAAGGAGTAGTGGAGCCGCGAGGTGTACGAGCGGGCTCCGCAGCCGAGCCCGATCATGCCGTCGGTCTGGCACGCGTAGTCGTCCGCGCCCTGTGACGGGGCGCCGGTGCCGCTGCCGGGGAGGCGGAACATCCGCATGGACACCTGCTCGTACCCCTCGGCGAGAAGCCGGTCCCGGCCCTGCCGGTAGAGCCGCAGCCGCTGGGCGTCCCAGACGGCGTCGCTGCCCGCGCCCAGCCTGCCGAGACCGGTGAGCGGCCGTATGTAGAGGGGATAGAGATAGAGCTCCTCGGGCCGCCAGGCGAGCGCGGCGTCCAGGGAGTGGCCCCATGTGCGCTCCGTCTGGCCGTCGATTCCGTAGATCAGATCGATATTGAGGACCGGGATCCGGGCGTCACGGATACGGCCGAGCGCGGCCTCGACATCGGCGCGGCGCTGCGGGCGTACGGCGGCCCTCACCTCCGCGTCGACGAAGCTCTGGACACCGATGCTCAGCCGCGTGGCGCCGCGGTCGGCGAGCACGGCCAGCCGGTCGGCGGTCGCCGTCGCCGGGGAGGTCTCCACGGAGAGCGGGACGGCCCGCAGATCGGCACCCATCCGCCGCTCGGCGATGTCGCACAACCGCTCCAGCTCACCGGCGTCGAGGAAGGTGGGCGTACCGCCGCCGAAGGCCGCGGCGGCGAACCGTATCGCGTCGGTGCCCTCCTGACCCGGCCCGGTGAGGGCGTCGCGTACGGCGGTCGCCTGCCGGTCGAGCGCGTCGAGATAGCGCGTCGTGAGCTCGTCGGGGGCGCCGATACGGGTGAAGAGATTGCAGAAGCCGCAGCGGACCTCGCAGAACGGGATGTGCAGATAGAGGGAGAGGGCGTCCTTGCGTTCACCGGCCCACAGCTCGCGCAGCGCCGGGCGGCCGGGCAGGGGGCGGTAGGCCGTCTTGTGCGGATAGGCGTAGACGTAACTCTCGTACGGGCGCGGTGCGGCGGCGCCGGTGGTGACGGCGAGGGCCGTGTCCGCCGAGGCGGCTGTGGCGGCCGTGGTGGTGCCGGCCGTGGTGGTGGCGCTGGTGGTGCTCATCGCGGGCCCCCGTGGTCCAGGAAGAAATGGGCGTACGGCACGGTCCAGACGGCCTCATGGCCCAGCCGGTGTCCGGTCCAGCCGTCGTCGCCATAGGTGGTGCCATGGTCGGAACAGACGATCGTGAAGCAGCGACGGCGGCTGCTCGCGGCGGCGAAGAGCCGGCCGATGTGCCGGTCGACATATTCGAGAGCGGCGGCGTGCGTGGCCCGTGAGTCGCCCGCCTCCCGGGTGGCACCGGGCAGATGGAACCAGTTGGGCTGGTGCAGCGCGGCCACATTGACGAAGAGGAAGAGCCGCCGGTCGCGGTCGAGACCGGCGACGGACTTCTCCGCGCGGGCGATCTGGGCCTCGAAGGAGGCCGGGGACGCCACACCGAACTCGGGCTCCCAGTGGCTCTCCTGGAAGAGCCCTGGCAGCACGGAGCCGAGCGCGCCCCGCCGGTTGAAGAAGCCGACCCCGCCGACGCACACCGTGTGATATCCCGCCGCCGCGAGTCCCGAGACCAGATCGGGGGTGTCGAAGACGAATGTCCGGCCGGCGGTGGTCTCACTGCCCCCGAAGCGGGCGGCGAACAGCCGTGGATGGGAGCCGGGCACGGCGGGAGTGGGCAGAAAACCGGCGAAGATCGCCTGGTGCGAGGCATAGGTGAAGCTGCCGGGTGCGTGCCGCTTCTCCCAGCGCCCGCCGGGGAGATGGCGGGCGAGATGGGGGATACGGCCCGCGGCGGCGAGCTCCTCGGCGACGTCGAAGCGCAGGGTGTCGAGGGTGACGAGCAGCAGATCGTCCCGCCCGACCACCTCGTTCATATCGGGTGCCGTCATGGTCATCGCGGGCATCTCAGGCGCGTCTCCGGTGTCGGCACGGTGTCTCCTCGGTCGTCCGTCCGGCGGGTCGCACGCCCCGGCAGGGCGGCGAGCTGGGCCGCGTAGGTGTCCAGACCCTCGGCGCCCCGGCCGGGCAGGCCCGTGAGACCGGGCAGCAGATCGCCGAAGGCGTTGACCTCGCAGACGGCGAATCCGCGCCAGCTCCGGGTGGGCAGCAGATCGACGCCCACACAGTGGGTGTCCGGGAAACAGTCGGCGGCCCGTTCACAGACCGTGAGTGCCGCGGACCAGCTTCCGCCCGCCGCCTCGATCGCGGCACGCGCCGCGTCGAGATCCCCTCTGAGCCCGCCGAGATGGAGATTGGTCATGGGGGAGGTGCTCGTCCGCAGGACCGCGTGGGTGGCGCGGCCGGCGACGACCACCACGCGCAGATCGGCCGACCGGCCGTCCTGCACCGCCTTGGGCACCCACTGCTCGATATGCAGCCCGTCGGGCGCGAGGGTGTCCACGATCGCGGCGACCTCGCGCTCGGTCGTATAGCGCCGCACCCGCAGCGAGTTGAACAGCCGGCCCGCGCTGTCCCGCTCGACGGAGGTGGTGGCGCGCACCCGCCCCGGGCCCGCCGTCTCGACGGCCAGCACCCCGGACGCCGACGATCCGTGGGCGAGCTTGACGAACGCCCGGCGCAGCCCCGCCGCCGCCATCAGGGACCGGACGTCGTCCCAGCCGGAGACGGCCGGGACGCCGGGGCCCGAGGTCGGCGACGCCGGAACCCGTACGCCCGCCTTGTCCAGCACCTCATGGCAGAGGCGCTTGTCGAAGAGGACCGCCAGCTCGTCCGGGGCGTCGAGCAGACCGGCCCCGGCGGCGGAGGCGGTCCGGCCCAGCTCGGCGGCCGCGGCCGTGAACCCGGCGTACCAGCGGGCGGTCCCCTCGACCCTGGTGGGATCGTCCGTGCCGCGCAGCAGCCGCTCCACCTCGGGATCCTCGCCGGGGGAGTCGATCCGTACGGTCTCCCCGGCCTCGAACCGGGCGTCGCCGCGCAGCACGTCGAGCCAGGGCACCACCCGGGCCGCGGGCAGCCCGGCGGCCCGGACGGCGTCCTGGAACAGGCTTATACGGCGGTTGCCGGGATTCCCGACGACCGCGAGACGTGGTGACGGCGGCATCGGATCACTCCGAGACGGCGGTGTAGCGGAAGCCCTCGTCGTCGTCCATGTCCTCGCTCTCTTCGAGATCGACCTCCACCCCGGCCGCGCCGAGCGTGGCGAGAACGCGCTCGCGCAACGCTCCGCTCATGTAGTTGTGGTGCAGATCGAGCTTCTTGAGATGGGTGAGCGGCTGGCCGGAGAGCAGGGCCTCCGCCCCCACGTCCCCGAGGGTGCCCATCGAGAGATCGAGGATCTCCAGAGCGGCGACGACCGGGGCGCCGGCCAGCGCGATCGCTATCTCGTCCTGGATCTCGCTGTTGCGCACGGCGAGATGGCGCAGCCGGGGGAAGCGCGAACCGGCCAGGATCGGCGCCAGATCGGCCACCTCGGTCGTCGCGCCGTACTCACTGACGCCGAGCCAGAGATCGAGATGCTCCAGCGCGGGCAGCTCGCTCGCGCCGACTCCCCGCACCACATCGGCCTTCAGACCGCCGGTCTCGATGGTCAGCGAACGCAGCCGCTCGTGCCGGACGGCGGGGAAGCGCAGCTCCTGGCCGCCGCGGACGCCGAATTCGACCAACTCGGGGAAGGCGTCGAGCAGCGGGGTCACCAGACCTTGATTGATCCAGGAGATCTCGCACTCCTCGCCCACGATGTCGGCGAGGAACAGCGCGCGCAGCGCGGGCAGCCGGTCCCGCGCCGCCACCAGGGCCTCGATCACCGGCTCCGGACCCGACTCGTAGGCATCGCTCCAGGAGCCGACGATCAACGCCCCTACCCGCGTGGTGTCCACGGCCTCGGTGAAGCGGGCGAACGCCGCCTCCCACTGCTCCTCGGCCTCGTACGCGTCGACCGAGATCCGCCAGGCCACGGAGCCGGGAGCCGGGAGCTCCGCCTTCGCGTCGGCGGCGGGGAAGTCGAACGCGGGCAGGCCGTGCAGCTCCTGCAAGTGGCCCGAAATGGTCATGGGGATGCTCCAGACAGCGGTGGCGCGGATCGGCTGATGTGGAGCAGTTCTACCAAGCACCACTGACAACACCCCTCCCGGGGCCGGTCGGCCGGTCGCCGGGGCGGATTGTCAGACCCCCCGTCTAGCGTCTTTCACAGGTTCGGCGCACTCGGCGCCGCCGGTGGAGGGGAGAGCCATGTACCGGCAGGGAGACGTGCTCATCGTGCCCGTCGAAGAGGAGACGGTGCCGTCGTATCTCGTGGACGCGGCAGGCGTGTCCGGTGAGCCGAGGGACGCGCGGGGCCGGCTGGTCCTGGCGCTCGGCGAGGTCACCGGCCATGCCCACGCGGTCACCGGACCGGGCCGGCTGATCCGTGAAGCGGCCGACACGGCCGGGCCGATGTATCTCCATCTCCCGGACGGCGGGCGGGTGGTGCACGAGGAACACGCGGCGATACCGCTGCCCAAGGGGTGGTTCCGCGTGGTGCGTCAGCGCGAGTACCTGCCGGGCGCGGTGCGGATCGTCGCGGACTGAGCGGACGCGCCGGACGCGCCGGACGAGCGGATGGGCGTACGGGCGCCGGGGCCGCGACGGACGCGAGCTCGGGCCATGGCAACGGGCACGAGCACCTGCGCGGGCTCGGGCACCGACACGGCACGGGCACGGGCACGGGCATGGGCACGGAAGAACACTGGACAGGTATGACAGGGGACGGGGCTTCAGACATGAGCGACATGGACAAGTGGCGGGCCGTCGCGGCGGCGACGGGCGAGTCGGACCGGTCGGCCGCCGAGAGCGGAGTGCGGCTCGCCTACCGCGGGGCGGGGCTGGCGGAGCCGGAGCGGATCATCTGGGCCGGATCGCCGCTGGCGGGGGTGGAGCTGGCGCGGGCGCTGGACGCGGGCCGGTCCGTGCGGGACGAGGTGCGCACCTACCCCTGGGCCGAGGAACGGCGCAGGGTGCATGACGCGTTGGGACCGGCCGGCTGGGCCGAGCACTGGAGCGCCACCGGCGCCCGGCTCTGGGACACCGGCCGGGCGCTCGCCGACCGGATCAGGACCGGGGTGGTGGAGGCGCTCGCGGGGAAGCCCGCCGAGGCGGCCCGGATCCGCGCGGTGCTGCTCGACGCGGTGCTCGGGCAGCATGACGCGGCCTGGCTCGCGGCCTTCGACGGCCGCAGCGAACGCCTCGCGGGACTGGCCGAGGTGGCGCTGCACGCGGGCTGGTGGTGGCCGTACGAACGCGCCGTGGTGATCTGCGAGCGCCCCTGCGAACTCCACCGGGACGAGGCGGGCCGGCTCGACCGCGGCGACGGCCCCGCGCTCGCCTACCCCGACGGCTTCGCGCTGTACGCGTGGCGCGGAATGCCGGTCCCCGCCGCGTTCCTCGGCGAGCTGGCGTCCCTGACTCCCGACCGGATACGCGACGAGGCCAACGCCGAGCTGCGCCGGGTGATGCTGGAGCACTACGGCTACGACCGCTATCTGAACGAGTCGGGGGCGGAGCCCGTCCACCGCGACGAGAGCGGTGTGCTCTGGCGGATCTCGCTGCGGCAGGACGAGGACGTCGCGATGGTCGAGGTGGTCAACTCCACGCCGGAGCCGGACGGCACACGCCGGACGTACTGGCTGCGGGTACCGCCCACCACCAGGACCGCGAAGCAAGGGGTCGCCTGGACCTTCGGGCTCGAAGCGGCGGAGTACGAACCGATACGCCAGACCTGAACGGCGGGGGCGGGGACGGGCCCCTGGACCGCTCAGCTCCGAAGTCCCCCTGAGTACCCCTGAACGGTGTCTCTCAGCGGTGTCCTTCAGCCGCGTCCCCGAGTGGTGTCGCTCAGTTCGTGGCGGGGCGGAGCCGGTCGGCGACGAGCGCGTCGGGGCCGATCAGCGCCGCGTTGCCCCCGCCCGTACAGGCGTAAGCACCCGCCACCGCGCCGAGCCGGGCGCAGGCTTCGAGGTCCAGCCCGGCCAGCCGGCCGTAGAGGAAACCGCAGACGTACGCGTCACCCGCACCGTTGGAGTCCACCACCGGCGCGGGCGGCAGGGTCGCCGGGACGGGCCGGGGGGTGCGGCTTCCCTCACGGGTCATCAGATACGAACCGCCCGCGCCCGCCGTCGCGATCACGGCCTCGGCCCGGCCCTCGCGGAGGATCTCCCGCATCAGCGAGGCGATCCGCTCCCCGGCTCCGGCCGCGCTCAGGAAGACCAGATCGGAGCGGAGGGCGAACTCCCTGTGGTGGTCGGCGAGTCCGTCCCAGTCGTGCAGATCGGTCGAGACGGGGACACCGAGCGCCTCGATGTCGTCGTAGAGGAAGCGGGCGAAGTCGGTGATCGCGAGATGGACATGACGGGCGCGCCGGAGGTGAGGCAGATAGAAGTCACGCGGCATACGGAGACCGGCGGGATCCCGGCCGTCGTAGAACGACATCCGGCGGCCCGTACGCTCCACGAGATTGACCGCGCGCCGGGTGCCGGCCGGGGAGATCAGCGCCTCGAAATCGACTCCGCCCTCCGCGAGCCGCGCACGGACCTGACCGCCTGTCCAGTCGTCCCCGATGAAGTCGAGGAATTTGACGTCCAGACCGAGCGCCCGGCAGCCGAGGGCCACATTGCCGCCGGTGTGCCCCGGCCATTCGAGGATCGGTCCGACCCCGACCGAATCGGCCAGCGGAACCGGCAGCGAGTCGACCCGGACGACGGTGTCCACCCCACTGCCCCCGACGACCAGCACATCGTGACCGAGCTGATCGGTCGGATCGGTCTGCTGCTCTGCCACAGTCTTCCGTCTTCCTGTCCGGTTCCGGATGTCCGGCGGCCCCGGTGTGGCCGCCGTGCTACTTTCCACGCCCGCCGAGTGCCGCGCGGTCGACGCCCAGTTCGCGGGCGAGTGCCTCGTCCGCCCACTCCAGCATGGTGGCGCGCGGCAGTGAACCCGCGTACGACGTCATCTGAACCGCCAGTCCGTCCAGCATGGCGGTCAGCCGCCCGGCCGCCGACACCGGGTCCGCGCAGACGAATTCGCCCGCAGCCGTTCCCTCGGCGACGACCTCGGCGAGAGCCGCCTTCCACTGCTGGTCGAGAGCGCGGGCCGGCTCACGCAGCGCGGGCTCGCGCAGCGCCGCCGCCCATCCCTCGATCCACAGCCGCCAGCCCTTGGCCTCGCCCGTCGGCGCGTACCAGCGGACCGCGTCGTGCAGTCGCTCCAGGGCGGTGGCGCGACGGCCGAGCAGCGCGCGCAGCCGCGCCAGATCGTCCTGTGCGGCATGGGCGAAGGCCGCCGCGACCAGCTTCTCCTTCGTCGAGAAGTGGTAGAGCACCAGCGCGCTGCTGACACCGAGCACGGCGGCGACATCGGAGATCCGCAACGCCGCCACGCCCCGGGCCTCGATCTGCCCGACGGCGGCACGGAGCAGTTCCTCGCGCCGCTCCGGCACACTCAGCCGTACTCTCGCCACGCCGTCACCCTATCGAGCCGAGAGGCCGTCATGCGGCTCACCGGTACCACCCGTACCGCTCCGCGATGACCGGCAGCCGTTCGGCGGCCATGGCGTGCGCCGCGGCACGCGGGGTGGTGCCGTCGGTCTCGGCGCGCGCCAGCGTTCGGCCGGCCAGAGCGCGCATCGCCCGCCGGGTATGGGCGAACGACTCGTCCGCGCCGGGACCGATGTCACCGAAGAGGGTCCACCACCACCAGGCGTTCGTGGCGGAGTTGACCACGACATCGGGCAGCACCATGACACCGCGCCGGGCCAGCAGTTCCTCCGCCTCGGGAGTTACGGGCATATTGGCCGCCTCCACGATCCAACGGGCCTTGACCGCGGCCTGGTTGCCGGTGTCGACGGCGTACGAGACAGCCGCGGGCACCAGCACCTCCGCGTCGGCGCGGAGCCAGGCGTCGCCCGGCAGCTCCTGGTCCCCGGGGCGCAGCGCGGCGCGGTCGACCGTGCCGTACGCGTCCCTGGCGGCGAGGAGCGCCTCGACGTCCAGGCCGTCCGGGTGGGCGATGGTCCCCTTGACGTCGGCCACGGCCACGATCCGCAGCCCCGCCCGGGACAGAAAGCGTGCCGTCGCCCCGCCCATGGTGCCGAGCCCCTGGACAGCGACGCGCGTCCCCTCAGGGGCGACGCCCGCCCGGTCGAGGGCGGTGAGCACCGACTCGGCGACCCCGCAGCCGCCGACAAGGGCGTCCAGACCGATGCCGTCGACCTCTGTCGCGAAGGCGTCGGCAAGCCGCCGCCGCGCCGCCCGCTCGTCGTCGAGCAGCGGGTGGACCGCCTGGACGGTGGAGACGAGACCGGCCTCGGCGGCGGCCCGGTCCACGGTCTCCTGGGTCAGGCCCAGATCCTCGCCGGTGGTCCAGAAGCTCTCTATGTACGGCCGGGTGGCGCGCAGATAGCGGACCAGCAGACCGTACGCCTCGGGGTCGCGCGGATCGCAGTCGATACCGCCCTTGGCGCCGCCCAGAGGCACATAACGCGCCGTCGGGTCGTCCGCGTCGAAGTGCAGGGCCTCCTTCATGGTCATCCCCCGGGCCAGTCCGGTCACTTCCTCCAGTGAGCACCCCGCGCGCATCCGCAGCCCGCCACTGGCGACCCCGCGTACCAGCCGGTCCACGACCAGATACCCCTGTCGGCCGGTCACCTGGTCCGTCCAGGTGAGGGAGATCAGCGGGGCCGCCGGGGATGCCGGAGGGGCCGGGACCGCCGGGGAGGCGGATAGAGTCGCGGAGGCGGACGGATTCATCGGACGGTCTCCTCGGGGACGGCGATCACGGTGACAGGAGCGACCACGGTGGCGGCGGCGAACGGCGTGGGCTCGGAGCCGCCCCCGGACGGCGCGCGGTGATCGAACGCGCAACTGAATCGCCAGTCAGTATCGAGACGGTGATCGCCCCTGTCAAAGTGCCCGTCCCGTGGTATGGCCCGGGATCGCCCCGGATCGGGCCGACTTCGTAAGCGTGTACGGGAATCCTGGGGGCACCGGCGTCGTTGTAGGGCCGTGCGCCGGGGCGGAGGACGGTCCGGTCCGTTCGCCCCGCACAGAGATACCCGCCCAGACATAATGGGACAACACCGAACCTCCAGGAGGTGCTGTGACAGCCGCTGGTTCCACCCCTTCATTGCGCTCCCGGCTGCGCTCGCTGCGACCCGCGGCCTTCGGGGCCGACTCGGCAGGAGCGAGGCTCGAGCGGATCCACCGCTCGCCCAACTTCGCCGACGGGGTGTTCCAGAACCCGGTGGGTGCCAGGACCAGACCCTCGGGCTCGGGTCTGGAGTTCGCGAAGGTCTACTTCCAGAAGGAAGCGCGGGCCCGGCGGGCTCCGAGCGGCACCATTCCGGTGCACGCCACGACTCTCGCGGACCTGGCCGTGCCCCCGGCCTCCGGGCTGCGGCTCACCTGGATGGGCCATTCGAGCGTGTTCGCCGAAATCGACGGCCGGCGCGTGCTCTTCGATCCCGTGTGGGGCGACCGGTGTTCGCCCTTCGCCTTCGTGGGCCCCAAGCGGCTGCACCCGGTGCCCGTACCGCTCTCCTCGCTCGGTCCCCTCGATGTGGTCGTGATCTCCCACGACCACTACGACCATCTTGATCTGCCCACGATCCGGGCCCTGGCGGCCACGGACGCGGTCTTCGCCGTACCGCTCGGTGTCGGCGCCCATCTGGAACGCTGGGGGGTGCCCGCGTCCCGGCTGCGCGAACTCGACTGGAACGAGTCCACGGAGGTCGCGGGCATCCGGCTCACCGCCACTCCGGCGCGGCACTTCTGCGGTCGTGGTCTGCGTAACCAGCAGCACACACTCTGGGCGTCCTGGGCCGTGACCGGGCCAGAGCACCGCGTCTACCACAGTGGGGACACCGGCTACTTCGCCGGTTTCCAGGACATCGGCGCCGAGCACGGCCCGTTCGACGCCACCATGATCCAGATCGGTGCCTACAGCGACTACTGGCCGGACATCCATATGACCCCGGCCGAGGGCATGCGCGCCCATCTCGATCTCCAGGGCGGCCGTCCCACCGGCGTCATGCTCCCGATCCACTGGGGGACTTTCAATCTCGCCCCGCACCCGTGGGCCGAGCCCGGTGAGGGCACGATCTCGGCAGCGGCCGAGGCGGGCGCGGGAATCGCGCTGCCGCGCCCCGGTGAGCCCTTCGAGCCCACCGGCCAGGACATTCCCACCGCGCCCTGGTGGCGGTCCGTGGCGGTCGTCCCCGAGGACGGCTGGCCGGTGATCTCCACGGAGGTCGCGGGAGAGGACACCGTCACCGCGGCGGGTACGGGAAAGAGCGGGGGGACGGCCGAGAAGGCGCCCTCCGCGTAACGGCGCTGTAGTCCGGTCCTGTGGTCCGGGTCGTCAGACCTGGACCACAGGCACCCCGCGCTCCTCGAACCGCGCGATCCGCTCCGGTGCGCCCGCGTCCGTGATCAGCGTCCCGATGTCCTCCACCGGACAGATCCGGGCGAAGGCCCGCGCGCCCAGCTTCGAGCTGTCCGCCACGACGACCAGTCGCGCCGCCCGCTCGGCGAGCAGCGCGTTGATGCTCGCTTCGTGCTCGTCGCGCGCACCGGCGCCCGATTCCGCGTCGACGGCGTCCACCCC
The DNA here is from genome assembly GCF_053608565.1 of Streptomyces sp. NPDC055025. Classification (NCBI taxonomy): domain Bacteria; kingdom Bacillati; phylum Actinomycetota; class Actinomycetes; order Kitasatosporales; family Streptomycetaceae; genus Streptomyces; species Streptomyces sp. NPDC055025. The sequence continues at coordinate 114,356 of NZ_JBSGVS010000013.1, forward strand.
GATGAAGGCGATGTCCAGACTGATCTCGCCCAGGATGTGCCGCGCCAGTGGGCCGACCAGTTCATACGACTGGGGCATCGCGACCCCGCCCGTGGTGACGATCTTGATATGAGGGCGTACCGCCAGCTCATGGGCGATGTTCAGGGCATTGGTGACGATGGTGATCGCGGGGTCGTCGGGGGTGCCCGTGAGATCCGCGCGTGTGGCGATGGCCCTGGCCACCTCCGAGGTCGTCGTGCCGCCGTTCAGCCCGATCACCATGCCGCGCCGGGCCATCGCCGCGGCCGCCCGCGCGATGCGCTCCTTCTCCGCGGCGTGCCGTACCGCCTTGTACCGCAGGGGCAGGCCGTACGAGACGGAGTGCGCGACCGCACCGCCCCGGGTCCGCGTCAGCAGCCGCTGCTCGGCGAGATGGTCGAGATCACGGCGGACGGTCGCCACGGACACCCCCAGCTCGGCGGCGACGGCGTCGACCTCCAGCTGACGCCGTTCGGTCAGCAGCTCCAGCAAGGCCATGTGCCGCTCGTGGCGATGCACCGCGCTCCCTTCGTCACCGGTCCCCGGACGCGGCCGCCGGGCCGGACCCCGGCCCCTGGGCGCCGTGACCGTGCTGATCGTAACGTGCGCGATCCTTGCTTGTTGCTGCTCGTAAGTATCTCCTAGCATGCGGAATCAATCAGGTGTCCGACGCAGGGGAGTGGAGACGCGCATGACGCATGTGCAGACGGAACTGGCCACCCAGCCCGAATGCTGGCGCCGGGCCGCGGCGCTCGTGGACGAGGTGCGCGAGCGGCTGCCCGCGCCCGGTGAGCGTACGGCCGTGGTCGGCTGCGGCACCTCGCTGTTCATGGCCCGTGCCTACGCCTCGCTCCGCGAGGAGGCGGGACTGGGCGAGACCGACGCCTTCGCCGCCTCCGAGTTCCCCGCCCGCCGTCGTTACGACCGGATCGTGGCGCTGACCCGTTCCGGCACCACGACCGAGGTGCTGCGGCTGCTCGCCGAGGTGCGCGGTACGGCCCGTACGACCGCGGTCACGGCGGATCCCGCCACCCCGGTGCGCTCGGCGGCCGACGAACTGGTCGTCCTCGACTTCGCCGACGAACGGTCCGTCGTCCAGACGCGCTTCGCCACCACGGCCCTCACCCTCCTCCGGGCCCATCTCGGTCTGCACTCCGACGCCGTGGTCGCGGACGCGGAGACGGCTCTCAAGGACCCGCTCCCCGAGGGTGTCACCGACTGTGCGCAGTTCACGTTCCTCGGCCGGGGCTGGTCGGTCGGGCTCGCGGAGGAGGGCGCGCTGAAGATGCGGGAGGCGTCCCTCGCCTGGACCGAGGCGTATCCGGCGATGGAGTACCGCCACGGTCCGATCAGCGTCACGACCACCGGAACGGCGACCTGGTCGCTCGGTCCCGTCCCCGAAGGACTGGCGGAACAGGTACGGGCGACCGGTGGGCTGTGGGTGGCGGGCCGGCTCGACCCGCTGGCCGAACTGGTACGGATCCAGCGGCTCGCGCTCGCCCTCGCGGACAGACGCGGCCTCGACCCGGACAGCCCGCGCCATCTCACCCGTTCCGTGATTCTTCCTTCCTCATGAGTCGCTGACCGCCCGTCATCCACCGCCCGTCATCTCGATGTATCTACTTATCTGGTACATCCGATACATCCAAGTATCCGCACATCTGCATATCCACATATCCGTATCTGTCCCCGTGGGGAGTTCGGCCCGGCGTTCCACGCCGGGCCGATTGCTGTATTTCGCGCTGATGTGCGAGGACTCATACCGGAGCGGGATGCTCTGTGGGCAAGTTCGTCAACTGTCCACCGTGGATGAACGTTCGGCGACTACCGTGTGTGCTCGGTGATCAACGGAGGGCTCCCGCGGTACGCGCGGGTCCCGCCTTCGCCCACCGTCCGGAACACCAGCACGCTCACCAGCACGCCCAGCAGGACGCCCGTCAGCACGACCACCAGCAATCAGCACGACGCCGATTCCCGGGGCCCCACGTACCGAGGACACTGATGTCTCAACTTCGCGCACCCGCCGCGCGGCCGGAGCGCCGCGAGGGCGGGCGGCACGGCAGGCCGGGCGCCCGCTCGCTGTCCGCGGCGGCCAGGCGGACCCCGCCGCCGCCCCCCGATGTCCGTATGCGCCCTCAGCTGCTGCGTACCGCCGTCCTTCCCGCGATAGTCGCCGCGCTGAGCGGTGCCGCCGCCGTGGTGGTCGTGCTCCGCTCCGCCGCGGCCGAGCCGACCGCCGAGATCTGGACGGCCCTGGTCGGCACGGCGCTGGTCGCCTTCGCCGCCATCGGCGCGGCGGCGCTGGGGGCGGAGCGCACCGCCAAGTCCATCGTCGACCGCTGCGAGGCGCTGCGCCGGTCCAGCGCGCGCGGGCAGGCGGATCTCCGTACGGTCGTCGAGCAGCTCAGACGCGGCGAGCGCCTTCCCGAGCGCCGTACGCCGCCACCGCCCCCGGCCGAGACCCCCACCGGGGATGAACTCGACCTGCTGGCGGAGGAGTTGGGCCGCTCGCACGAAGCGGCCGTCACCGCCGTCGTACAGGCGTCCAGACTCTCCAGCAGCGTCGGCAATGAACAGAAGGTCGAGGTCTTCGTCAATCTTGCCCGCCGGCTCCAGTCGCTGGTCCACCGTGAGATCCAGCTCATCGATGAACTGGAGAACCAGGTCGAGGACCCCGAACTGCTGAAAGGCATCTTCCACGTCGACCATCTCGCCACCCGGATCCGCCGGCACGCCGAGAATCTCGCCGTCCTCGGCGGGGCCGTCTCCCGGCGCCAGTGGAGCAAGCCGGTCATCATGACCGAGGTGCTGCGCTCGGCCGTCGCCGAGGTGGAGCAGTATCCACGGATCAAGCTGGTACCGCCGATCGACGGCACCCTGCGCGGCCATGCCGTCGCCGATGTCATCCATCTCCTGGCCGAACTGGTCGAGAACGCCACGCTGTTCTCGTCCCCGCACACCCAAGTGCTGCTGCGGGCCCAGTATGTGACGGCCGGGCTGGCCATCGAGGTGGAGGACCGGGGTCTCGGCATGCCGCCCGGCGAGCAGCAGAGGATGAACGCCCTGCTCGCCCGTCCCGATCAGGTGAATGTGGCGCATCTCCTCCAGGACGGGCGGATCGGGCTCTTCGTGGTCTCGGCGCTGGCGCGCAGACACGGGATCGCGGTACGGCTCCAGTCCAATATCTACGGTGGTGTCCAGGCGGTGCTGGTGCTGCCGCGGGCGCTCCTCGGCTCGGAGCGGACGGAACCGGACGGTTACGCGCCGGTACCGGACGGTCAGCCGCCCGCGCCCGCGCCGATGCCCGCGCCCACATCCGGGGCCGCGCCCACGCCCGGGACCACGGTCGTGCCCGTACCGCGGCAGTACGCGTCGGCGCCACCGCAGCCCCTGCCACCGCAGCCTCTACCACCCCAGCCACCGCAGCCGCAGCACCATCAGCCCCAGCCGCCGCAGCCGGTGTACGAGGCACCGCCGGGGCCCGCCGTCGCACCGGACGTGCCGGGCGTTGAGACCGCGCCCACCGTGCCCTCCGCGCCCGTCGGACCGGTCCCTCTGCCCGTACGCGGCGCGCAGACCGACCGCCCCACGCCCGCCGCCGCGCGCCCCGGCGCCCGCCACGGCCACCGCGGACGTCCCGTCGCCCCGGTGGCGCCCGCCACCCCGCCCGCCACCCCGCCCGCAGTCCCGGCCTCGTCCGCCGTCCCGTCGTCGCCCGACCTCGCCGTCCCTTCGGCCGAACCCGCCGGCGACGGCACGATCCGCGCCACCAGGAGCAGGCCCCAACTGCCCAAGCGCCGGGGCCAGGAGCATCTCGTCCCACAGCTGCGGGACGGGCCCCCGCCCCCGCCCGCGGCGGAGCCCACGCTCCATGACCCCGGGCTGATGGCCGCCTTCCGGCGGGGCATCGGCCTCGCCGAGTCCCAGCCCGTGGCGCGCTCCGCGGAACAGCCGGAACCGCCGTGCCACGACACCACCCCCAAGGAGTAGATGCACCATGGCGAGCGAAGTGCCGACCGGCCATGTCTCGGACCTCGACTGGCTGTTGAGCGGTCTGGTCCAGCGTGTCCCGTACACCCGCAGCGCGGTGCTGCTCTCCTCCGACGGTCTGGTGAGATCCATGCACGGCATGGACTGTGACAGTGCCGACCACATGGCCGCCCTCGCCTCCGGTCTGTACTCCCTGGGCCGTAGCGCGGGCGTGCGCTTCGGGGATGGCGGCGAGGTCCGTCAGGTCGTGGTGGAACTCGACTCCACCCTGCTCTTCGTCTCCACGGCGGGTTCGGGCACCTGCCTCGCCGTACTGGCCGGACGTGAGGCGGATGCCGCGGTGCTGGGCTACGAGATGGCCATGCTGGTCAAGAGCGTACGGCCGTATCTGGCCACTCCGCTGAGACAGACGGCCGGCTCCACCCCGGGCGCACCGGGGCGCTGACGGTGCCGGTCCCGAAGGAAGGTCCCCTGCTCGACGGCGCGGCCGGCCGGCTCATCCGCCCGTACGCCGTCAGCGGGGGCCGTACCCGGCCCACGACATCACTCGATCTGCTGACACTGGTGAGGGCCACGGGGCTGGTGCCCCCGCCGGATCTGGGCCCCGAGCATGCCCAGGCTGTCGGCCTCTGCGGGGGGCCGACCTCGGTGGCGGAGGTCGCGGCCCATCTCGGGCTTCCCGCGACGGTCACCAAAATCCTGCTCTCCGATCTGGTGGACTGCGGGGCGATCACCGCACGACCCCCCGACAGTTTTGACCACCCCACCGACCGTTTCCTGCTGGAGGCAGTGCTCGATGGTCTACGACGACAGCTCTGAAGCCCTCCCCGAATCCTCTCCCCGGCCCTTTCCCACCGCGCTGAAGATCCTTGTCGCCGGCGGTTTCGGGGTCGGCAAGACGACCTTCGTGGGGGCGGTCAGCGAGATCGCGCCGCTGAGTACGGAGGAACTCCTGACCCAGGTCGGCGCGGAGACCGACGATCTGACGGGCGTCGAGACCAAGACGGCCACCACGGTCGCCATGGACTTCGGCCGGATGACGCTGGACGAGCGCCATGTGCTCTATCTCTTCGGCACACCCGGCCAGGAGCGCTTCTGGTTCATGTGGGACGAACTGTCGCGGGGCGCGCTCGGCGCGATCGTGCTGGCCGACACCCGGCGGCTGGACTACTCGTTCTCCGCGGTGGACTTCTTCGAGCAGCGGGGGATCGGATTCGTCGTCGCCGTCAACGAGTTCGACGGCTCCTACCGCTATGGGGCGGAGGAGGTACGGGCCGCCATGGACCTCAGGCCGGAGGTGCCGATCGTGCTCTGTGACGCCCGTATCGCCAGCTCCGGTATCCAGACCCTGGTCACACTGGTTCAGCATCTCCTCACCGCGTCGCCGTCGCCGTCACTGTTGTCGTCATCGTCACTGTCGTCGCCATCGGCAGCGGCTCCGGTCCCGTCAGCGGCTCTGGCCCCGGCTCTGTCACCGGCTCCGGTCGAATGACACGGACACCAGGAGTACGGGTATGAAGTACGACCCGATCGGACGTCTGCTTCTCACTCCCGTCGACGGGGACGCGCCCGAACGTATGGCGCGGCTGCGCGAGCTCGGGCTCGGGGAGCGTCCCGAGCCGGTCTTCGACGCCTTCGCCCGGGAACTGGGGCAGCTGACCGGCGCTCCGTACGCGATGGTCAACTTTGTCGGCGAGGAACGCCAGTTCTTCGCCGGGCTGCACGCGCCGCCCGGCGCGGGTGAGGGCCGGTTCATGGGCAGGGACCTCGGCTACTGCCCGTATGTGGTGGTGCGGCGCAAGGCGCTCGTGCTGGAGGATGTGCGGGACTTCCCCCGGTTCGCCGCGAACGCGCTGGTCGACGAGATCGGTGTCCGCTCCTATCTGGGGGCGCCGCTCATCGACCGTACGGGGCTGGCCCTGGGCACCGTCTGTGTGGCCGACACCGAGCCCCGGCGCTGGGGCCGTTCGGGCCTGGACACCATCAAGTCCTATGCCGCGGAACTGATGATACGGATCCACCGCAGGGAGGACGGGCTGCTCTGATGTCGTCAGCAGCTCTCCCAGTAGGGGGAGACGGTACGGGACGGCGGGGGCGCCGTACTCGCGCGCAGGATCACCTCGCCGCCGACCCGCAGCACCCGTGAGCGTGTGCCGCGTGGTTCGCGCAGCGCGAGCGAGATCACGCTCTCGCCCATCGCGGTGAGCGGCAGGGCGACGGTCGTGAGCGGGGGAGTCAGCTCCCGTACGAGGGGGATGTCGTCGAAGCCGGCCAGGGAGAGGTCCTCGGGGACCCGTATCCCCGCCTCCCGGAACGCGGCCAGCGCGCCGACCGCCATCACATCGGTCACCGCGAAGACACACGTGGGGCGGGCGGCGGGGCCGGACCGTACGAGCAGTTCCCGCGCGGCCGTGTAGCCGCCCTCACGGGTGAAGGCGCCGTGCACCACGGATCCCGCGCCGAGGGTGATCCCGGCCTCCATGAGCCCTTCCCGGAATCCGGCCAACCGGTCGGCGACCGTGGTGAGTTCACGCGGCCCGCTCAGTACGGCGAACTCCCGGTGCCCCAGACCCAGCAGGGCGCGGGCGAGATCGGCCGCCCCGGCGCGGTTCTCGGGCAGCACGGCGTCGGTACGCAGACTGCGATGGCGGCTGACGACGGCGACCCGGCCGCCCGCGCGGATGTAGGGGGCCAGTTCGGTGCCCAGTCTCCGCTCCCAGGAAGGGTCCTGGAAGCCTGAGCCGATCAGCAGGATGGCGCGGGCGCGCTGGGCGCGGAGCATGGAGACATACGCGATCTCCTTGGCCGGTTCACGGAAGGTGCTGGCGAGCATGACCAGGACGTCCTGCTCGGCGGCGGCCCGCATCACCCCGCCCGCGATCGCGGCGAAGTAGGGGTCGCCCACATCGTGGCAGATGACACCGACGGTGTTGCTGGAGGAGCTGGCGAGGGCCTGGGCATGGGCGTTGGGGATATAGCCGAGCACATCGGCCGCGACGCGCACCCGCTGCCGCAGCTCCTCACGGACACGCGCCGTGCCGTTCAGCGCTCGGGACGCGGTCGCCAGCGAGACACCCGCGCGGCGGGCCACGGCGTCCAGCGTCACATGGGTCTGTGCTTCCCGTTCACTCAACTCACTCAACTCGACCCCCAGGTCGCGGTGGCGGTGGCGGCGGCGGGGCCCCGGGCGGCCCCCGAAACTTCGGGACGACCTATTGACCGTACGGACGGGCAGTCATTAGCGTGGCGATCACCCTACCAGAAAGCGCTTTCTGAAAGCGCTTGTCGGGGAGCACCGCTCTTGTAACTACCCGGATTTCCCGAGGAGTTCACTGTGAGCCAGAGCGTCGTACCGACACCGACACCGACATCAGCCGCGGCACCGGCACCGGCCGAGGACGTGGCGGGGGTCGCGGAACGCGGCAGACCGGGCACGGGCGAGCGGCTCGCCCGCGCGGCGGAGGCGGGCTGGCGGCCCGTCGTGCTGCTGGGCGCCTGTTTCGCCGTGTGGTGGATCATCGCCGCGGCCGAGCTGGTGGAGCCGTATCTCGTCCCCTCGCCCGGCGAGACGCTCGATGTGCTCACGGGCAAGGCGGGGTATCTCTGGCAGCACACCTGGGTGACCACCTACGAGACGCTGCTCGGCTTCGTGATCGCCGTCGCGGTCGGGGTGCTCGCGGCCGTGGTGATGGTCTACTCCTCGACCGTCGAGAAGACGCTCTATCCGATCCTGCTCTTCGCCCAGGTCGTGCCGAAGATCGCCATCGCCCCGCTGTTCGTGGTGTGGCTCGGCTTCGGTATCACCCCGAAGATCCTGATCGCGGTGCTCATCGCCTTCTTCCCCGTGGTGATCTCGATGGTCACCGGGCTGAAGGCGGTCGATCCGGAAATGCTCCAGCTCTCCGCGACCATGGGCGCCAAGCCCTGGCAGACCTTCGCCAGGATCCGCTTTCCCGCCTCGCTGCCGCATCTCTTCTCCGGGCTGAAGGTCGCCGTGACGCTCGCGGTGACCGGTGCGGTCGTCGGGGAGTTCGTGGGCGCGAACGAGGGGCTCGGCTATGTGATCCTCCAGGCGAACGGCAATCTCGACACCCCGATGCTCTTCGCGGGGCTGCTCGTCATGTCGCTGATCGGTGTCGTCCTCTTCGTCCTGGTGGAGATCGCCGAGAAGCTGCTGCTGCCCTGGCACGCCAGCCGTCGCGACAGCAACGTCACCACTGCCTTCTGACGCCCAACGACACCTACCGATGTCCGCTGACCGGGGCGCCGGCCGGCTCGGCGTCAACCACTCGTCTCGTCTCGACTCGACCCCGTTCCGGGAAGGGCCAGCCATGCATGCGCGCAGACTCCTGATCGGCCTCGTACCGCTGCTCCTGGTCGCCACCGCCTGCGGTGAGGACGGCCCGGACACCAGCACCAGCGAATCGGGCAAGAAGCTCGACAAGGTGACGCTGACACTCAACTGGTATCCGTACGGCGAACACGCGCCGTTCTACTACGGCCAGCAGCGGAAGATCTTCGAGAAGCACGGAATCGATCTGACGATCCGCGCGGGGCAGGGCTCGCAGAAGACCGTGCAGGCGACCGGCGCGGGGCAGACCGACTTCGGCTGGGCCGACACGCCCGCCGTGCTCAGCGGAGTGGACCAGGGCATCGCGGTGAAGAGCCTCGGTGTCTTCCTCCAGACCACACCGTCCTCCGTGCAGTTCTTCGAGAGCCAGAACGTCCGGACCCCCGCCGATCTCAAGGGCAAGACGGTCGCGGGCACGGCCGGCGACGCGCTGAGCAAGACCTTCCCGATCTTCCTGGAGAAGAACAACCTCAAGGAGTCGGACGTCAGGATCCAGAACACCGACCCGGCGGGCAAGATCGCCGCGGTGATCTCGGGAAAGACGGACGCGCTGCTCGGCTACGCCAGTGACCAGGGCCCGACCATGCAGGACAAGGCCAAGAAGCAGGTCTCGTATCTGCGTTTCTCGGAGCACGGTCTCAACTTCTACTCCAACGGTCTGATCGCGGGCCGGGAGATCCTCTCCGGCAGGAGCGAACTGGCCGGGCGCATGGTGCGAGCCGTCAGTGAGTCCTGGGCCGCGGCGGAGAAGGCGCCGGGGCCGGCTGTCGCGGCGATGGAGGGCGCGTCGGAGCAACTGCCGCCCGAGAGTGTGCTCTCGGAGCAGTTCAGGACGACGCTCACCCTGCTGCACACCGACGCGACACGGGGCAAGGCACCCGGCGTCAACACCGAGAGCGACTGGCAGCAGACCATCGATGTCTTCACCGAGGCCGATCTGGTGAAGAACCCGAAGCCGGTCGCGGAGTACTGGGACAGCGGCACGGCGCTGAAGGGATGACGATGGCCAGGGACATCACGCTGCGGAAGGCGGCCGGACCGCCCGAGGACAGCACACCGGGCGCGGCGGGCACGGCGCGTACGGCGCAGGCGGGCACGGCGGGCACGTCGGGTGCGGCGGCTGAAGGGGGAGCGGTGGCGGCCGTCGGTCTTGAGGACGTGGCCGTCCGCTTCCGTACGAAGAAGCGCGATGTGACCGCCCTGCACGAGGTCTCCCTCGATGTGGCGGCCGGGGAGTTCGTCGCCATCGTCGGCCCCTCGGGCTGTGGCAAGTCGACCCTGCTCAAACTGGTCGCGGGTCTGCTCCGGGCATCCGCGGGCGCCGTACGGCTGCACGGTGACCGGGTCGACGGGCCACGGCACGACATCGGCTATGTCTTCCAGCGGGCCGCGCTGCTGGAGTGGCGCACCGCCAGGCGCAATATCCTGCTCCAGGGGGAGATGCGCCGGATGCCGGGCGACCGGGCCCGTGCGCGCGCGGACGAACTGATCGCGATGACCGGGCTCTCCGGCTTCGAGGACGCGTATCCGCACGAGCTGTCCGGCGGTATGCAGCAGCGGGTCGCGCTCTGCCGCGCGCTGCTGCACGAGCCGCCCGTGCTGCTGATGGACGAGCCGTTCGGCGCGCTCGACGCCCTGACGCGCGAGCAGATGAACATGGAGCTGAACCGCATCTGGCGCGAGACCGGCACCACCGTGCTGCTGGTCACCCACTCCATCTCGGAAGCCGTCTATCTCGCCGACCGGGTGGTGGTGATGAGCCCGCGCCCCGGCACGATCACCGAGATCATCGATGTCGGGCTGCCGCCCGAGCGCGACTACACGGAGACGCTGGGACGGCCCGAGTTCCGCGAGGCGGCCGGACATATCCGGGGGCTGCTGGGCGCCGCCTCGGCCCAGGACTGAGTCCGACTGGTCCGGGGGCGCGGAGCCGGGGCGGGCCTCTCACCGGGCGCATCCCGGATATGGGATATCGTTTCGTATGTGAGAGAGAATGAGACGGGAGGGAACGCTCCCGGCGCTGTCCCCGGCGTTGTCCCCGGCGCTGTCCTTGGTGGTGCTTCCGGCGCCGGCCCCGATGCCGCCTCCGGCGCCGACCCCGTGGACGAGCTGCTCGCCGCTCGCCTCGCCGAACTGCGGGGCGAGCACGGCTGGTCGCTCGACGAGCTGGCGCGGCGCAGCGGGGTGAGCCGCTCGACGCTGTCACGCGCCGAGCGCGGTGAGATCAGCCCCACGGCATCGACGCTCGGCCGGCTGTGCGCGGTGTACGGGCGGACGATGTCGCAGCTGCTCAGCGAGGTGGAGACGGAACCGGCGCGGCTCGTCAGGGCCGCCGACCAGACCGTATGGAAGGACACCGCCTCCGGCTTCGTCCGCCGCTCCGTCTCGCCGCCGCAGGCGGGGCTCCGCGCGGAAGTCGTCGAGGGGACCCTGCGGCCGGGCGCGGACGTGTCGTACGAACGGCCCCCGGTCCAGGGTATGGAGCAGCACATCTGGGTGCTCGAAGGGTCGGTCGAGTTCACGTCCGGGCGCGATCTGCACACCCTGAACGCGGGCGACTGTCTGCGGACACGGCTCTGGGGTCCCACCCGCTTGCGCTGCCCGGGGCCGGATCCGGTCCGCTACGCCGTGGTGGTGGTCCGGCCATGAGCGCCGGGCTCGCGTACGTTCCCGAGGTGATACGGCTCTCCGCCGGTGAACTGCTCGACGCCGCCGACGCGTTGGCCGATCTGATGGTCGACACGGTGGCCGGCGGCGCCTCCATCGGCTTTCTTCATCCGCTGGACCGGACGACGGCGGCGCGCTGGTGGCGGGCGCAGGCCCCCGCGGTACGGGAGGGACGGCTGTCCGTACGTGTCGTCCGGGACGGTGGACGGATCACCGGGACGGTCGGTGTGGCGTTCGCCGACAAGCCCAACGCCCGCCATCGCGCCGAGATCGTCAAGCTGATGGTGCACCGCGACGCACGGGGGAAGGGGCTCGGCCGTACGCTGCTCACCGCGGCGGAGGAGGCGGCGGCCGGGGCGGGTGTGACGCTGCTGCTGCTCGACACCGAGACCGGCAGCCCGGCCGAGACGCTCTACCGGTCCGCGGGCTGGACCGAGATCGGGGTGGTCCCCGGCCATGCCGCCGACCCGGGCGGGACGCTCCGTCCGACCACCTTCCTCTACAAGGACCTCGGACCGGTTCCGGCCAAGGACCCCGGGCCGGTCCCGGCCGCCCTGTGACAGCGGCCACCCCGGACCGGTCCCGGCCGCCGTGTGACAGTGGCCGGGACCGGCACCGTAAGCCCCCGTGGAGATCCGGCTCAGTACCGCAGCCGCGACAGATACCGGTAGCTGTTCAGCGCGGACGCGAACGGATCGGCCGGCGCGTCGTGCTCCACCAGCCACTGCCGCACACCACCGCTGCGCGCCGTGTCGAACATCGCGGGGAAGTCCAGCACCCCCGAGCCGACATCCTCGAAGCCACCGTTCGGCGCCATGTCCTTCACATGCAGCGCCGGGAACCGGTCGCGGTGTTCGACGAAGAGCCGGCGCGGATCGTCCCCGCCCTTCGCCGCCCAGTACAGATCCAGCTCGAAGCCCACCAGTTCGGGATCGGTCTCCTTGAGCAGGATGCCGTACAGACTCTCGCCGTCGATCACACTGTGGTCGCCGTCGTGGTTGTGGAAGAGCACCTTGAGCCCGGACTCCCGGGCGATACGCCCCGCCGCGTTGAACTGCCGTGCCGCTTCCCGGTATCCGGCCGGTGAGTGCATTCCCTCCGGCAGACTCGGCACCACCACCCACTTGCCGCCCAGCGTACGGACGTCCTCGATCGCCTGGGGCAGTCCGCTGCCCGTGACCGTGGTGTAGGCGACATGTTCGAGCACGGCCTTGAGCCGGGTCTCGTCCAGCATCCGCCGGATGTCGGCCGCGCTGTGGCCATGTCTGCCGCTGACACCGACCGTCGCGTAACCGATCTCCGCCAGCCGCTCCAGCGTCCCCCTGAAGTCCGTCGCGAGCGGGGTGCGCATGGTGTAGAGGTGCATACCGATCCCGGACGGCGGTATGCGCCGCCTCCGGCAGCGGCCCGCGGCCATGGCGGTGGCGGAGGTGGCGGCACTGGCGGAGGTCGCCGAGGCCACCGCCGTACCCACGCCCAGCGCCGCCAGTCCGACGGCCTTGCCCAGGAACGCTCTTCGGGTACTGCTCATGGTCGTTCTCCTCTCAGGCCGCGGGGCCCGCGTCGATTTGGACCGCGCCGGTGGTCGTATCACCCTTGTCGTCGGTGACGGTCAGATGCGCCGTGTACGTGCCCGGCCTGGCGTACGTATGCGTCGCGGTCGGCCCCTCCGTACCCGAGCCCCTGACGTTGTCGCCGAAGTCCCAGTGGTACGAGGCGATCGTGCGCCCGGACACGGGCGACACCCTGCTGCTCAGCTCCACCGCCAGCGGTACGCCTCCCGAGGCGGGCTCCGCGTCGACCTTCACCTTGGTGACCGGTTTCTTCTCGACGCCGCGGCCGTTGAAGTGCAGCCAGTCGAGCGCGAAGAGATCCGGCTTCTCCGCCGACCAGGCGGGGTTGGTGAAGACCGCGTACAGCTTCACCGAAGCGCCCGGACTCTTCAGCGTGACGGTGGGGGAGACGACATTGCCCCAGCCGCCGGTGTTCGGGATCGTCGCCTTGCCCAGCAGCGGTCCGGTCGGAGAGCCGCTGCGGAACTCGACGTCCCCGCCGAGACCGCCCGAGGCCGCGCCGACCGTGACGGAGGAGATCCCCTTGAGATTGACCGGGTCGAACGAGATCCAGTCGCCGTCCTCGATCTCCGTGAGCCGCTTGCCGCCGGAGGCGTCGGCGCGGTCGCCGGTCACGGCGCCGTCGTGCGCGCCACCGGTGGTGGTACGGTGCTCGGCCTCCCGGAAGGCGCTCCGCAGCGTCAGCGAGGACGAGCCCGTCAGGGCGGGCACGCCCGTGGCGCCCTTGTCCTCGTACTGCGCGGTGATGCCGTAGTACAGGTTCTGCCCGGGACCGTGGCTGTCCCCGGCGTCGGTGACGATCTCCCCGGCGCAGCCCGTGTAGTTGTCCAGCGGATGGAGATGGCTGTCATGGCCGAGCTGGGACTGGACGACCACCCGTGAGCAGTCGATCGTCCCGCCCTCGCCCGTCTTGCCGTCCTCGCGGTCCTTCACCTTCACGGTGAACGGGATGGTGTCGCCGAAGCTGAAGATCCCGCCGTTCGGCGGCTGCTGGATGGTCACCACCGGCCGGGAGTTGCCGACCGTGATCTCGCGGACGGAGAGCGCGGTCAGTCCGCCGGGTCCCGTGACGGTCAGCCGGGCCGTGAACCGGCCCTTGTCGCGGTAGACATGGGAGGGACTGGCCTCGGTCGAGTCGGTGGTCCCGTCGCCGTCGAAGTCCCAGGCGTAGGAGACCGGCCTGCCGTCGGGCAGCCCCGAACCCTCGCTGGAGAAGGCCACCGTCAGCGGTGCGGGTCCGCTGTCCGGGCTCGCCGCAGTCCGGGCGTCGGGCAGCCGGCCGTCCCCGACGTAGTCGATCCGGTAGATGCCCGAGCCCTCGTTGGTGCCACCGCGGCCCGTACCGCTGCCGAGCCCGAAGTCGATGACGTACAGGGCCCCGTCAGGGCCGAAGTCCGCGTCGAAGGGCTGGTTCCAGCTCATGTCGCCGAAGACACCGTTGATGGACTGGAGATCGCCCGCCTGGACCGGCTCGAAGCGCGGGTCCGTGAAGGTCTGGTCCTGGTCGTGGAACGAGAACGTCTTGAACCATGTCCTCGTCAGCTCGTAGTTGAACCACTTCCCGTCGAAGTACTCGGGGAACTTCGACGCATAGGTGTTCGCGGGGTCGTAGTCGTAGACGGGACCGCCCATCGGCCCGCCGCCGCCCGTGCCCAGCTCGGGGAACTGGGGCGAGGCGGAGTAGGCGTACCAGACCGTCGCGGGCTTGGCCGCGGGCAGCTCCCGCAGACCGGTGTTGTTCGGCGAGTCGTTGACCAGCGCGGCGCAGTCGAACTTCGCGCCCGGGGTCCCGGTGGCGAAGTCGTAGTCGTTGAACGGGGTGTTGTCGCCCGTGCAGTACGGCCAGCCGTAGTTGCCCGGCTCCGTGATGCGGTTGTACTCGACCGTGCCCTCGGGACCGCGGTTGGCGACCGCCTCCCGTGCGTCGGGCCCGTAGTCGCCCACCAGCAGCGCGCCGCTCAGCGGATCGGTGGTGATACGGAACGGGTTGCGCATGCCCATCGCGTAGATCTCGGGACGGGTCTTCTCCGTGCCCGGCGCGAAGAGATTGCCCTCGGGAACGGAGTAGGTGCCGTCGTCCTCGGGAGTGATACGCAGTACCTTGCCGCGCAGGTCGTTCGTGTTGCCCGCCGTGGTCTGGGCGTCCCAGGCACGGCGCCCCTCGCGCTCGTCGATCGGTGTGAAGCCGTCGGAGGCGAAGGGATCGGTGTTGTCACCGGTCGCGACATAGAGATCACCGTTCTTGTCGAAGGTGATCGAACCCGCCATGTGCGAGTTGGCCCGGCCCTCGCCGCGCAGCGTCGGCACGGTCAGCAGCCGCTTCTCCGAGGCCGGGTCGACGGTGTTCCCGGTGACCGTGAAGCGCGAGAGGTTGAGCCGTTTCTCGGTCTTGTCGGAGTGCAGCAGATAGAGCCAGTTGTTCCGCGCGAAGTCCGGGTCGAGGGTGAGCCCGAGCAGTCCGTCGGACTGGCTCGTCATCTCCGGCGTGTACGCGAAGTCCAGCGCGGTCGAGACCTGGAGGGTCTGCTGGTCGATCACCTTGAGCTTGCCGGTGCGCTGGATGAAGAAGACACGGCGGTCCGGGGCGACGGCCAGCTCGAAGGGGTCCGCGAGATCGCTGGTGGCCAGCGCGGTGCGCTGGAAGGAGCCCGTCTTGGTGGCGGTGCAGTCACCGGGCTTGTTGCCCGCGGCCCACTGGATACCGCCGAGCAGATGCTTGCGGAAGGCGTCCTCCTGGAAGGCGGACGCGGCGTGCCCGCCGGCGGTGAACCAGGACCGTCCGCCGTCGTAGTTCTGGCACCAGGACCACGGATGGTCGACACCTTCGTCGAGGCCGTCGACTCCGTCGTTCACCTTGATCTGGGCGAGTGTGTGGACCTTGCCGGTCGGATTGACGCGCCAGTTGTACCACTCCTCCGAACGCTCCCAGAGCTGTGGCAGGCCCTTGGTGGAGGGGTGCGCCTGATCCAGCACCTTCACCCGGCCCGTCTGGACGGCGGGGTGCTTGTCGAAGATGGCGCCGACGAGCCCCTCGTACCAGCCCCAGTCGCGCTCGCTGGCGGAGGCGGCGTGCAGACCGACCCAGCCGCCGCCCCCGCGGACGAACGCCTGGAGCGCGGCGCGCTGTGCGGCGTCGAGCAGATCGCCGCTCTCCGGGGTGGAGTTGGTGTTGTTGAAGACGATCGCCTGGAAGCGGGCGAGATTGTCCTCGGTGAAGGCCGTGGCATCACTGGTGGCCTCGACGTCGAATCCGTTCTCGCTGCCGAGCTGTTCGACGGCCTCGACCCCCGCCGGGATCGAGTCGTGCTCGAAGTTGGTGACCTTGGAGAAGACCAGAACGCGGAACGGCGCCGCGTCGGCGCGGGGCGGCGAGGCCATCCCGAGTCCGAGGACGAGCGCCAGCAACGCGGTGATCACAAGGAAGGGTGAGGACGTTCTGGTGGGCGTTCTCATGGGCGCTCCCGGTGCTGGTAGGGCCGGCTGCGGGTTTAGAAAGCGCTTTCTGGATTGCGTCACACAGCGTAGGGGCCGGTGTCACAGGGGGTCAATGGGTCGGAAGAGCCCTCTGCGGCCCGCCACTTGGAGGGCGGGGCCGGGGCGGGGCCGTCGGCTGGGCCGGGTGTGGGCGGCGGCTGAGGCCGGGGCGCCGCCGGCGGGGCTGGAGGGGGCTGGGGGGATGACCGCCGGGGGCGGGATTTCGGACGGGAACGCGAGCGACCCGTCCGGGCGATGGGCCCGGATGGGTCGGATGGGTCGGATGGGTCGGACGGTGCGGACGGGAGGCCCTAGTGCCCCGGGGTGGGTGCCCCGGGGCGACGGTCAGGCCGCGTCCAGCTCCGCCACCTCGGCGGCGTCCAGCACGAGGCCGGCCGCGCCGACCGAGTCACGGATGGTCTCCGGACGGCTGGAGCCGGGGATCGGCACCACCACGGGGGACTTGGCCAGCATCCAGGCCAGACACACCTGCTGCGGGCTCACCCCGTGCGCCTGCGCGACGCGTGCGAACGCGTCGTACGAGGAGCCCAGTTCACCGGCGCGCTTGATCCCGCCGAACGGGCTCCACGGCAGGAACGCGATACCCAGCTCCGTACACACCTCCAGCTCCGGCTCGCTGGAACGGAAGGCCGGCGAGAACTGGTTCTGTACGGAGACCAGCCGGCCCCCGAGGATCTCCTGCGCCGAGCGGATCTGCCCGGGGTTCGCGTTGGAGATGCCGGCCTGCTGGATCTTGCCCTCGTCGAGGAGGTCGCGCAGGGCGCCGACGGACTCCTCGTACGGCACCTTCGGGTCGGGACGGTGGAACTGGTACAGCCCGATCGCCTCCACGCCGAGACGTCCGAGCGACGCCTCGCACGCCGCCCTCAGGTGCTCGGGAGAGCCGTCCAGCGTCCAGGATCCGTCACCGGGACGCAGATGGCCGCCCTTGGTGGCCACCAGTACCTCGGAGCCACGCTCGTGGGACGCCAGTGCCTTGGCGATCAGGGACTCGTTGTGGCCTACCTCGTCGGCGTGGAGGTGATATGCGTCCGCCGTGTCGATCAGTGTCACGCCGGCGTCCAGTGCCGCGTGGATGGTGGCGAGGGAACGGGCCTCGTCGGGCCGTCCCTCGATCGACATCGGCATACCGCCCAGACCGATCGCGCTGACCTCGACGGTTCCGATGCGGCGAGTCTTCATGGTGGAGTGCACCCTTCCTGCTGCGGACCCGCCGGGTCCGGCGGGGGGTACCTCCAGCTTTGCCGCTGTCCCTCGGGCCGTCCAATAGAAGAAAACGAACGCATTGAGCGACCGGGGTTCTCAATTAGGCTGGGTCCTCATGGAACTGCGCCACCTCGAATATTTCGTCGCCGTCGCGGAGGAGCGCCACTTCACCAGAGCGGCCCAGCGCCTCATGGTCTCGCAGTCGGGCCTCTCCGCGTCCGTACGGGCCCTGGAACGCGAACTGGGCGCCCGGCTCTTCGTACGCTCCACCCGCAGGGTCGAACTGACCGGAGCCGGTCAGGCCCTGCTGGTGGAGGCGTCGCGCGCGCTGGCCAGTGTGCGGGCGGGCAAGGAGGCCGTCGCGGCGGTCCAGGGACTGCTGCGCGGCACACTGTCGGTGGGTACCGAGCAGTGTGTCACCGGGGTGCATGTCCCCGGGCTGCTCGCACGGTTCAGAGCCGAGCACCCCGAGGTGGAGGTACGGCTGCGACAGGCCGGATCCGCCTCGCTCGTCGAGGACGTGGCGGCCGGGCGGCTCGATCTGGCTTTCGTCGCGCTGTCCGGGACCGTTCCCGAGGGCGTCCGGCTGGTACCGCTGGCCAGCGAGCCCATGGTGCTGCTCTGCCACCCCGGCCACCCGCTGGCGGGAGCGGCCGAGGCGGACTGGGCGGAGCTGGGCGACGAGGTGTTCGTGGACTTCCACCAGGACTGGGGCGCCCGCGGTCTCACCGACCGGGCCTTCGCCGCCGCCCGTACCGAACGGCGTGTGGCGCTGGAGGTCAACGATGTGCACAGCCTGATCGAGCTGGTCGGCCATGGCCTGGGGATCGCGGTGGTGCCCCGCCCGATCGCCCGTAAGGAACAGGCCGCCGCTCTGTGCACGGTGCCGCTGGCCGACGCCGGGGAGCACCTCTGGGAGGTCTCGGCCGCGCTCCCCGACGATCAGCGCACCGGCCCGGCCGCCCGGCAGCTGCTGGCGTATCTGTCGCCCGCCGCGTCACGCCCGGCGCCGGACAGCGGTCCCGCGCCGGACTCCTGCCGCGCGCCGGACGCCGCCCCGGTACCCGTCCCCGCGGCCACGGCGGGTCCGGCGGCCACGACGGCGGCTACGGCCGCTCCAGCCAGCCCCTGATGAAGGCGGCCTGCCCGGCATGCTGGAGATCGTCGGAGATCACGCTGACCAGCCGGACACCGAGCGTGACGGGCGGGACCCACGCGTCGTCGACGACCCGCCTGAGATCCGCGTCCTTGACCGTACGGACGAACGCCACCGTCTGATCGTGGACGGCGTCGTGGTACCCCGCGAGCAGCTCCGCCGAGACCCCGCCGAGCGCGGCCACGTCCTTGGGGGAGTGGCCGTAACCGGTCGCTCCCCGCGAGAACGGCAGCTCGAACCGCGCCGACCAGTCTTGCGCGATCCACACCTCGTCCAGGCCTGCGGCGTCGGCGACATGGTCGTCCTGGATCCGGGTGAGATGCCAGACGAGCCAGGCGATCGAATTGGCCCCGTCGTCCAGCCGGAGCGCCAGCTCGTCGGGGGAGAGGCCGTCGACCACCTCGTGGACGGTCTCACGGATACGGCCGAAGGCGTCGACGAGCAGATCACCGCTGGCGGTCATGGCAGGCTCCGGAGGATACGGCCGGGAGCGGACCCCGGCGGACGGGCGTATGTCCAGTCCAGGGTGCCCCGTACGCGCCGGGTCAGCGCGCCCGGTGCGGGGCGGTCGTGCCCAGGCCCTCGGCCGCCGCCAGATCCCGACGGCCCCCGGGGAAAGCGGTTCGTGACCACCGTGCCGAGTGCGGTATTGTTCTCATGCGCGTTCGGCCAGGGGAAACCCCAGGTCAGACCCGCACCGGGACGTGGCGCAGCTTGGTAGCGCACTTGACTGGGGGTCAAGGGGTCGCAGGTTCAAATCCTGTCGTCCCGACCAGCGTTTACGACTGTTTACGCAGGTCACAGGCGGTATCGGAGAAATCCGGTACCGCCTTTCCGTGTTTCTTGGGGACCAGCCCGGGGGCGCGGGCTGGACTGCGAGGGCGATGGGGGCGCGCGGACGGCGTTGGTGATCCCGTCCTGCCCGGCCCCGCACAGAAGACCTCCGCGAACCCTGGGAACGGCCCGCACGCCAAGGGCGCCTCGCACCCGCACGTGTCCGCCGAGGATTTCGCCGCCCCCACGGAAAGACCCCGCGGCCGGCCGGCGCACCGAAACCCGGTACCGCAGGCCCCGGGGCCGGCCAACCGGCATCGACAACGAACACCGCGCACGCCGGCGCCCCGTGGGCGAACAAGGCGAACCACACCTCGCAGCAGCCATCACGAACAGCAAAGCCGCATGAGCGCCGAGCTGGGGAGGCGAACGGGACGATGTCGTCGGGAGGCGGGGCGGCTTCCTCAGATCCCGACGTTCGCCGTCAGCTCCCGCCGGGCTCGGGCCGCGGCGCCGACCGGTACCGCGTCGGTGGCCAGGGTTGCCCTGACCAGCCGGACCGGGTGGCCGCTGATCGGCGGGTCGGCGGCCAGCGATGCCATGATGAGGGGTTCCAGCAGGGGCCAGGCGCGGCTGACCCCGCCGCCGACCACCACCGTGGTGATGTCCACGATGCCCGCCGTCATGACTATCGCCCGAGCGATCCCGGCTCCGGCGGCCCGGTACACCGCGAGGGCGTCCTGGTCACCGTGGCCGGCGGCCTCGGCGATCTCGCGGGCGGTCAGCCGGCGGCCGGTGCGGTCCGCGTAACGAGCGGTGATGGAGCGGCCGGAGGCCAGGGTCTCCAGGTGGCCCCGGCCGCCGCACGAGCAGAGCAGATCGCCGAAGCCGGGGATGTGCCCGATCTCGCCGGCCGCGCCGTGCGGCCCGGTGAACAGGGCGCCGCCGGTCCACAGCGCGCCGCCGACCCCGGTGCCCAGTGTCATCCCGAGGACGTCCGACTCGCCGCGTACGGCGCCGCCGGACACCTCCCCGTAGAGGAAGGCGTTGACGTCGTTGTCCAGGAAGGCCGGGACGCCCAGGGCCTTCTCGACGGCGTCCGTCACCGCGAAGTCGGCCCAGCCGGTGAAGGAGTCGCTGGCCACCAGGATGCGGCCGGTGGCGGAGTCCACCACGCCGGCCGCGCCGACCCCGCAGCCGGCGAGGCGGCCGGGGGTGCGCTTCAGCAGCGGGGCCAGCGCGCCCATGGCCGCGCCGATCATGGCCTGGCCGCCGTCGGTCGCCGGGGTCGCCACCTCGGCGCGGTCCAGCACGGTCAAGTCGGCGCCGCAGAGCACCACTTGGGTGGTGGTGCCGCCGATGTCCACTCCGGCGAAGAGCGTACGGTCGTGGGAACTCACCCCTGGGCCTCCGTCCGGTCGGCCGCGAAGGCGGCCAGGCGTTCGGCTCTGCGGCCGCGTTGGATCACCGGGTCGGGTACCGGCACGGCGGCCAGCAACCGGCGGGTGTAGTCGGTCTCCGGGTGCAGCAGGGTCGCGCCCGTGGCGCCCTGTTCCTCGATCCTGCCGGCCCGCATCACCACGACGCGCTGGGCGAAGTGCTGTACGACGGCGAGGTCGTGGGAGACGAAGAGACAGGCGAAGCCCAGCTCGTCCTGGAGTTCGGAGATCACTTCGAGCACCGCCTCCTGCACGCTCACGTCGAGCGCGCTGGTGGGCTCGTCGGCGACCAGCAGCCGGGGCTCCAGGACCAGGGCGCGGGCCAGGCTGACCCGTTGGCGCTGACCGCCGGACAGCTCCCGGGGGGCACGCCGGGCGAGATCACGCGACAGCCGGACCCGTTCGAGGACGGCGGCGACCTTGGCCTGGCGGTCCTTGGCGGAGAGCCCGCGGTCGTGCACCCTGAGCGGCTCGGCGATGCACTCGCCGACCGTCATACGGGCATCCAGCGAGGCCACCGGGTCCTGGAGTACCACGCCGATACCGGCCCGCAGCGCCCGTCGGGCCCGGGACCGGGTGCGCGCCAGGTCGGTGCCGAACAGCGAGGCGGCGCCGGAGTCCGGCCGGATCAGACCGAGCGCGACCCGGGAGGCGGTGGACTTGCCGGAGCCCGACTCGCCCACCAGGCCCAGGGTCTCCCCGGCGTGGACGGTGAGCGACACCTCGTCCAGAGCCCGTACGGCGCCCTTGCCACGGCCGAACACCACCGAGACGTCGCGGAGTTCGACGACCGGCTCGGTGTCCGGGCGGGTGGCGGCGGGCGCCGGTACCGGCGGGCCCGCCTCGGCGACCGACAGCCGGGGCACCGCGGCCAGCAGCCGCCTGGTGTAGTCGTGGGACGGGCGGAGCAGCACGTCCTCGACCGGACCGGTCTCCACGATCTCGCCGTCGTACATCACGGCGACCCGGTCGGCGAAGTCCGCGACCACACCCATGTTGTGGGTGACCAGCAGGACGCCGGTGCCGGTCTCGACGGCGAGGCGGCGCAGCAGGTCGAGGATCTCGGCCTGCACCGTGACGTCCAGCGCGGTGGTCGGCTCGTCGGCGATCAGCAGGGTGGGGTCATTCGCGATGGCCATGGCGATGACCACGCGCTGGCGCTGTCCGCCGGAGAGCTGGAAGGGGTAGGCGTCGGCCCGCTTCTCCGGCTCGGGGATGCCGACCTTGCGGAGGAGTCCGACGGCCTCGGCGGCGGCGTCCTTGCCGGACACCTCACGGTGGTTGCGGATCACCTCGGCGATCTGCTTGCCGATCCGGGTCAGCGGGTCCAGCGCGGTGGCCGGCTCCTGGAACACCATGGTGACGGTCCGGCCGCGCAGCGCGGCCAGGTCGGCCTCACGGGCACCGACCATCTGATGGCCGGCGATGGTGGCACTGCCGGTGGCACGGGCGTTGCCGTCCAGCAGGCCCATCGCGGCCAGCGCGATCGTGGACTTGCCGGAACCCGACTCGCCGACCAGGGCGAGCGTCTCGCCGGGGCGGACACGCAGGGAGACGCCCCGGACGGCCGGTACGTCGCCGGTCTCGGTGGTGAAGACGACCCCGAGGTCGTCGAGTTCGAGAATGGGCCCGGCCTGCGGGGCGGCGGAACCCTGGGTGGCGGTCATCCGCGTCCCCTCACGTCGAATGCGTCGCGGAGTCCGTCCCCGATCGCGTTGAACGCCCACACCACCAGGATGATGGCCAGGCCCGGCGGCAGGATGAGCCACCAGTAGCCGGAGTAGGCGGCGGTGAGACCGGCCGAGAGCATGCCGCCCCAGTCGGTGGCCGGTGGCTGGACGCCCAGGCCCAGGTAGGAGACGTACGCGACGAGCAGGATGGCGTCGGCGATCTGGAAGGTGGCCGCGACGATGATGGTCGAGACCGAGTTCGGCAGGATGTGCCGGGTGATCGCTCGGGCGTGCGTTCCGCCGATGGCCCGCAGGGTCAGGACGTAGTCGCGGTTCTTCAGGGTGAGCGTCTCGGCCCTGATCAGCCGGGACGGCATCAGCCAGGAGACAACGCCCAGGATGACAATCAGTCCGGTCGGACCCGGGGTGGTGATGGCGGAGACCACCAGAAGGATGAAGAGCGCCGGGATGGCGATCCCCGCGTCCACGATCCGCATCATGACCGCGTCGATCCAGCCGCCCGCGTAGCCGGCGGCGGCGCCCCACAGGGTGCCGATCACGGTGGCCAGGATGCCCGCGGCGAGGCCGACGATCAGCGACACCTTGCCGCCGTACATCAGCCGGCCCAACTCGTCGTGGCCGACCGCGTCGGTGCCGAGCCAGTGCGAGCCGCTGGGGGCGAGGTTGACCTGTTCGAGCACCGTGTGGGTCTGGTCGGTGGAGTACACCAGCGGACCGGCGAAGCAGAACAGGAAGAAGAAGACCACGACGCCGAGCCCGACCACGGCGAGCCGGTTGCGCAGGAAGCGCCGGACGGCGAGCCGGGAGCCGGACGCCGCGGTGGCGGCGGTGGCCCTGCCGGGCATCTGGTCCGGCTGGATGAGGGCGCTCATGCCCGGCCTGCCTTCACTCGGGGGTCGATGAGCCGCTGGACGATGTCGGCGAGCAGTGTGCCGACCACGGTGGCGATCGCGATGACCAGCACACAGCCCAGCAGCACCGGGTAGTCGGAGGACTGCGCGGCGGTCCAGAAGAGCAGGCCCATGCCGGGGTAGTTGAAGAGCTGTTCGACCACCAGGGCGCCGCCGAACAGCACCGGCACGTAATAGCCGAGCATGGCGATCACCGGCGTCAGCGAGTTGCGGAACACATGCCGCCACAGGATGGCGCGGGAGCGGGAGCCGCCGGCCCGCGCCGTCCTGACGTAGTCCTCGGACAGGTTCTCCAGGGTGGCCGCCCGCATGTAGCGGCTGAACACCGCGATCATCGAGGCCGCACCGGCGACGACCGGCAGCACCAGCGCCTGCGGGTCGGCGAACACCTGGGCGAGCGTGTCCCCCTGCGGGGCCTGCGACGGGAACCACGGCAGCACCTGGCTGAACACCAGCACCAGGATCAGCCCGAGGAAGTACACGGGTGTGGAGTAGGCGATGAAGCTCAGCGTGGTGATGACGTAGTCGACCGGCCTGTTGCGCCGGACGGCCTGCCACATGCCCAGCGGGATCGCCAGCAGGAGGCCGACCACCGCCGACAGGGCGGTGAGCACCAGGGTCTTGGGCAACCGCTCGGTGATGAGCTGGGAGACCGGCTCATTGAGGGTGTACGAGGTTCCCAGGTCGCCGTGCAGCAGTTGGCCGAGGTAGTAGAGGTACTGCACGGGCAGTGGTTTGTCGAGGCCCTGCTCGTGGTTGAAGGACGCGATCTGCTGCGCTGTGGCCTGCGGGCCGAGGATCCCGCGAGCGGGACCCCCGGGCAGGGCGTGCAGCAGACAGAAGACCACGATCGTCACGATGACGATCACCGCGACGGCCTGGAGGGCCCGTCGAATCAGGTACGTGGAAGTGGTCATGTGCTTTCCGGTCGCTTCGGCTCAGTGCTGCGCGTGGTCACAGGCCGGGCTCACTTGGTGGTCCACTTCCACATGGCCGGGTGGAAGTTGGCGAGCGAGTCCTGGGCGAAGCCGTCCAGGCCGTTCCTGACCACGGAGACCTGGTAGTCCGGCTCCGGCAGCCAGATGACCGGGAGGTCCTCTGCCAGGGCCGCGCTGTACTTCTGCACCGCCTCGTCGGAGGCGGAGGTGGTGGTCTCGGTGATCAGCTTGTCCACCGCGGGGTTGGAGTAGTTGCCGAAGTTGGAGCCGCCGCCGGTGGCGAAGAGCGCGTCACCGCTCGGGTAGGCGGGGAAGTACCAGCTGCCGGCGGTGCCGAAGAACGACAGCTGCCACTTGCAGCCCGCGTCGTCGGGCTCGCACTGGCCGGACTGCGCGAGGACCGAGTTGACCGGGGCGGTCTTGATGGTGAAGCCGATGCCGCTCTTGGCGAACGACGACTGCAGGGCACTCATCATGTTGTCGGTCACGGTCGAACCGGACTGCGAGAGCACCTGCATCTGGAACTTCGTGCCCTTGTCCACGCCGGCGCCGCACTGGTTGTCGCCGGTGCCCGGCGCGGTGCACACCATGGTGCCGTCCTGCTCGGTCCAGCCGTGGTCGCTCAGAAGCTGCTGCGCCTTGGCGGTGGAGAAGGGGTACGGGTTGTTCTTCTGCTCCGGCGAGACGAAGGACGAGCTCTGGCCCTGCGGGATCGGACCGTAGGTCGGGACCGCGGTGCCGTTGAAGACGACCTTGGAGAGCGTGGCCTGATCCACCGACATCTGGATCGCCTGGCGGGCGTAGAGCTGCTTGAAGACCGGGCCCATGGTGGGGTTGTTGAAGTTGTAGGGCATGTACGTGATGGCCCAGCCGGACCACGGCTTCACCGTGTAGCCCCTGGCGGCGAACGACGACTTCTGGCTGAGGTTGGTGGCGTTGATGTAGCCGTAGTCGACCGTGCCCGCCCGGAGCGCGTTCTCCTCGGCGTCCGTGGTGGTGAACGGCAGCAGGTTCACGTTCTTGATGGCGGCCTTGCCGCCGCCGTCGTATTTGGCGTTGGCGGTCAGCACGACCTTGCCGGCCGTGGAGAACGACTTGATGGTGTACGGGCCGCTGACCGTCTTCCAGAGCGGGTCGGTCGCGTAGCCGGAGATCTTCTTGGCGGAGTCGTTCAGATACGTCCAGACCTTCTTGGCGCCCGCGGGGGTGCGGTCGAGGTCCGACACGGTGCCCGAGTCGCTGGTCTTGTCCCAGACGTGCTGAGGCATCACCCGGATCATGCTGAGCTGGTTGGCGAGCATCCACTGCTGGTTGTACGCCTGGTCGAAGGTGATCGTGAAGTGCGTCGGGTCGACGACCTTCAGCGAGGTCCAGTTGTCCGGCGCCTTGCCAGGGCTGTAGCTGGCCCATTCGGCCTTGTTGGCCTTGACGAGGTTGAACCAGAACTCCATGTCCCGGGAAGTGATCTGCTTGCCGTCGCTCCAGTGCCGGTCGCCGAGCGTGATGCTGACGCTCTTGCTGTCCTCGGCGAATTCGGCGGCGGTGGCCAGCGAGTTCTTCTTGTTCCAGCCGACCGTGCCGGTGGAGCCGTCATAGGCGATCAGCGGCTCCCAAAGGGACTGGGATATGGAGGAGTTGTTGGTGTTCAGGTGCGCGGCAGTGCCGACCGGGAGTATCCAATTCGGCGTGAAGTTCGCCGGCAGCGCGTAGTTGATGGTGTCCGACGAGCCGGAGCCGGACGACGAGGTACCGCCGCCGGAACAGCCGGTCAGCAGAGCGCACGCAGTGGCAGCGGCGCCCGCGACGAGGGCCCAGCGGCGGCTGTTCGCCGTGTGACCAGGGAACATGATTCTCCTCAGAGTGAAAGGGCCCGCATGCGTTCCAGAGACCGGGGCGGGTGCCGCAGGACCGGCACTGCGTTCACGACAGCTAACGCCGGACACACCTGAGAAACAAAGCAAGAATTAGTAACAAGTAAGTTACTGCGGGTTCGAAGAAAGTCTTCGCGCCTCGATCGGCCCTCTTTTGTGGGTGTATTTGGATTGATTTGAGCGATTTCGTGGACGGTTCACTTTCTTCACCGGACTCTTCCCTTGCATGAAGCGCGGGCATACTGTCGTCGCCATACACACCGTTGCGGAAGTTACTTCTTACATGACTGGAATAAGTGCTTGGGACGGCAAGGCCGCGAAAGGCACCTCGGCTCTCGCCGCGCGAGTCCTGGAACTCGTCGCGTCGGGCCAGGCCTCGTCGCGCGCCGAACTCGCCGGACTCCTCGGCGTCTCCGCCTCCACCATCTCCCTCAGCGTGGCCCAGTTGGTGGAGCGCGGGCTGATCGCCGAGGAGGGCACCCAGTCCTCCACCGGCGGGCGCCCTCGCAAAGCGCTGAGACTGGGAAGCAACGACGAGTTCGCCGTCGCCGCCGACCTCGGCGGCCGGCACGCGAGGATCGGTGTCGTGCTGCCCGGCGGCGGTCTGACCGATGTCTCGACCGTCCCCTTCCTGATCGCCGACGGTCCCGAGGCGGCCCTGCCCCGGCTCGCCGAGACCCTGGAGGCGCTGGCCGAGCAGCGCGGACGGGACCGGCTGCGCGGGGTCGGGCTCTCGCTGCCCGGACCGGTGGACATCGTGTCGGGCTCCGCCGTCATGCCGTCCCGGATGCCGGGCTGGAACCGGTTCCCCGTCACCGCCTGGCTGGAGGAACGCTTCGGCGTCCCGGCCGCCGTGGACAACGACGCCAACTGCATGGCGGTCGGCGAGCACACCGTACGGCCTGCCCAGTACCGCAAGACGATCATGGTGAAGATCGGCTCCGCCATCGGCGCCGGTGTCATGGTCGACGGACATCTCTACCGGGGCGCCACCGGCGCGGCCGGTGACATCACCCACATCCGGATCGGCGGCGGCGGCGACATCCCCTGCTCCTGCGGCAACACCGGCTGCCTGGAAACCGTGGCGTCCGGCGCCGCACTGGTCCGCATCCTGCGCGAGCGCGGGGTCGACGTCAGCCGCCCGGAGGACGTGGTGCGGCTGGCCGTCGACGCCGACCCGGAGGCCACGCGCGCGGTTCGCAGGGCCGGCGACTACCTCGGCCAGGTGCTCGCGGCCAACGTCAACTTCTTCAACCCGGACGCCGTCTACCTCGGCGGCATCCTCTCCACCCTGGAGCCGTTCGTCGCCGCTGTGCGCAGCCAGCTCTACGAGAGCTGCCACCCGCTGGTCACCGAACACCTGACCATCGAGCGGGCCAGCCTGGGCGCCGACGCGGGACTGGTCGGCGCCGGACAGTTCGCCCTGCAACGCGCCATGGCCCATGCCCTGCGCGGGGTCGGCGGCGCCGAACCGGCCACCGACCGGTTCCGCGCCCCCGCGCCCCGCCACGGCTGACGCCCTGACGCCCGACGCCCCTGACACCTGACGCTCCTGACGCCCGACGTCCGAAGCCCCACCCCCTACCAGCTACGAGGAGCCATGCCGCAATCCCGCACCGCCGCGGCCCGCCCGGTCATCGCCATCGCCGGACTCGGCATCGAGTCGTCCACCTTCTCTCCCGCTCGCACCCTGGCCCCCGCCTTCCACCCCTCGCGCGGCGCCGACGTGCTGGACCGCTACCCCTTCCTGGCCCCCGGCGAGGAACTGCGCGAGGCAGCCGACTGGCACGGCGCCCTGGTCGGCAAGTCGCTGCCGGGCGGCACCGTCACCGCCGACGCCTGGACCGAGCTGACCGACGAGCTGATCGAGCGGCTCGCCGCGCTGCCCGAGCCGGACGGCCTCTGGTACGACATCCACGGCGCCATGACCGTGGAGGGCATCGACGACGCCGAGGCGGTGCTCCTGGCACGTATCCGCGCCACCGTGGGCCCCGACGTGATCATCTCCACCTCGATGGACCTGCACGGCAACGTCTCCCGCGAACTCGTCCACGGCAGCGACCTGATCACCTGCTACCGGATGGCCCCGCACGAGGACCACATGGAGACCAAGGAGCGGGCCGCCCGCAACCTGGTGGACCTGCTGGTCTCCGGCGCGCCCCGCCCGGTCAAGGCCTGGGTGCCGGTGCCGGTGCTGCTGGCCGGCGAGCAGACCTCCACCCGGATCGAGCCGGCCAGGAGCGTGTACGCGGCCGTGGCCGGGACCGAGGCCGTGGACGGCGTGATCGACGCCGCGATATGGGTCGGCTACGCCTGGGCCGACGAACCGCGCAACCGCGCCGCGGTGGTGGTGACCGGCACCGACCGGGCCGCCGTGTCGGCCGGTGCCGAACGCCTGGCCCAGGGCTTCTGGAAGGCCCGCGACGACTTCGACTTCGTCGCCCCCACCGGCACCTTCGACGGCATTCTGGACGAGGCCCTGGCCGGTGACCCGCGCCCGTACTTCATCAGCGACACCGGGGACAATCCGACCGCCGGCGGCGCCGGTGACGTGACCTGGGGCCTGACCCGGCTGCTGGCCCGCCCGGAGTTCCGCAAGGACGACGGCCCGACCGTCATCTACGCCTCGGTGCCAGGACCGGCCGCCGTCGCGACCGCCGTCGCCGCCGGTGTCGGCGCCACCGTCACGGTCACCGCCGGTGCCGAGGTGGACGACCGGCACGCGGGCCCGGTCACCCTGACCGGTGTGGTGCACGCCGTCCGGCACGGCGACCGCGACGCCGGGACCGAGGTCGTCATCCGTGTCGGCAGTGTGTACGTGATCCTCACCAAGCTCCGCAAGCCCTACCACCACGAGCACGACTTCACCGATCTGGACCTCGACCCGCGCGGCGCCGACATCGTGATCGTGAAGATCGGCTACCTGGAGCCCGAGCTCTTCGACATGTCGGTCGGCTGGAAAATGGCGCTCACCCCCGGCGGTGTGGACCAGGATCTGGTGCGCCTGGGGCACCACCGCATCCGCCGCCCGATGTTCCCCTTCGACCGCGAGATGACCGATCCGGACCTGTCGGCCCGCCTCATCCCCGCCTCGGACCAGCCCCTCGGCGGGGACGACGAATGACCGCGCGACCCGCCCTGGAGATCGCCGTCACCTCACCGGCCGGCGCCCGCACCGCCCGGGAGAACGGCGCCGACCGGGTCGAACTCTGTGCCGCCCTGGAGCTGGGCGGCCTGACCCCGTCGGCAGCCCTGGTGGAGGCGGTTGCCCGGGAGGGGCTGCCGGTGCACGTGCTGGTCAGGTGCCGACCCGGCGACTTCGTCCACACCGCGGAGGAAATCACGCTGATGGCCGCCGAGGTGCGGTCCGTCATCGCCTCCGGCGCCCGCGGCGTGGTGATCGGCGCCCTGACCGCCGACGGAGCCCTGGACACCGCGGCGGTCGCCCGGCTCGTCGAAGCGGCCCGCGCCTCGGGCCGCCCGGTGGACATCACACTGCACCGCGCCATCGACCAGTCCGCCGACCCGGTGGCCACCGCCGCACTGCTGCCGTCGCTCGGCCTTACCCGGGTCCTCACCTCGGGCGGCGCCCCCACCGCGGCCGAGGGGCGGGGGACGATCGCCGCGATGGCCGCCGCCGCACCCGGGGTGCAGGTGATGGCCGGCGGCGGGGTCCGCCCCACCGACATCCCGGCCCTGGCCTCGGCCGGAGCCCGCGCCGTCCACCTCTCCGCCAAGACCAGGGCGCTGACCCCGCGGGGAGGCCGCTGGGTACCGCTCGGCACGGGGGGCGCGTCGGCCGAGCAGGACACCCACTTCGTCACTGATCCCGAAGTGGTGGCCGAGGCACGGCGGGCAGTGGAGAGGGAGGGCCGGTGCCCTGCTCCAGGGCAGCCGGTGCCGGACCGCGTTCCCGGCACCTGAACTGATGGGCACGGAAACAGGTTTCCGCCGCGCCGCGGGTTGTCTGCGCCGGAACAGCCTGGCTCTACCGCCCCGCCGCCCCCGACCCCTCCGTGAGCGAGGCCACCAGGTCGTCCACCACCGGGGGGCCGCCCGCGAGGCGTAGGGCTTCGACGCGGTGGGAGAGTTCCGGGGCCGTCAGGGGGACTCCGACCAGGTCCTGGCGGCCGGTGAGGGCGAAGCGGGGGAGCAGGCCCAGACCCTGGCCGCCGGCGAGGAGTTCGGTGTACGTGCGTACGTCGAGGCCGTCGTAGCGCAGGGCCACCCGCAGCAGCGGCCCGTCGCCGACCGCGGCGCGGAGGTCCGGCAGGGGGGCGCTCACACCCGGTGCGTCGATCCAGCGGGCCTCCACCAGATCCGCCAGCCGCAGACCCGTTCGGTGTGCCAGCGGGTGGGAGGGCGGCAGGGCCACGACCACCTCCTCGCGGTGGACCGGTACGGCGCGCAGCCCGGCCACCCGGGGCAGTCGCAGCGGGTCGTCGGGCAGGGCGAAGCCGTCGGCCAGACCCAGGTCCAGCATGCCGGTGGCGACGCCCTCGGCGACCGCCCGCCGGTGCAGCGTACGCACGGTGAACTCGTACACCCCGGCCCGCCGTGCCGCCTCGCCGACGATCCGCAGCGCGTCCGCCGTGGCCGCCAACGGGCATACGCCGACGGTCAGTCGACCGGTGGGGCCGCCCTTCATGCGCTGGACCTCCGCGCGGGCCGCGTTGATGCGCAGCAGGATCGGGGCGGTGTGTTCCAGCAGCCGCGCACCCGCCTCGGTCGGGCCGACCGGCCGCCGGCGGACCAGCTCGACGCCCAACTCCCCTTCCAGCGCGGCTATCTGCTGGGACACCGCGGACTGCGTATAGCCCAGCTCCCGGGCGGCGCCGGAGAAGGAGCCGTGCGTGATGACGGACGAGAACGTCTGGAGCAGTCGCGGATCCACCACATCAGCATCGCTTATCAGGGAATAAGAAGCGATCGTTTGCGCTTTTCTCGCATCCACTGGACGATTTCGGCGTGCCCACCACCATCGCCCCGCCTCCTCACGCCGTCCCCGACCCCTCGGGCACACACCCGTCGGGTGTACGGCCCGCCCGGATCGCGCTCGTCGGCGAGCGGTCCATGGGGGTGCCCGCGCACACCCGTTACGCGCCCGTGCTCGAAGCGCTCTGGCGCCGTGAACGGCTGCTGGTGGATGCCTACTGGGTGTCGACCGCGCAGGTCGGCGGCCCCCGGGAACTGGCCGGGTTCGACGGAATCTGGCTGGTGCCTGGCAGCCCGTACCGGAGCGAGGCGGGAGCGCTGACCGCGGTGCGCACCGCGCGTGAACGGAACATCCCGCTGCTGGCGACCTGCGGCGGATTCCCGCATGTCCTCCTGGAGTTCGCCCGCCATGTGTGCGCGATGGACGACGCGTCGCACGAGGAGAACTCCCCCGGCGGCGGGCTCCCGCTGATCGTCCCGCTGCCGCACGATCTCGCGGGCCACGAGGCGATCGTCCATGTCGAGCCCGGCTCACTGGCCGAGACGGCGCTCGGCGCCCGTACCACCGTGGAGCGCTACCAGTGCACCCACGCCCCGGACCCGCGGTACGCGGGCGTCCTGAGCGCCCACGGACTGCGCTTCACCGGTCATGACGACGACGGCCACCCCCGGATGGCCGAACTGCCGGGGCACCGGTTCTTTCTGTCCACACTGTTCCAGCCCGAACTGGCCGACGACACCTCCCGCCCCCATGCCCTGGTGCGCGCCTTCGCCGCGGCCGCGGCGGGGCACCGCGCCGAAGTGTCCTGAGCGGGGGCCCAGTTCCGCCCCTCGGCACACCCGGAAACCCGAAAGGACCCAGAGTGGCAAACTCCGTAGACGCGTTGACCACCACGCCGGCCAAGGCGTGGGTACCCCAGTTCCTCATCTGTTCCATGATCTGGGGGTCCGGCTTCGCGCTCATCAAGATCGGTGTCGAAGCCGGGATCGAACCCGGCTGGGTCGCCTTCTGGCGCTGCTTCTTCGGGGCCCTGGTGCTGTGGGCCCTGGTGCTGGTACGACGCCTCGCGGTGCCGCGCGACCGGCGCGTCTGGGGCCACGCCCTGGTGGTGGGTACGGTGCTCAACGCCCTGCCCTTCACCCTGTTCGCCTGGGGCGAGCAGCACATCAGCTCGGTCACGGCCGGAGTGTGGAACTCCACCATCCCCCTGTTCACACTCGTCTGGGTGCTGGTCATGCTCCCGGACGAGAAGCCGACCCTCCGCCGGCTGATCGGCATCGGCACCGGCCTGTGCGGCGCTCTGGTGGTGCTCGGCGTGTGGTCCGGCGGCCAGGACTCGCTGATGAAGGGGAGTCTGATCTGTCTGGTCGCCACCGCCTCGTACGGGCTCGGCTACACCTACACCCGCAGGTTCCTGTCCGGCGGAGACATACCCGCGATCACCCTCACCGCCATCCAGGTCAGCTGGGGTGCCGTCGAACTCGCCCTGTTCGCACCGCTGCTGGGCGGTGCGCCGCACTGGGGCGGAGTGGGCCCGATGGCCGCCATGGTGGTGCTCGGCGCCGTGGGCACGGGGCTCGCGTACATGTGGAACCTGTCGGTCATCCGTGCTGTCGGTTCGACGGTCGCCTCCACGGTCGCGTATCTGACCCCGCTGTGGGCGGCGATCGTCGGGGTGTTCTTCCTCGACGAGTCGCTGGGATGGAACACCGTGGCGGGAGCGCTGCTGATCGTCAGTGGTGTGCTGCTGACCCGCACCGCGCCGTCGGGGCCCGG